>BQJT01000236.1 GCA_021604845.1 Cyclobacteriaceae bacterium
CATCAGACCTGCACTTATCAAAAACGAGCCCTGGAACATACCCAACTGGATACTCTATTCAGTAATCGGGATACCGGTACTTTTCCTCTCTGGATTTGTAGCCCGTCCTGAGACCAATTTTGTTATTGCAGACTTTTGGCGGTGGATGGTGATTCACATGTGGGTTGAGGCTTTCTTTGAAGTATTCATAACCGTAATTGTCAGTTATCTAATGGTGTTGATGGGATTAGTAAGCAGGCAGGCTGCCATAAGGGTGGTATATTTCGCAACTATCTTATTTTTGGGTACCGGCCTGCTGGGGATTTCCCATAATTTTTATTGGAATGCCAAACCGGTAGCTACTATGGCACTGGGTAGCGTGTTTTCCACACTTCAGTTCGTACCATTGATTTTATTAACCGTAGAGGCCTGGCGTTTTAAAAATTTGCCACGTATGGCCATAAATGGGCACGGATTCAAAGACCTGGGAAATTTCGGTTTTTCAGAGGTTTTCTTGTTCCTGGTTGCAGTGAATTTCTGGAATTTCTTCGGGGCAGGTGTTATGGGGATCATTATCAACCTGCCAATTATGAATTATTTCGAACATGGTTCTTACCTTACCATCAATCATGGTCACGCGGCGTTGATGGGAGTATATGGAAATATTTCGTTAGCTGCATTGCTTTTTGCATCCAAACTTTTAATTAAGCCTGATCGTTGGAATCCCAGGGTTGTTAAGTTTTCATTCTGGTCAATTAATGCCGGGCTGATGCTGATGGTGTTGCTGGATCTGTTTCCAGCTGGTGTCATCCAGTTTAAAGCAATAATAGACCATGGGTTTTGGTATGCACGTTCTGAAGAATTTATATCCGGTGGTATTTTTGAATCATTGACATGGCTACGTGGTATCGGAGCCAGTCTATTTCTCTTCGGGGGTGTTATTCCTTTAACCTGGTTTATTGTTTCACGAGTTAAGTCGCTCAAACCTGTTGGCAAGGGTGATATTGAATCGTTAAATAAACTCAAACCTGAGGACCCGCTGCTAGTTACTCACCAATGATACCGAGTGCGGTGGTTTTACCTGTAAGGCATCAAGACAGAGGGCTAAACTTCTCGTCCCTAATAAGAGATAGCCCAAAGTGGTGATTCCGCAGGGACTCGAACCCCGAACCTACTGCTTAGAAGGCAGTTGCTCTATCCAGTTGAGCTACGGAACCATGTTTTGAAGCAGCCTGTCGGTTAACTTCAGGGTGCAAATATAATTAGTCAAATGAGATTATCTGAAATTTTTGTCGGCTATATTGGTTTTTCAGGAATTAAACACCAAACGGATCATCATGAAAAAAATCGCCCTTATTTTTAGCTTCACCATGTGTATGGTGGTATCGGCATTGGCACAGGACCGGACGGTGGGCCTGCTGATGCAAAAAAGTTTCCCCGATCTGCCGGGCAGGGAAGGGGTGATGCTGGTGGTTGATTTTCCCCCGGGCGATAGTTCTCCCAAACATCGCCACAACGCCCATACCTTTGTCTATGTACTGGAGGGGTCCATAGTGATGCAGGTTGAAGGTGGTGAAAAAGTGACGTTGTCACCGGGAGGAACCTTCTACGAAACCCCGGATGACATCCATGTTATTTCAATGAATGCCAGTGATACCAAACCGGCCAAGGCACTGGTGTTTTTTGTTAAAAAAGAGGGCGCTCCCATGACAGTCCCGGTACCTTAGCATTTCGAAACACCTGTATGCCTGCCTGGAGGTAGGCAGGTTCCACACCGTTTGCTTTTGCTGTTGAATCTTACTCAATGCCAAACTTCCTTTGAATCTCCTCCAGCGTGATCCCTTTGGTTTCAGGCATTACTTTCAATACCCAAATTAGCTGGCCTACCATGCATACTGCATAAAAGGTAAAAATATGCCCTCCGGATATTTCCGCTATCACAGGGAATGTCCAGGATATGATGAATGCCATAAACCAATGGGTGAAACTTCCCAGCGCCTGGCCCCGGGCCCTTACCCGGTTGGGGAAAATTTCGCTCAGAAAAACCCAGATCACTGTTCCCTGACCAAAAGCGTGTGAGGCAATAAATACCAGTATACTGATCAGGACAATGGTACCACCGGTGGCATCAAAATCGGTTCCGTATTGGTAAAAAACCACTGCACAGGAAGTCAGGGATAGAATGTAACCGATGGAACCTGCCAGCATCAGGGTCCTTCTGCCAAACCGGTCAATTACCGGCAGCGCCAACAGGGTGAAAACGAACAGGGTGCCGCCGACTGCGATAGATTGAAGTAAGGAACTTCCAGCTCCAGCCCCTGCCATCTTGAAGATATGGGGTGCATAGTACAATACTGCATTGATCCCTGACAGCTGATTGAATGCTGCGATCGCAATGGCCAATAGTATGGGGAATTTGTAGGACCTGCTGAAAAATGGTTCATTCTTACTATGATGCTCCAGGTCCAGTGACTTTTGTATTTCCTTGATTTCCCTGTCAACATCCTGTGCACCACACTTTGTGAGTACCTGCCGGGCAGCCGCTTCGCTGCTTTGTGCCATCAGCCACCGGGGACTACGTGGAATAAAGAACAATAACATGAAAAATAGAGCCGATGGAATGGCTTCCGCACCCAGCATCCAGCGCCAGGTTTGATCGGTGATAATAGTGGCGATATAATAGTTGGATAAATAGGCAATCAGCATTCCGAACACCACATTCACCTGGGTAACCGCCACCAGTCTGCCGCGATAATTGGCCGGGGAGATTTCTGCGATATAGGTGGGGGATACCACGGAAGCACCGCCTACTGCCAGCCCGCCTAGGAACCGAAAGACCAGGAACGAGACCCAATTCCAGGCCAGTGCACTTCCCAACGCTGAAACCAGGTAAAATAAGGCTAAAAGGAAAAGGATGGTCTTCCTTCCGTACTGGTCTGCGGGTTTCCCCACCAACCAGGCCCCTACAAAGGTGCCAATAATAGCACTGGATACGGTAAACCCAAGGCCGTTAGAGGAGAGTTCAAAGACAGATCTTAGTTCATCGGTGGTGCCGGAGATTACCGCCGTATCAAAGCCGAAAAGAAATCCGCCCAGCGCGGAAACCACCGTAGAGAGCAGCAGGGTAGGGGTAAGTTTCATTTCTAAATATTGGAAAATATTTGATCTAAACCTTCAAATATTATAATGGTAAATGGTGGTTATTTCAGTGATAACCACACAATCAGATTCAAAATGCTGTTCCTCCAACAGGTTAAAAAACGGAAAATTCCGGTAAATTCCCTTCAGGACAGTATAATATCAGGCAAGATATTTACCCAATGCATTTAAGAACCTAAAGATCGAGATGACGAGATTAAAATGGGTCATCTTTGGATTTTATTTCAGCGTGTTTTTCTGCTTACATCAGGCAGAGGGCCAGGCGATTAATGCTGATCGACCGATTTCACTGGAGGAGGCTAAGACATTCTTCGACACATTTTTTGAGTCTGAAATGCCTGACAATAATATACCGGGTGCGGTACTGGTTTTTGTACAAGGTGATTCGGTAAAGTATAGGATGGGTTATGGCCACGCTTCCTTAGAGGACTCTACCCTGGTCGATCCAAAACAGACGGTTTTTCGGGTTGCTTCCATATCAAAGCTGGTTACTGCTACTGCTGTCTTACAACTAGTAGAAAGCGGTAAGATCGGCTTGGAGAACCACATAAATGAATACCTGGATTTTCGAGTAGGAGATATCAATTTGGCACCTATTAAAGTCGGTCATCTGTTGACACATCAATCCGGACTTGACGAACGATTCATTCACTGGGCTACTTATGATCAAGGGGAAACCATGCCGCTTGAGGCGTATCTGAAAAAGTATTTGCCACCTCAGATAAACTCGCCGGGGTTGCACTATGATTATTCTAACCATGGCTATGCCCTGTTGGGCTATCTGGTAGAAAGACAGTCAGGGGAATCCTTCAGTAACTATGTACGGGAATACATACAGGAACCGTTGCAGATGTTCCAAAGCGGGTTTGATGATGATTTAAAACTCCAGACAAAACTAGCTACCGGCTATCAGTATAAAAGCGGTCGATATCATCCTATGCCTTACCTGTATTACCACGGGGGACCTGCCGCTTCTTTTTTATCTACCGGAGAAGATATGGCCCATTTCATGATAGCTCAACTGAATCATGGGGTGTTTGCAAATTCCAGGATTCTTAAAGACTCAACAGTGGCACTTATGCACGAACAGCATTTTACTAACCATCCTTCTCAACCCGGAACAGCCCTGGGATTTTGGAGTTCCAAGGAAAACGGAATCAGCACTCTGGAGCACGCAGGTGATACCCCAGGGTTTTCGAGTCTCTTTTTTATGCTACCAGGCGAAAGGTTGGGGTTTTTTGTTAGTTTGACCAACAACAGCTTCGCATTTCGTGAAAAATTGGTTAGACATTTCATGAATCATTTCTACCCAGCCGAACGCCAAGACTCTGAGCGACCTGAGGTGTTGGAAAACTATTCTTTAAACCGGTTTATTGGTCGATATACCGGTCCATTCTATGCCGATCAGTCCATAGAGAAATTGCCCAAACTATTTGTCCAATTTTCTATAAAGCAAACGGGGTCTCAGCTGAAATTGACGTACCCGGTAGGCTTGTCCGAACCGACATTTTGGGAGCCCATAGATGATCTGGTTTTTAGTGAGGTAGGTGGAGCGGATTACCTTGCTTTTGAGACCAACACACAGGGTGAGGTTACAAAAATGTTTATCAGCCCTTCAAGATATCCTCCGTTTACCCTTGAGAAGATTTCACCCCTGCAATATGCAAATGCTCAACTGGGTATGCTGGCACTTTTCATGATACTATTTTTGATGGTGTTTATTTTGAGTTGGACCCCTGTATTTAGAAGAATCCCCAAACAATATCCAGCGAAATATTATAGTCTAACCGGCATCATCTGGAAACTGAATCGCTGGACTAGCCTCTTAAACGTGATCTGCGTACTGGGAGTACTTCAGATTATAGCCACAGTTTACACAGTTTTTGCTACCTCAAAAAGTATCGTCATGTGGCTGCATGTGTTACTGGCTATTCCCTATATCCATATTCTCGCCACCCTATTAACCTTGTATTGGACAATATTTACTCTAAAATCGAAGTCAACCCCTCGTAGTTATAAGATGTTTCAGATTGGATATACTATTCTTTCCATCCTATACCTGTTTTTCCTTGATTATTGGAACTTCCTTGGTTTTAAGATTTGAATGGGAAGTTAGGTTAAAGTCAATAGTTTAAGTATTTGGAATCAACTGATGTAACAATTAGATTAAGCCCAACATCAAAGTCAGATCAACTGATGAACCCTACCAGAAGAAAATTCATAAAGGATACCAGCCGATTCTCCATGGGACTGGGCGCTATTTCTTTAAATCCGACTTTGGTTAAGACCATGAAACGAAAGGTTTCAGCCAATGATAAGGTTCAGCTTGGCTTGATTGGCGCCCGTGGCCGGGGGTTTAGGGTGTTGGAACAAGCCCTTCAACAGCCGGATACAGAATGTTTAGGTATCTGCGATATTGATGATTCAGTGATCCGGGATCGGGTGAACGAGGTCCAGCAGCTGCAGGATCGCAGGCCGGAAAGTTTTAAGGATTTTCGAAAGTTATTGGAGCATCCGGATCTGGATGCGGTGATTATCGGCACGCCCGATCATTGGCACTGCCTGCAAACGGTTTACGCCTGTGATGCAGGTAAAGATGTATATGTAGAGAAGCCAATGGCCAATAGCCTGGCCGAATTGGACGTTATGGTTAATGCTACCCGAAGATATAAAAGGGTGGTCCAGGTGGGCCAACAGCAGCGGAGTGGCAAACATTGGCAGCAGGCCATCGATAGCATCAGATCAGGAAAGATAGGACAGCTAAGAAGAATAAATATCTGGGCCAATTTCCGATATGGGATCGGGGGTCCGGTAAAGAAGGACAGTGCGGTTCCTGAGGGTGTTGATTTTGATATGTGGCTGGGCCCCGCCCCGCAGCGCACCTTTAACGAAGGCCGGTTTCATGGATCCTGGAGAATGTTCTGGGACTATGGCGGAGGACTGATGACCGACTGGGGTGTGCATTTGATCGATATGGCTCTATGGGCTGGCAATATTAGCACCACTCCAGCGGCGGTGGTAGCTACCGGAGGAAATTTTGCTTATCCGGACCACGCACACGAAACATTTGATACCCTTAGCGTGAATTTTCAAATGGAAAATTTTGACATCAATTGGCAAAGCCTGGGTGGGTTGCAAACCGGTCCCTATGACAAACCTTACGGGCTGGCGTTTATCGGGAACAACGGTACTATAGTGGCAGATCGCGGCGGATGGAGCCTTATTCCTGAGATGGAAAACAACCAGCCACAGATTGCCGCGGTTTCGATGGAATCAACCAGGTCTTCCAGCGAAGATCATATAAAGAATTTTCTGGAGTGCATAAAGACCAGGGAAGAACCCAATTGCCCGGTGGAGAACGGCCGGTTGGTGGCGCAGTATGCTCATATGGGTAATATCGCGCAGCGGACACAATCGCGATTGGTTTGGGATCAGCAGAAGAAGACATTTGGAAAAAATAAACCAGCCAACCAACTTATAACCCCGGAGTATCGCAAACCCTGGGATTTACCGAAGTTGTGAGTTGGTTTCAGGCCGCATTTTTACCAGATTATCGTACAAGAAAGCTTGGTTGTCCGTTAATAAAAAAGCCCGGTTGACGATGTCAACAAGGCTTGTGATGGTCGGGGTGAGAGGATTCGAACCTCCGGCCTCGTCGTCCCGAACGACGCGCGCTACCGGGCTGCGCTACACCCCGA
>BQJT01000237.1 GCA_021604845.1 Cyclobacteriaceae bacterium
TTAGCAGCCCGATATCTGAACTTACCTGAATTAACCCTACCTGTTCCGAGTTTTCCATCATATCAATTATTTCCAAGGATTAAATCAAGCGCTTTTAGCATTCAGGAAAGGGCGCCATTCATCCTGAATGAACCCTGAAAAATCTCGAAGAAACAAGATAAAAGAGGGTTTGTAAGGTTTGCTCTTCAGGGTTAACCCAATCTCCTCGGGCAATGCATTACCTTTTCTTGCATTACAGGATTTGCAGGCGGTAACCAGGTTGGTCCAGGATGACCTGCCTTTGCGTGATCGTGGTAAAACGTGGTCCAGGGTAAGATCCTTTGAAGTTCCACAATACTGACAACGATAGCTGTCCCGTTTGAAAACATTTTGTCTCGACAGTTCCACGTCCTTATATGGGATGCTGATGTAATTTAAGATTCTTACTACTGCCGGTTTAGGAAATTTAGCAGTGACGGTTCGTAGGAATTGTCCGTCAAATCCGGATATCAGCTCTGCTTTACCCAGAAATATGAGTAAGAATGCACGCTGAATACTGCATACGGTTAGAGGACCGTAATCTTGGTTTAAAACAAGCACTCTTTGATTCATACTAACTCTACCTAGCTACTTCCCAGGTACTAAAACATTATTACTTCTATGAAAACTAATTAATCTATGACGAAAAAATATCCGAACCATGTTATTTCCTTAATTCTTTCAAACTTTCAAAACCGCATTCGCCTAATTTCCCGCTCTTCATCCTTCTTTCTTATATCATGACGTTTGTCATATAACTTCTTCCCTTTACCAGGCGCAAACTCCAACTTTGCCAAACCACGATTGTTGATAAACAGGCGTGTAGGAATTATAGTTATCCCTTCATCTTTGGATATCTTATAAAGTTTTTTCAATTCACTCTTATTCAACAGTAATTTCCGTTTGCGGGTTGCTTCATGGTTATAGTGATTAGCTTGTTCGTATGGACTTATATGCATTCCTAACACCCATAGTTCATCCCCCTCGAAAACACAGTAAGCGTCCTGAAGGTTTGCCTTACCCAACCGGATTGATTTAATTTCAGTGCCGGTCAATACCATTCCTGCAATAAAAGAATCCTGTAATTGGAATTCGAACCGGGCTCTCCTGTTTTTTATTTGGACCTGTCGATATGATTCCTTGTGCTTACTCATTGCAGGCCAAAGATAGTGAATTACAGCAAGAGCAACAGAGTGGAGCATACAGGATTACAGCAAGAGCAACAGAGTGGAGCATACAGGATTGTAGCAAGAGCAATAGAGTGGAGCATGCAGGATTGTAGCAAGAGCAACAGTGCTGAGCATGCAGGATTGGAGCAAGAGCAATAGAGTGGAGATTTAATGGTTCGGCGCTACCAGAACCTCAATTGGGCGTTAGTTGTTTGGAAGAAACTTTACAGCGCTCTACGCTCTTGCTCTGTATGCTGTTGCTGTATGCTCTTGCTCTTTTACAAAGCTAGCCTTGGGTTAGGTCCTGTCTGTAAATCTGCGAACTGTCCTTCCAGGTATTTAAAGTGCGCAGTAATAGCGATCATTGCAGCATTATCGGTACAGTATTGAAATTCAGGTATGTAGCTCTGCCAATTACGGGAGCGGGCGAGTTCCTGAAGCCCCTGGCGTAATCCGCTGTTTGCACTGACTCCACCAGCAACGGCAATCTCGGAGATGTCAAATTTATTTGCGGCAGCTTCCAGTTTTTGAAACAACATCTGGATCAGGGTTTTTTGCACACTGGCACAAATATCAGCAAGTTGCTGTTCAACAAAATTTTCATTGGATTTCAACGCATCCCTCAGGAAATATAATACTGCGGTTTTTATACCGCTAAATGAAAAGTCCAGACCATCAACCTGAGTTTGAGGAAATTCATAAGCGTCTGGGTTTCCTTTACCAGCCATTTGGTCCAGCAGCGGTCCACCCGGATATGGGAAACCAAGCAGCTTGGCAATTTTATCAAATGCCTCTCCTACTGCATCATCCCTGGTCCTGCCTACCACCTGCATGTCCAAGTGACTTCTAACCAAAAGGATTTGAGTATGGCCACCACTTACGGTTAAACAAAGAAAGGGAAACTCAGGATAAGGAGGTTCAATAAAGTGCGCCAGCACATGTGCCTGCATGTGGTCAACGGCTATTAATGGAATGTCCAAAGCAAGCGCCATAGCTTTTGCAAATGAAGTGCCTACCAGCAGGGCGCCCAGCAATCCAGGACCTTGGGTAAATGCAATTGCGTCCAGGTTATTTTTGGTAATACCGGCGTTTTTCAGGGCTTCGTCTACAACCGGTACAATATTTGATTGATGTGCCCTAGAGGCCAATTCAGGCACAACGCCGCCATAATTTTCATGGATAGACTGCGTTGCTATTATATTATTGAGTACCTTTCCTTGATGTACTACAGCTGCTGAAGTTTCATCACAAGAGGACTCTATTGCAAGTATGGTTGGGGCTTTAGCCATGTGTAATGAGCACATCAAAAATTAAATTTATTAAAAATCCTGTGGTCAAAGGAATTTTTTGGTTCATCATAGGGGTTTTTATCTTTTTTATCTTATTCGCGGCGGCAATCCAGTTGCCATTTATCCAAACTCAGGTAGTTAAAGAACTTTCTTACTCTGTAAGCCAACGTATTCAGTATCCGGTAACCCTCGAACATGTTGACTTAAACTGGTTTGATGAACTAAAAATAGACGGTTTAAAAATATACGACCGGAAACAAAATCTGATGATTGGGGTCGATGTCCTATTGGTGGATTTTGATATTACAACCTTGATCTCAACCAACCAAATTCGGATTGATCAGGCCACTTTTACCCGTTCGGACATCAACCTCACAAAGTACTCAATCCAGGAACAAATTAATCTCGGAGGTTTTATAAGAAGTATAAAACGATGGGTGAACCCCAGAGATGAACCAGCCAAACGCGATTTTATAATTTCAAAAGTACAGTTTATTAATTCCAAAGTAAGGTTAAACAACATTGCCAAGGATTCCATTATGAGCGGACTTGATTATCACCATTTCTTGCTCGACAGCCTGAACTCTGAAATATCTAATTTTAAGATTCGCAATGATACCATTCAGTTGGTTATTCAGGAAATGAGTGCCATTGAGCCTCTTACCAAGCTAAAAGTCCACGATTTCTCTACAGATTTTTATTTTAATAACCAGGTGATGGCTTTCCGGAATATGCACCTGTTCGCCGGTGAAAGTGAGATCAAGGACTCGTTGGTTTTTAATTATGATAAACCGTCGGCACTGAGCAGTTTTCGCGACAGTGTCCGGGTAGTGGCGAACTTTGACAAATCAAACATTGCCGCCAGTGAACTCAAGCTTTTTGTCCCTAGTTTACAAAAGGTTGACCAGCGATTCATTTTAAGTGGTGATTTCGATGGTAAGATCATCGCTTTTGATTTCAGTAATGTTGAACTGGAGTTTGGAGAAGAAAGCAGGTTAATAGGAAATATCAATATGGAGGGGCTTCCGGTCTTTCTCGATACTTTTATTGATGCCAGCCTCAAAAATTCCGTGATCTCACCCAGCGACCTGCGACCATTTATTGGTGACCAGCTCTATCTGGAAGCACTAAAGTTTGGCACCATTCGCCTGAACAGCCAATTTCTGGGCTTCCCCAGAGACTTTGTTGCTAATGGAACGTTCTTTACTCAACTGGGTACACTTAATTCTGACATGAATTTAAAGATTGACGAGAAAACCCAAAGCGCTACTTATTCCGGGGCACTTGCGACCAATGACTTTAATCTGGGCCGATGGTCGGAAAGACCGGATATTTTTCAAAAAGTCGCCTTAAACGGACAGATCCAGGGTTCCGGTTTTACTAAGGAGGAGGCTGATTTCGTACTAAAAGCGAATGTCAGCAGTTTTGGATTCAAGAATTATAACTATACCAATATAGAAACTGATGCCAGGTTGGCCAAAGAGCTGTTTATAGGTACCCTTAAAATCGATGACCCCAATCTTAAATTCAACTCCAATGCCTATGTTGACCTCAGGGAAGATGTAGACCATATAGCAGTGGAAGCTACATTGGATACGGTCAACCTTAAGACCCTGAACCTGCTTGATGAAGAAGCAATGATCAGTACCTACCTGGATCTTGACTTTACCGGGTTGACCATTGACGAGATGGTCGGATTTGCCAACCTCAGGAATACTCATTTTTCCTATCGGGGAAAAGAGGTGGATATTGAATACCTGGAGATGATATCACAAAAAAAAGTGAATGAGCGTAGAGTAAGCCTTACCAGCGACCGGTTTGACCTAAATGCACAGGGCAATTTTGAGTTCAGCGACTTATTCAGCGATCTTAACCGACTGATCCATGAGTATCGACTGAATCTTATTAATGACAAGCAAGGCATCAAGGAATATTATCAAAACAAAATCTCCGCCGCTGACAACAAATATCGCATCAAATTTGATGGTATGCTGAAGGAGGTTAATCCTATTCTGAACCTGGTCGAACCAGAACTTAGAATTTCGGAAAACACTCCGGTTGAAGGCTATTTCCGACATGGATTTACTTCCATACTTGCGGTCAACAGCGAAATCAATATCCTGGAATACAAGAACAACACATTGCATGATGTAACCATCGATTTTAATACTTCGAAGATTAGTGACAGTACCAATGTTCTGGCAATGGCTTATATACACTCAGATGAACAGGTTATTGGCACCCTCGCAACTACCAAAGACTTTTCGTTCGAAGCAGTCTGGAACAATGATCATATCGATTTTACCACCAGGATTGAGGTGAAGGATCATCCCGAAAATCAAGCGATGATCGGAGGCCAATTGGAGTTCTTAAAGGATAAATCTGTACTTAAATTTAACAATTCTGATTTCAGGGCTTTGAATCAACAATGGCGAATAGCGCCAGATAATCAGATATCCATTAGCAATGGGGTTTTCGATTTCAAGAGTGTGACCCTTTTTTACAACCAACAGAGCATTACCATCAACGGGGTAGTCTCTTCAGACAGCAGTAAAACCTTACTGGTAGAGTTCAACGATTTCAAGGTAGATAACTTAAACCCAATATTGAAATATAAACTTTATGGGACACTCAATGCCAATATAGAGTTTCAGGATCTGTACGGAACACCGCGTATCAATAGTGGATTGAGTATTGCTGATTTTCAAATCGGTAGATTCCTGGTGGGCAATGTCGCGGGTAAATCTTTCTGGAATTATGCTGAGAAGTATTTTGATATCGGATTAAGTGCCGTTCGTGAACAGCACAAAATTGTGGATATTAAAGGTACCTATACTCCCGATACCGAAGGTCAACTGAACCTGCTGGCTCAATTGAATCAAGCTAATCTCCACCTGGTTGAACCGTTCGTTGGTCAGACGTTCTCTGATCTCAAAGGGCAAATTAATGGGGATGTGCTTATCGCAGGTTCCCTGAGAAGTCCAAAAATAAACGGCTCGGTTGAGCTAGCCGACGGACAGTTCCGGGTAAATTACCTGAACACCATATACGATTATCAGGGTCCGGTACTATTTACGGATAACAGTATCGAAGTAGCCAATGGTCAGTTGTTCGATGAAAACGGTAACTCGGCTACCATTAGTGGAGGTTTGATGCACACGGGATTCAAGAATTTATCACTAAATCTATCGGGAGACCTGTCAAATTTCATGGTTTTGAATACGGTAAATGAAAAAGGTGCTCTTTACTATGGTACCGCTATCGTAAGCGGCGATCTTCGTTTTGACGGGCCTCTGGGTAACTTCAACGTAAAAGCCACTGCGGTTTCAGAAAAAGGATCCAGGATTTTTATTCCTATTAATGAAGATACGGACGTAGAAAAAAAGGATTATATCAATTTTGTCAGCTTCACTGATTCTTCCTATATAAACGTTGATGAGTCGGAAATAAAAAGGATCCGGGCATCCGGAATTAACCTGGACTTTGACCTGGAGATTACTCCGGACGCCTATATTGAAATAATCTTCGATTTACAGGCTGGTGATATTATCAGAGGCCGTGGTAACGGGCACCTGAACTTACTTATTGATACCCAGGGTGATTTTAACATGTTTGGTGAATATGCCATACAGGAAGGGGGGTACAATTTCACCTTGTACAATATTATTAACAAAGAATTCAATATCCTGCCCACCAGTAAGATTTCCTGGTATGGCGACCCTTATGAGGGCATATTGGATATCCAGGCCACCTATGAACAAACCGCAGATATATCCCCGTTGTTTGGCGATCAATCCGAGACTTTGGTCCAGGGAAGGTATCCTGCTATTGTACAACTTGATTTACAAGGCAGATTATTAAGCCCTGAAATTGATTTCGACATATACATTGGGGACAACCAGACAGTTGACCCCGAAATCACCCAACGAATTCAGGAAATTAAAAATGACGAACAGGCGTTAAACCGGCAGGTTTTCAGTTTGATTGTACTGCGACAATTCTCCCCGCCCAATGATCTGAGCCTGGGACAGGGTGGAGCAATAAGCGGTAGTGTAAGTGAATTGCTTTCTAACCAGTTAAGCTATTGGTTTTCACAGGTTGATGAAAACCTGGAAATCGACGTCGACCTAAACGGTCTTGACCAGGAAGCACTTAACACCTTTCAATTACGACTGAGCTATACTTTTCTGGATGGGCGTCTAAGGATTACCAGGGAGGGAGGGTTTTCCAATTCGGTGGAAAACACTAATGACTTCAGCAGC
>BQJT01000238.1 GCA_021604845.1 Cyclobacteriaceae bacterium
GGGAATTCAGTTAATGTTAACCCTGGTTACAGGCAAAGCCGCAGGAGTTTTATTCAGAAAACGGCCATAGTGGCAGGAACTGCCTCATTAACTCCCGGATTGTTAAGTTTTAATAGTACCAATCAAAAAATGATCATGAAAAAAGACGACATATCACTGGCACAGTGGGCCCTGGTCGATGAGATCAGGGAAGGTAAATGGAAGAATCTTGATTTCCCTCGCATTGCCCGGGAAGTTTTTGATATTAACGGCATTGAATTCGTAAATACGCTGTTTGATGTACCCCATGTAAATTACTTGAACCAGCTTAAACAAAACGCCAATGATCATGGAGTGGAAATGGTGTTGATAATGGTGGATGCAGAGGGCGATGGTGCGGAGCCAACCCCTGAACTGCGTAAGCAGTTTACAATTAATCACAGAAAATGGATTGATACAGCAAATTATCTTGGTTGTCATGCGATACGAACCAATTGCAGGGCGCCCAAAGGCGCTGACCCGGAAGAAGCGCTTAAATGGGCAACAGAGTCCTACCAGATGCTGTTGGAGTATTCAAAACAAGCCAACATAAAAGTTACTATAGAAAATCACGGGGGAGTGAGCAACGATCCGGATTGGATGGTGCAACTGGTCAAGGCGGTGGATGATGCAGATTTTGGCACCTATCCCGACTGGCGTGAACCCGGTGCTGATTTCGACAATATAACTTATTTGAAAAAGACTATCCCCTATGCCTTTGGACAGTCCTACCGAAATCAACCGACAGAAGAACAAACCGCGCAGATGATAAAAATAAGTCAGCAGGCCGGGTATCAGGGATGGTATGGAATTGAATCCAGCGGCAGGGACGCGATTCATGAAGGGATAAGGATCCTGAACAAATATCTAAGTAGCAATTGAACAGGAATGACGAGGATGGATCAGAAATTATGAATTATTAATTAGCTTGTGAGAATCATGAATAGTAGAATAAGAAATATACTTGGGCTGGCTCTGTGCTTAACGGTAATGGGTACTTTATCATGTTTTCCTCAGACAAAGGAAATCAGTAATCAGCAGTTACTTGAACTAAAAGTAAAGGGAAACCTGCAGCTTATAGATGTCAGAACCCCCGAGGAAGTTGCTGAGGGAACCATTGATGGAGCTCAAAACATTGATTTTCGTGACCCCAAATTTAAACAGCAGATCGCCACCCTTGATAAAACCAAGCCTATTGCGGTATATTGTGGCGCAGGAGGGCGCAGCGGCAAAACCAGCCAATTGCTTGAGGAACTGGGGTTTCAGGAAATTTATGATTTGACCGGTGGTTTTACCCAGTGGGAAGCAGAAAACTTTCCAGTAGTTAAATAGCTACCACTCCATTTTAGCAATTTTATTTTTACCAGCCAACCAGCCCAATTTTTCATTCAAGGCAAGTGAAATGGTATAAAAATCCTCCATTTCGAGGTGCTGCCAGCTGCCTCCCCCGTCACCTGAATAGGATATTCCCGGGATACCCACGGCAAATATACCCTTGCCGCTGGAACCCGGAACATAACGGACACAGGAGCGATAGCCAGGATATGAACCATCCGCCAATAGTTCCCAGGTCTTACCTCCATCCTTGGTATGTGCTTTATTTGTCGTATTCAAAGATTTATTTTCCCAATCACCGCCGAAAATAATTCCCGATTGATCATTGTAAAAATCTACGGAAAAAATGCCGGTCATTTTACCACCCTGGACCACAGGGGTATCGAACACCTCCCAGGAATCTCCCCTATCAGCACTTCGAAACACTCTGGCCTTTGTCCCACCGGTTACCAGCCAGACATTATCACCAAAAACAGAAATATTGCTGTTGCTGGCGGCAAACGCTGCCTCTCCTAAATGGGTAGCAGGAAGCCGGGAACAAGGTAACTTGTGCCAACTTTTCCCACCGTCTCTGGTCAATATGATGGACAGGCAGCCATCCACGGGATCTCCCATGGCAATACCGCTTTCGTTGTCCCAGAATTTCATTGAATCATAAAATGTATCCGGGTGATCTTCATGGTAAACTACCTCCCAGTGTGCTCCCCTATCAATGGATCGTAGAAGATAGGCTGGTGATGCCACACTTAGCAGGAAAACGGCACTATCAGTAACTGCAATGGAGCGAAATTCCAGGCCGGACCCGATGTTAGTGATACTGTCAATAACCCAATTTTGACCGCCATCGGTGGTGTAACCATAAGTTGCTGCGCTGCCGGCGAACCAGACCTGGTCCCTGTTGATCACCTCCAGGGCCCGGATGCTGCAATCCACCTGAAATTCACTGAAAACCGGACGGATAGTACGAAAATTCACTTCACCCGAATCAACTACCTGTTCGATAGAATTTATCGAACTTTTCCTGTTATCAGGGGCACAGTTTAATAGGAATACAATAGTTATCGGATAACAGAAATACAGAATCAGACACCTTTTAGACATTAAAGAGCCTTTAGGGACCTATATAAATTAGGGATATCAGGCTGCCTGTTTAGAAGCTACAGATATCGATTTTTGCCTGGCCAGTTTAATAATCCCTATTTTATCCAATAACAAGATCACAAAATAGGTGGGGTCGATCTCATGCCAGCGTATACCGCCAAAGTTGGCTCGTGACCCGTATTTGTGATGGTTATTGTGATAACTTTCCCCCATCATCAGGAAATCAACCGGTAAAAAATTTCGTGAAGTGTCCCCTACTTCAAAATTTCTATAGCCGTATTTATGAGCAAACCAATTGATGATAGCACCATGAATAGGCGAAAGCATAAATTGGACAGGCAGTAAAATCCACAACCACCAGTGGGTTGCGAAATGCCAATAGAACAACACGTATAACCCTCCCCAGGCAATCCTTGATACCCATGACCTGGCAAATCGATCAAAAGCTGTCCATTCCGGAATATTCTTGGTAAACCGTTCTTCAACTTTCAGGCTTTTGCTGGTAATAGCCGAATAAGTGGATTTAGTCTTCCACATCATTTTAAAAATATTCTCGTCATATTTCGGAGAATGGGGGTCCTCAGGGGTATCGGCGAACGCATGGTGCATGCGGTGCATAATTCCATAGCCATAGGCACTCAGGTAATTGCTGCCCTGGAAAAACCAGGTCAATACGAAAACCACCTTTTCGGTAAATTTTGACATGGTAAATGCGCCATGAGCAGCATACCTGTGTAGAAAAAAGGTTTGGAAAAAGAGTGACATGTACCAGTGTACTATGAAAAATATAAATATTGCAATCATAAAAGGGCTTTGATTAAGAATTCTGCCAACAAGATAATTTTGTCTTCTTAATCTTATAGACCGAAAGAAGGGAATTTTGTGACAATTTCAACAGTTTATTTTTTAATCAGAAGTATTTAGCCTGGCGGCTATGTCCTTTTTCAGGTCATTTAAAAATTCAGCAGGAGCCCCCAGGGCACAGGCATCGACAAAGTTCTTAACCGTACAGGAAGGTAGTGTTACCTCGAATTTAACATCCAAATTGGTTAAGTCTAACTTCTCTTTGGCCCGTGAAAAAATTTTCCTACAGTGGTCTTTCTTTTTGCCAAATAGAATCTGCAGATCTTCATAATCAACCTCAAAGACTTCTCTTAATAGGAAAATAGCTCGTTCCAGGGGAGCAAGTTGTTTGTGTACTACAGCCAAAGCCTCTTCGATTTCGTTTTCCAGGTCGAATTTTGGAAAATCGAACTCAAAAGTTTTCGCAGCTAACTCTCCTAAAGTAAAGTTATCCAAAAATTCTTCCTTCTTTCTAATTAAAGAAGTCAGGTGATTGAGGCTATTGTTAGTAACTGCCTTAATTAAGTACGCCTTGGTGTTTTGAATTTTCCGGTGATCAATGGTGAGCCATTTGGTAAAGGTATCCTGAACGATATCTTCAGCGTCTGCCCAGGAGCCCACCATTTTCATGGCAATCTGGGAGAGTAGCGGGTAATAAGCAGTTATGGTTTGAGAATAGGTCAATACAGGGCAAAGATAGCTTATTTTTTAGTCATTATTAACAGCATATCATTAGGGAAGTTAGAGGTAACTTCCACCAGCCCCTTTTCTACTGATAATTCGGCCCTTTGATATTCATTAGTAACCGGGTTAAACCAGCGCGCCAGGTAACTGATGTTTTGAGGATTGCGAATTTGTATCGTCTCCTTTACTGGCAGGTAAACCAGCACAGTACTATAATCCTCAGTGCGCAGTAATGATACAAAGTGATTGTAGGTAACTGTTCCAGGCTGCCGGACCAAAAGATCCAGCCCTGGCTTTAGATTCCACCACTCAAATTGCCTTATAAACTGTGACAGGTACCCAATCTGTATACTTCCTGGAAATTCGATACTTTTTTCCCAGGTACTGGTACCAGGGGCATCCCGGTGATTCAGTATGGACTCCCCTTCTCGTAGCCAGGGCCAGATACCGTTGGCCCCGTAGCTAATACCAGCAGGTGGAGTAGCGAAAATACTCCAGTACGAGGCATTTCGCACATCTTCATCAGTGATAGTAAAGTGAATCTCCTCATAATTAGGCTCCATATTAATAATGGGGCGTGGAGGTAATTTATCCCATCTACTGGCAATGGGGCCTTTATTAATCCAGTCAACCGTACCTGCGGCGTTGCTGTGCGATGACTGATAGCAAACGATATCCATCCAATCTTCATCGGCATAAATATCACCAATCCATGAATGCCCGTGCGGATGCAGCGTTACCGGTGCATGGTGAATGTCTTCAAATACTCGCCTGCCAATAGCCTTCCAACGGTCTTCCAGGTCACCATAATATTGACCATCGCCCCCCAGCAGCCAAACCACCTGATTGCCACTATAGCGGGCTACGATATATTTTGCAAGTATCACAGCTTCTTCAATGGGCAAGTGATATCCGGGGCTGAGATCGCGGCCATCTCCTCGAGGTAACGCCCACAAGACCACCGGTGCGGCTACCAGGCCATATTCATTGATCTTGTCCACTTTCTGATCCATATGTTGAAAGAACTCCGGATTGATTTTAATTCTCCCACTTCCCTGGTAAGCCACCTGCCCCAGGCTATTCTGATCGCCGCCGCGCCACTGGGTTGTAACAAATTGAATCACATTGTAGTTATTGCCTACGCGGTGCTTTAAGTACTTATCCCATTCTGCTTCCGTTGATTTTAAGGCTCCGTTCCAGGCCGTACAGGCAGTCCAGAAAAATGGGGTACCATCCTGATGGGATAAATAATAGGTTCCCGGGGGATGAATAATTCCGCCCTTTTTGTATATGTCGAACTCACTATCATTGACTGTGCAGGTAAAGTTGCCAGACTTATTATGCAATCCCTGATTCAGGGTATCAGAACAATACGTGGTATAAGACCACTCACCTAATTCATCAGGCGCAAATCTTATGCTCCAACGAGTGCTGCCATCCCAGAAACCATTCACCCGAAGCGCTCTACCTGTTGGAGATTTGAATAGCGCATAAAACTGCCTGACCTGGTAGATTGGCTCTGTATAGGTTTTTTCACTGGTAAAATCGATTTGGTATTTTGCCCATTGCTCAACATTTACCTGGGACTTACAAATTGCTATGCTGGTTAGTAAGATTAGAGTAAGTGTAGCTTTCTGAAACAGAAACTTGTTGGGCATGATGTTTATTTGTTTAAATATTGGGAAATTTATTCGCACTGGGTCAATTATAATGAATCCTAATTGTTATCACAAGAACTTCAAACCCCTGTAGGAATGCGGAACTCCAGGCATATAAAAGAAAGTAAAGCAAAGTAAAGTATTCATTGCAATCGAAAGAAGAAAATGACAGACCCGATAAGATTATTTGGAGACTACATGAAACTGACCGGTACGCCTACGCTGGAAGAAAGTACAGGACCGGATACTGCATTAGCCGGTAAACGACTTGGGGTAGTAAATGCCGGGAGCTGGGTCAGTCTTTGGAGCACCTATTTCGGTCAAAAAATGTTGCCAGGGGTAAAAATCATCAATACTGGCAACGAGGCAGTACAACTTAATTTTATGAAGGCATATCAACAGGGTAAATCCTGTCCACCACAGATCAATATTGACCTGTTTTGCAAACACGCGGAAGATCTTTACCAACTGTACAGTGTGGATGCCATTCTTATTTCATGCAGCACCATGAACCGCGCCTATGCACAGGTAGCAGATCACATGAAGCAATACCATGTCCCGGTAATTCAAATCGACCAGGCCATGATGGAGGAGGCAGTAAATGCAGAAGGAAAAATCCTGGTGATTGCCACACACGGACCCACGGTGAAAAGCACCCAGGATTTATTACTCGAAACAGCAAACCGCCTGGGCAAGCAACTGGATTTCGCTGGAGCCACTATTGAAAATGCATTCAAGCTTTTGGGTGAGGGAAAAATTGAGGAACATAACCAGGAAATTGCGAAAGCCATAAGGAATGGCCAAAAGAAGGAAACAATTGACCTGGTGGTACTGGCGCAACTGTCAATGTCGGTTTTCACATTTAGCTACCCTGATCCTGTGGCAACTTTTGGGGTAAAGGTTTTAAATAGTGGTGAGCTGGGGTTCGCACGGGTTGGGGAGGTATTAAGGAAGCAGGGAGCCAGGGGAGCAGTGAGACAATAGG
>BQJT01000239.1 GCA_021604845.1 Cyclobacteriaceae bacterium
ACCCTTCTCAAACCAATTATGTCGCTTCGCTGGCTGGGGAAGTGTGTTCCGTGACAAACGACACGCCACCTATAGCGCCATTGATGCAGGAAACCTTGGTAGACCTGCTGGAATCCGCCGACATTTCCTGGAAGGCTTATATGGAAGGATATCCCGGAGAGCCCTGGAATCCCCAATGGAAAGATCCGAACTATGCTCATTCTAATCCAGATATCCAACCGCTCACCGAATTCCCTAATGACGGGAATAACCTGGCGAGGTATTATCGTAAACACAATGCTTTTGCTTCTTTTCACAATATTCAAAAAGAGGAAGCGCGCTGGAACAAGATCGTGGACGATGCCCGTTTTTGGAAGGATATAAGCACCGGATCATTGCCACAATACAGCTGGTTTACGCCAGATATTTGGAACGACGGCCATTATCTTTACAACACCCACGTCGATACCAATCCGCGCACAAAACTGATTCCGCAAATATCCGGTTGGCTCGAATACGTGTTCTTTTCCAACATAGAAACCAAGAACCTGCAAGGAGGCAAAAAAACGGGTTTAAAAAATATCGGTTTAAATCTGGATATCGATCTGCTCTTGCAAAATCCAGAAAAAGCCTGGGCACAATCAAATGTTCCGCAGGGAACACTCATCGTGGTAACTTTCGATGAAGCGGATTTTGATGCTGTCGGGTACGATACGAGCTATGAGGGTCCCAATCAAGTGTACACTATACTCCTTGGAGATGGGATTGCTCCGGGCACAGTCATTGATGTTCCGTACAATCACTACAGCTTGATCAAAACAATTGAAAAGAATTACAACCTCGGCAGTCTGGCAAAAAACGATAAGGGTGCCAATTGGTTCCGATTTCTATGGAAGGAAAAATTTGCCTGGTCTGAAGCTAAAGACATGCAGTTAAAAGAAGCAGAAGCCCTAGCCCTTACTGCCTTTGACGAAGATTTTATTCTTGTATTTCAAAAAGAAAATGGATCGCTCTGGCAATCCCATTTCCAGGATAATACCTGGTCGCGCCCTTTAAGCACTGGCTTGACTAGCAAGGGTGAATTGGCACTTTCCACAATTGACAATGCCCTGCACCTGGTTTTTACCGATGATGAGGGAGCGCTATATACGGCCAAATCCGACGGATCAGCTCCATGGTCCGAACCGGTAGCCTTAGGATATCACACAACGGGAGCGATTGCCATGTCCACTTATTTTGACGAGGCGGATCAATGTCGCAAAATGATGCTCTGCTGGCAAGGACCGAATGGATTTATTCAATTTTTAATTTACAACAATGGTAAATGGCAAAATACAGCTGGAAATGTAGGACAACTCACCGATGGCCCTATGGCACTTGCCCAGTTGGGACCTTCGCTTTTTTTGGTCTATAAAGAACGGAATACCCGGGCTATGAGATTGACCTCTTTCAATCTTGCGCCATATAACAGCTTTAAGGCACTTAACTTTGAAGGCCAGCCCGATCCCGAAAACAATACCTCCATACACCAATGGTCTCCCGCGGATATGCCTGTTGGCAATTTCTCCAAAAAATTGAATGCCTTGCAAAACAGCTATCTATCGCTTGGTAAACTTGCCATGGCAAGCATTGAGGGAGAGATGCACCTCCTGCATCGGGGTGCATACGAAGATACACCGAGCGCCTTCTCGGAATATTTTGGGTTAACCGGCATATTTACCGCCGAAAACCAGTTGACCAACGGCTACGGCACCATCGATCAGGCAGGATGGACCCTCGAGCAAGAACTTCCTGCCATACAACTTGCCCCTGATAGTCCGATTGTCATGGGAGGTGACGGACAAAAATTGTTGGTCGTTTGGAGAGAAAATGGTACTGCTGAGCTTAAGTTTGTTGTGGGGGCTTATGGAAAGAATTGACTTTTGGGGGCGGTTAAGTTAACTCCAAGGTAAGCACCCCTTATATTCAAATACTGAAATAGCAACATAAATACAAAATCACCCCTTTTTAGACCAAAAATTGGCCCTTCTATAAATTTTCGGCTAGCTACTTTTAAACATACGCTAACAAAACGAAATATGGAATGAATGATTTCCCGAAAAAGGCAAAGGTTGTCATCATTGGCGCCGGGATTGTCGGTAATTGTATCAGCTATCATTTGGCAAAATTGGGTTGGAAAGATATTGTTCTATTGGACAAAGGCCCTTTGCCAAACCCTGGAGGATCCACGGGGCATGCCTCTAATTTTATTTTCCCTGTAGATCACGCCAAGGAGATGACCTATCTCACACTAGATAGTATGAAACAGTATAAAGAGCTCGGTGTCTTTACCGAAAGTGGAGGCATTGAGGTGGCCCGTACCGAAGAACGGATGGAGGAATTGCGGCGGCGCATGACCTCCGCTAAGTCCTGGGGCATACCCGCTCAACTGTTATCTCCAAGCGAAGTGAAGGACTTAGTGCCTTATATAAATAAAGACATCATTCTTGGTGGTTTCTATACCCCCTCTGCTGGTGTAGTTGATTCTTTGCGTGCCGGTACATTAATGCGAGAGTATGCCATGAATTTGGAGGCATTAACAATTGCGGCCAATACACAGGTGTTGGATCTTGATGTCAAGGATGGTTCCATCCGGGCAGTCGAGACTTCCAAGGGTTCTATTGAAACAGAGTATGTCATTATTGCCTGTGGCGTTTGGAGTCCTCGCATTGCTAAGATGGCCGGAGCTACAATTCCGCTAACGCCAGCTGTCCACCAAATGATTACGGTTGGGCCCTTGGAACAATTCGAATCCACAACAGGAGAAATTGAATACCCTATTGTTCGCGATATGGATACTTTCTGCTATGAGCGTCAACATGGCAGTGATATGGAAGTGGGTTCCTATGCCCATCGTCCTATTTTAATGAGACCTGATGATATTCCTTCTATCGAGGAATCCCCACTTTCTCCAACGGAGTTGCCATTTACAGAAGAAGATTTTGATCCTCAACTAGAACAGGCCTTAGCGTTGATGCCCGAAATCTTAGGGGATGAGCGAGCCGGCATACGATATGCCATCAATGGCTTGCTGTCATTGACCGCTGATGGTTATCCCTTATTAGGAGAAACCATTGAAGTAAAGAATCTATGGTCTGCAGCGGCTGTATGGATAAAAGAGGGGCCCGGTGTAGGTCGGCTCATAGCTGAATGGATGACTCATGGCGTCCCGGAAATCGACCCGCATCTTTCCGATATTTCGAGATTTTACGATTATGCCAGGTCGAATACTCATGTCAAGGCTCGTACCTCCGAGGGCTACAATAAAACCTATGGAATTGTACATCCCAGAGAGCAATGGGCATCCAACCGGAATATTCGTGTCAGTCCTTTTTACATGAGAGAAAAGGAGCTTGGGGCCGTATTTTTCGAAACGGCAGGCTGGGAAAGACCCCAATGGTACGAATCCAATAAGTATCTATTAGCAGAATTTGGTGATCGAATTAACAACCGCGAACACGAATGGGATGCCCGCTGGTGGTCTCCCATTATTAATGCGGAGCATTTAGCCATGCGGGAACGAGTGGCTATGGTAGACCTTTCTGCTTTCACCATATTTGATGTATCAGGACCGGGAGTACTCGATTATATCCAATATATGACCGTCAATCAAATGAATGTAAAAGTGGGCCGATCTGTTTATACACCACTGCTTTATCCGAATGGTGGTTTCAAAGCGGATCTTACCATCATGCGGATTGGGGAAGCGCATTTCCGAATAGTTACTGGGGCCGGTGACGGAGGCAGAGACAAGAAGTGGTTCACCATGCATTTACCACAGGATGGTTCTGTTCAATTTGTTGATCGCACTTCAGCTATTTGTACCATTGGCCTATGGGGTCCGCAAGCGCGTCATCTTTTGCAATCGCTCACAGAAGATGATGTATCAAATGATGCTTTCCCATATGGTACCACTCAAATTATACGGATAGGTGGATTACCCGTACGTGCTTTCCGCATTTCCTATGTTGGGGAACTTGGCTGGGAATTATATGTAGCCATGGAACATGGATTGAAGCTATGGGATACACTTTGGGAGGCAGGCAAGCCGTTCCAGATTATTCCAGCAGGGATTGGGGTGTACGGCAATACCGGCCGGATCGAGAAGGGATACCGACTGATGGGCTCCGAGCTCGAATCTGAGTACAATCCTATAGAAGTAGGTTTGGCAAGACCAAAAGTAAAGCGCGCAAACTTTATCGGTAAAGCAGCCTATTTAAAAGCAAGGAGTGAAGATCCTATTGCCACCTTATGCACCTTAAGCGTTGATGACCACAGCTCTGCCTCTGGAATAGATCGTTTTATGCAGGGCAATGAACCTATCTTGAATATAGCGGGAGAAGTAATTGTTGATGCGCACAATCGTCCATCCTATGTCACTTCAGCAGGAGCTGGCCCCTCTGTAGGCAAGTATCTTTTGTTGGCCTTTCTACCCCCTCCATATGATATCGTTGGAACCAAGCTTTTTGTTTACTATATGGGGGAACAATATCCGGTTACTGTTGAAATAGTGGGTAGTAGACCATTGTTTGACCCAGATAACGAAAGAATGAAAGCCTAGTATCGGGTCAAATAAGACAACAGCAAAAAAATTGATACCAAAATGAACATATTAGTATGTATAAAGCGCGTTCCGGCGCCGGGAAGAAGTATCATCTTATCGGAAGACAAGCAGGAAATTATCACTCGAAATTTGGGATTTACGATAAGCCCTCATGAGGAATGTGCTATCGAAGAAGCGCTTCGAATTAAAGAAAAAAACGGCGGCTCTGTAACTGTTCTGACATTGGGGCCGGATACAGCCGTTGAACAATTGCGCCAGGCAATGGCTCAGGGAGTCGATGAAGCCATCTTGCTTCAGACAGACGGCAAGGAATGGGACCCAATGGCTACCTCCAAAGCTATAGCTGACGCCATTGCTGATAAAGACTTCGACCTGCTACTGTTTGGCAATGAGTCGGCAGATTCCGGTGGGTACCAAGTGGGCAGCAGGGTAGCTTTTGCAAAAGATTTTCCTTTTTTGTCAGGTGTAAAGTCGCTACATGTTGCAGAAGGCAAGGCAATTGCCTCCAGGGAGGCACTACACGCTCGGGAAATTTACGAGATTGATCTTCCAGCAGCCATTTCAGTAAAAGAAGGCATTAATTTACCGCGCTACCCTTCTTTACCAGGGCGTATGCGCGCCAGGCGAAAAGAAATCACCATTCTTAAGCCTGCGCCAATTTCGGGTGGCCCGGAAAAACTGCAACTCAGGGTACCACAAGGAGAGGAGAACCAAGTAGAAGTTTTGGGATATGGCGTGGAGGCAGTGCCTCGAGTAATGGAAGTATTACAAGAACTAAATTTTTGTTAAAAAATTTCAGCCAATGATCCTAGGATTTATTGAACACGATAGAGGAACCTTGAATAAAGCCTCCCTCGAAATGCTGACCTTAGCTAGGAGGCTAGGAAGTGTCGAAGCTGTAGTAATTGGTAGAAAAGGGGCAACCATAACCCATGAATTAAAGCAATATGGTATATCGAAGGTTCATCTTGTGGTCCACGATCAGTTAGATGATTATGCGCCTACAGCCTGGGCCAAGAGCTTAACTCAACTAGCGACTTCTCTGCAGGTCGAAGCTATTCTGGCAAGTGGATCTGAGCGAGGAAATGAAGTGATGGCTCAAGCGGCAGCGATTATGAATTTACCGCTGGCCACTAACTGTGTTGATGTAGTTTTGCGCGAAAGTGATTATATTGTAACTCGCTTGCGATGGGGAGGCAGTTTAGTGGAAGAAGCACGACTCTCGGGCAAACCAAAACTCTTATCGGTGGCTCAACATGTGTTTGCGGCGGAAGAAACCCTATCAGAGGATTTGGTGATCGTCGAACAGGAGGTTGATTTAAATGACAAAGACTTTCGGGTTCGTGTTACAGAACGGGTTGAAAATGAAAGCGAAGGGGTTTCCCTGACTACTGCCCGTGTAATAGTAAGCGGAGGGCGAGGCGTAGGCAGTTCGGAAGGTTTCGATAAACTCGAAGAATTGGCGCAGTTGATTGATGGCGCTGTGGGTTGTTCCCGCGTGGTTACCAATAAGGGATGGCGGCCTCATTCCGACCAAGTAGGCCAAACGGGAACCCGGGTCGCTCCTGACCTTTACATTGCCTGTGGTATTAGCGGTGCCATTCAGCATTGGGTCGGTTGTAAGGCAGCAAAAAAGATACTGGTCATCAACACCGACGCTGAAGCACCTATTGTTCAGAAGGCAGATTATGTGGTAATAGCGGATTTACATGAAATTGTGCCTGCTATTATTGCAGCAATAAGGGCCTTATAACTAAAGTTTAAATGCGCTCAACATTGATTTACAAATCATATTAGACCAATGGTTTCAGAAGTCATAGTAGCATCGATGAAGGAATATAAAAGCGGCTTTTCATTGCCTGGACCTTTATATAGTCATCCTAAATTGTTAAAATTGGAGTTGCAGCATATATTCGGGAAGGAGTGGATTTTTGTGGGCAGTATTCCAGAAATACCCAATGTTGGTGATTTTATCACTTTTGATATTGGGAAAGCATCTATCATTGTGATTCGCGCCT
>BQJT01000240.1 GCA_021604845.1 Cyclobacteriaceae bacterium
TGGAGAGTTTATTAACTTTTATGACCGACTTACCGAGGACTAATTGACCTTGATTCCGATAACCAGAATATCGTCTGTTTGTTCGAGGTTTCCCTGCCACTTTTCAAGTTCCTGGTTTAGCAGTTTACTTTGTTCAGTAAAGGGGTGTTGATGAATTGATTCAAGCAAGTCTTTGAACCTCTTTTTCATGAATTTTTTGTTGGTATGGACCCCGAACTGATCGGAAAAACCATCTGAAGAGAGATAGCAAATATCATTGCTTTGGTAGGCTAATTCTTGTTGTCCGAAGGCTTTTATTTCATCGCTAAGATTTTCGCCTATGGTGTGCCTGTCACCCTTTACTTCATTTATCACTCCCTTCCTGAGCAAGTAAAGGTCGCTTCGCGCTCCTGCAAAAGTCAGTTTATTGGAAGCATCGTCAATCCTGCAAATAGCGATATCCATACCATGGTTGCTGATGTCAACTTGCTTGTCTTTTAATGTATGGCGCAGTTTTACATCCAATTGAGAAAGTATCGTGGCTGGCTCGGTTACTTTGTCTTCCACTACAATTTGATTTAACAAAGAATTACCGATCACCGTCATAAATGCTCCTGCTACGCCGTGCCCGGTACAATCTACCGATGCCACGATATCCATACCGTTAGATTTACTATGCCAGTAAAAATCACCGCTAACAATATCTTTGGGCTTATATAGTATAAATGAATCCGGAAAACTTTTCTTAATTGATTCCTGATCAAGAATCGCGGATTGTACACTTTGAGCATAATGAATACTTTCTGTAATCTCTTTATTCTTGCTGGCTAATAACGCTTTGGTTTTTTGGCTGGCCTGATTTTTCAAATAGTAGAAGACCACCAGGCAGAATAATACAGCAGAACCAAACACAATGGCCAGGATGCTATTTCGGTTGTTCTTTAATTGCAACTGCTGAATTTCACTCTCCTTCCTTAGCAGTTCGATCTGTTGCTCCTGCTGTTCCATTTCATAAGTCCGGCCTAGTTCGGATATCCTGCGATTACTTTCTTC
This sequence comes from Cyclobacteriaceae bacterium, assembly GCA_021604845.1. Lineage (GTDB taxonomy): Bacteria > Bacteroidota > Bacteroidia > Cytophagales > Cyclobacteriaceae > SZUA-3. The sequence goes on from BQJT01000240.1 coordinate 1,033, forward strand.
ATTGTAAATACTGTCTTTGACCATGCCGTGCAACAAAAGATAGTCCTTGGCTAACAGCCAATTTCTTTGATCGAAGTAAGTTTCGCTTAATGAGCGGTAAATGTCCATCAACTGGGGTTTTGAATTGGTGGATTGCGCTATTTCCAGAGCGTCCGTCAGGTAGTTCACTGCCAGTGAATATTGACCCAACTGGCTGTATGTAACCCCAAGTTGGTGTAAAGCTTGTGCTTGTCCATTAAGGTTGTTGTTGGCATTTTCGATGCTTAAAGACTGCTTGTAGTAATACAAAGCGCTGTCATACTGCTGCTTTTTGAAGAATATATTACCAATGTTGCTATGTGGGTCAAATACCTGGTAACGGTCTTTCAAGTGGTTGTAAAGTACCAGTGATCCCTTATAGTAATCCATAGCCAGCTGGTCTTCATTTTTAGCCAAATGGATATTCCCAATATTATTCAGCGACCCGATAATCCTGATGGTGTCCTGTAAATTTTCGATTATGCGATATGCATCAAGAAAATACTGAAGCGCTTTATCAAAGTCTTTCTTCGCGCTGTACACCGTACCAATATTATTTAGTGTGGCGGACAATCCATCCTGGTTGTTAACGGCCTGGTGTAGTCTCCGGGATTTAAAGAAGTATTCCAGTGCTTTGTCCAGGTTGCCGATTCTGTTTTGCACCACACCAAGATTATTCAGGGCATAGGCGATCCCTTTGTCATAACCCAGGGAGTCTGCAATTTCCAGGCCCTCTTTGGTGTATTCCAGCGCTGCTATGGGGTCTTGATTGAGTGTATTTTTAAAAAGCTGATTTAATTGATCTACCCGCTGTTGATTTCTTTGCTGGACAAGAGGTGATTGATCGGCTATTTGAAAAAGTGCGAGAACCGGTAATGCTAACCAGAGTAACTTCATACCTGACGTTCAGTAAATTTACGCATGTTATAAAATTACCATTCTTTAAAGAATTCGTACTATAGCATCTGCATAAATTTTGTACTTTCACAAGATATCATTATGGTGGCTCAAGGTTACCGGTTAAACCTGGGGTTGATCTGCTGGTGTTTTAAAAGGGCAGATTTCTTATAAAATCCAAACTGGAAGTGACCCACTTTTTCGTAATAGTAGAACTGTCCCGTTTCATCATACTCAATGGGTGCGCCCAGACTCTTCATGTCATCCAGTAGTCTGAAAAAAGTACTACGGGAAACCCCAAGCCTTCTGGAAAGGGAATCCGCATTTCCTCTGAACCTTAGCCTGATCATTTGGTCCAGGCGGAGAATCAAATTGGTTTTATCATAAAAATTCATGGCCTGTGCTTGTTGGTTTTTTTCTCATGTGATTGATATCCGGTACCTTCAGAAGACTTGGATGGAAGATTTTCCAGCCCCAGTTTACTTTTTATGCTATTACTGAATCTGATAACTTGCTCCGTGGATATGCCCATCTGGGAGGCGATCTCAGAGGGAGCATATCCACGGTCGAGCATTAAAAAGATTTTGTTTTCATTTGAGTCAAGCTTCGGAGACTTTTTGTCAATATCTGGCTCCTGAACGTGGTTAGATGAGGGTGGCGGTGCGTAGGTTTGGTGTATTTTGAGGATCACTGCTGACAATTCTGATGTCAGACAATCATCCGGAACTACAGCATCGGCACCTAAGGTTTCTAAAAGCCCGGCGTACACGGAGTTACGACTGGTTACCATTACCAGGATTTTCGCCAGGGGAAAGCATTCTTTTAATAGTCTGGCACCTGGGGTTAAAGTATGATGACTTGGAATATTCCACACCACTATGTCCAGCACCTCTTCCCGGTATTCGTGAATCAGGTCCCTTATATTAGAGGTAGCGGCGACTACTTTCAGGTCGTTTATTTCCTGGGAAAGCAGCAATGAAAGCCCCTTTCTGTATACTGGCTGGGAATTGACTATGGCGATTTGTATCATGCTAATAATATAGAGAAGAACAGTTCCTCTATATGCTTAGATGACTTGCCGGGGCTGCTAATTTATTGGTGACAGGACCACTATTAGTATTTGAAAAAGCATCCTGCTATAAATCTGAAATGAGTCGGTCAGACGGCTTTACTTAAGTGATAGGCCTGATTCTCTGGTGGTAATATTGGATATTACAAATTGGCCAAGCGCTTTACCCTGGGCAACACCATTTTGACAGGCCGGCATATAATGTATCCCTCCGTACAATCTTGAAATTGCCGCTTCCTCCGATGCCTGAAAAAAACTTTCAAAATTTCTTGACGGTAATCCATATTCAAGTTCAGTAGTGTCTTCGAACGGAAAGGGATCGCCGAACAATCTGGTAAGTGCGGTTGCAGCTGCAGAAGAAATTACGCTATGCCCACTGGTGTATTCCGGAAACGGAGGCGTTTGTAAGATAGGTTCCCAATCCTCGTCTATGTACTTATTAATCACGGTTTCCGGTCGAATTAGCTCCGACCGGTACTTTTCATCCCAGCAGCTGATAAAGGCGTCTGCCAGTGCTACGCTAACTATGGTAAAAGCTTCCACAGTGGCAGCGAAATCAGAACCCGCTTTTTTAGTAGCAATATTGGTAATACCTACCCAATGACCGCCCGGGGTGATTTTTTTGGTGGCAAACATCACATGGCCCTGGTGATGGCTGACATATGGATTGCAATCCCAAAATTTTGCAATTTCGAGTTGTTCCTCGTCAATGTTCTTACCAACTTCATACACTTCCATAACCTCCTGATAAAATTCACTGGTTTCATCCATATTGAATGGGGTAGGTGGTTCCGGTACAAACTGGTCCGAGGAATCAATCACAAATGGTCTGATCTTGTTCCAGTGTGGCTCAATAGCATCCATATAGTCGGGTGGTGTAGGTTGCCAGCGGAAATCGCGGTTGTCAATGGTGTACTTAGGAAAAGTTCTGGTCTGCTTGTAATTATCCCCATCGGCCCATTCCAATATATGCTGACCTACTTTATTTCCATAATCAATGGAATTTTCTATAATACGTTCAGGCATTCCCATATTGCTATAATCCTGATACACTTCTTCAGCGTAGGAATCCATTCGATCCTCTGAAAATACTAGTGCCGTCCCGACTTTTATAAAGGCCTGGATGGCTGCCAGTGGTCGGTTAAATTCTTCAGTTTGGGGTTCGGGGATTCTCTGAAGATCTGTTAGCTGACCAGCCAAACTTTTGTACTCCTCGCGGTCGCCGGCTATTACCTCGTAAGCCGCTATACTGGGATAGGCATAAATCCGGCTGGCTACAGGAGGTGAAAAAATATCATATACGATGACATCGGAAAGCTTTTTTACCGATGCCCTGAAAACATCCGGGTTCGCTGCTTGTTCCTGGTAATACTCCGGAGGTTTTTCGCAGCCAGCTAATAGACACACGATAATAATGGTGGTATATCGAATTACTTTGGTAACCATGTTGCACAGTTTAGCCTTAAAGTTAATGATTATCCAGCTTTTGATCCATGAATTCTTTGACTTGGTCAGGGATTTATGGCTTGTGAGTACTAATTAATCAGGAGATTCAATTCCTTTTAATGGAAGGAACCTGGTGCTCGAGCCCTGGCAGCCACTAATTTGTACTTTGGCTCCCATAATTGGACCCAAACAGTAGTTGATCAATATTCAGGATTAGCACATTTAAGGCTTGCAAACGATTGAAAACGACCACACCTAAATTGTGCATATAATCTTCCCTTTTTTGTGTTGTTTTAATGCATATATGTTCTAAGTTCAAGCAAGAATAGAGAATTACTTATTCAGATATATCCAGTAATAATCAAGTATAAAGTGAATTTATGAATCAGCACAAACCCTTGGAAAAAAGAGGAAACAAAACCAAGCATATCCGGCACCAGGGACTCGGTGATATACTTAACATTCAAAAGACCGACTTTGGAATAGAAGCACAAACAACCAATGCATTTTTCCGGGTCACTTTTTACAATTCCGGGATCGTTAGGATCCATGTTTCCAAGGAAAAAATGTTTGACGATTTATCATATGCCGTGGTTGCCGAACCTAATCTGGAAACATTTGATTTGGTTGAATCCGATACCAGTGTTCTACTAGGTACTGAAAAAATTAAAGTTGAAATTGAAAAGGAATCTGCACGATTCAGTTTCCTCAATCAAACTGGCCAACTACTAAATGAGGACTGCCCCGGACTAGGCGTATCTCTAATGGGAAATGCCAAGTCTGTTTATAAATCACTCCAAAAAGGAGAGCGGTTTATCGGGTTGGGTGAAAAGACCGGAAATTTGGACCGGAGAGGTTCTGGTTATACCAATTTGAATACCGACAGTTTTGCGTATTCAACCGATACGGATCCATTATACTGTACAATTCCGTTCTACATTGGAATTCATCATGACCTGGTGTATGGGATTTTTCTGGATAATACTTATCAAAGCCATTTCAATTTCGGAGCTTCAAACGACCGGTTTTCCTCGTTCACCGTGGAGGGTGGAGATCTGAACTATTACATGATCTCCGGGGACTCCGTATCTGAGGTTATTAAAGGGTATACCACCCTGACTGGTAGCATGCCCATGCCACCGCTTTGGGGGCTCGGATATCAGCAATGCCGGTATAGTTACTATCCGGATTCGGAAGTCTATAACCTGGCCCGCACCTTTAGGGAAAAACAAATCCCTGCGGATGCCATCGTACTGGATATTCACTATATGGATGAATACAAAATTTTCACCTGGGACCGGGACCGATTCCGGAACCCGGAAAAAATGATAGCGGAGTTGGGACAACTGGGTTATAATATTGTAGTAATGTGTGATCCAGGTATAAAAATTGACTCTGAGTATGCAGCCTATAAGGAGGGAATTGCCCAGGATATGTTCCTTAAATATCCTGACGGGACCAACTACAGCGGCCAGGTATGGCCTGGCTGGTGCCATTTCCCTGATTTCACCAAGCAGGATGTTCGTAGTTGGTGGGGCGATAAATTAAAAGCTTATGTTGATCAGGGTATCAAGGGCTACTGGAATGATATGAATGAGATCGCAACCTGGGGGCAGAAACTACCTGAGTTGATTGAATTTGATTTTGAAGGGGAGGGTGGATCAACAAAGCGTGGCAGGAATGTATACGGTCTTATGATGAGCCGCGCTACTTTCGAAGGAGTAACCCGACACCTGGGCGACGAACGTCCGTTTAATCTGACCAGGGCCGCTTATAGTGGAGTACAAAGGTATGCTGCAGTCTGGACCGGTGATAATGTGGCTACAGATGAGCACATGCTGCTGGGGGTTAGACTAGTGAACAGTCTGGGTTTATGCGGGATAGCATACTCTGGTTATGATGTCGGAGGGTTCGTTGGTGATCCCTCTATTTCCTTATTTGCCAGGTGGATCAGTATAGGTGCCTTTTCTCCATTTTTCAGGGGCCATTCCATGGTAAATTCGAAAGACGGTGAACCATGGAGCTTTGGAGAAGAAGTAGAGGATATCAGTAGAAACTATATTAGTCTTCGATACCGGCTGCTCCCAT
>BQJT01000241.1 GCA_021604845.1 Cyclobacteriaceae bacterium
GTATTTGCAAACGGCCGGTTTTCTCTTATCATCACCCTCAGCTTACTTTTACTCAGCTTCACCAGGGCAAATTCTGCAGCCACGAAAAAACCATTAAGTATGATGAAGATTATGGTCAACCCAATATTAATCCCATCCTTGGTATAACTAACATCTTCCATTTATATAACCTTTCTCCTTTATATTTTAACCTACAATAAATTGAACAATTAAATTATTTCGGTAAGTTAAACCACTTTCAGACTTAATAGCTTGATACGGGAAAATAAGAATATAAACTCCACTTAGATAACTAATTTTGTATAGCAAGCATTATTTTGACGAAGGTACTATTGATAAATCCCTATGGTCCAGTTAAAGAAAATTCTAGTGCCATTTGATGACAACGACAGATCAATCCAGGCGCTGGAGTATGCTGGTATGTTTGCATCAAAAATCAGCGGTAAAATTACCGCTTTGCATGTGGCTGATCCAAGGGATTACAAATCAAAAGAAGATTTCCAAAATAGTATTAACAGTTTGGTAAATGACCGGCTGCGGCCAAGGTTATTAATGATTCAGCAGCGTTACCCCGAAGTACACAGTATGGATCTTCAAATAAGAGGTCTCGATCAGCCGCTGCATCGTCATATTATTGACTTTGCGTCCGAAAATGAGTTCGACTTTATTGTCCTCAGAAGTCATGGGCTGCCGGAAACTACCAATTGGGAATTGTCGTTTAGTTCGACCACCGCTTATAAGGTGGTTTTGGAGTCAGTTTGCCCGGTTTTCACTTTTACGGTGGATACAACCCGGAAAAAAATTCAGAATATTTTACTGCCGCTGGACTTAATCGAAGGTACTTTGTATAAAGTGCCCATTGCAATAAGTATCGCCCGGCAGTTCGAAGCAACCATTCATCTTTTGTCTGCTTCTGAGGAGCAGGATACCCATTCGGAGCTGAGTAAGCAGATGACGGAAATCGAAGAAGAACTTATACAACAATCGGTAAGAGTAGTGCGAAATCAGGTGATGGTTGATGATTTTCATAGTGCAATTGATACTTATACTAATTCTAACCAGTTGGACTTAATGGTTATTATGAATAGGCCTGGCTTTAGGTGGTCTGACTTGTGGGTATCGCCTAAAGCAAAAAGAATTATCGGACATTCGAAAATACCGGTAATTAGTGTCAGAGCGAATAAACCATTGGATATAGGTTTTTAGGGTAATCTGTCTGGTTGGGAATGGATAATTGTTTTACTGCGACAGTTTTTCCAGATAAATAACTATTCTTAAATAGTTATATCCATTCTTTTTTAGACAGCAAAAGTGTCTAACTTGAGAGTTTTGACCTCGTAAGTCCCATACTTATGGCACATTACCAGTTTACAGAAATATAGACTCTATGGCAAGAGCCCAAAAGTTTGGTACTTTCGGAGGAGTTTTTGTTCCATCAGTACTGACCATTTTAGGTGTTATTATGTACCTGAGATTGGGTTGGGTAGTTGGCAATGCCGGGCTGGTTGGCACAATTATAATTATTTTAATTGCCCACGTTATCTCAGTTACCACCGGGCTGTCGGTCTCTTCAATCGCCACTGATAAGAAAGTAAAGGCCGGGGGGATTTATTATATGCTTTCCAGAAGTTTGGGGTTACCCATTGGAGGAGCCATTGGAATTGCATTGTTCGTTGCCACCGCATTAAGTATTGCCATGTATATTGTTGGATTTGCCGAATCCTTCAACAGTGTAATAGGTCTTAATTACCCGGATATAGACCCCCTGGAACGGGTCAATAACCTTAGGATCACCGGTACCATCACCTTGGTAATCGTCAGTACCATAGCTCTGGTAAGCACTTCCCTGGCAATTAAAACTCAATATTATATCCTGGGAGCTATAGTTCTTTCTTTGATTTCAATTTTCTCCGGGGGCCTGTTTATTGATCATGGTTTTACTCCTGATGTGAGACCCATGTTTCCCGGGGCTGCATCCGCGTCGATGGAAACGATATTTGCAATTTTCTTCCCGGCAGTGACAGGCTTTACTGCGGGAGTGGCGATGTCAGGTGACCTTAAGGATCCCAAGAAATCTATTCCCCTAGGTACTATGGCTTCTATTGGAGTCGGGTTAGTAGTTTATATCAGCCTGGCGGTATTCCTGTCGGCAACAGTAGATTCAACCATCTTACGGGAAGATACCAATGTGCTTTCCAAAATAGCCTTGCTTTCAGCATATGGCGCACCTTTCCTGATGGCTGGTATATGGGGGGCCACGCTATCTTCGGCTCTTGGCGGCATACTTGGCGGTCCCCGAATCCTCCAGGCAATGTCACTTGACAGGGTAACCCCAAAAATATTCAGCAAAGGAGTTGGGAAATCAAATGAACCCAGGAATGCCCTTATTTTTGCCTTCGTGATTGCAGAAGCAGGAGTTTTGATTGGAGAGTTAGACCTGATCGCGCCTATTGTTTCTATGTTTTATTTGTCCGCTTACGGCTTTATCAACCTTACCTGCGCCCTGGAAAGCTGGTCTGGTTCCGACTTCCGTCCGAGCTTTAGTATTCACCGAAGCATCAGCTGGCTGGGCGCAATGGCAACCTTTGCGGTTATGTTCAAGCTGGATATGCTGGCCATGTTTGCTTCTTTTCTGGTAATAGGTTTGATATTCCTGTATTTAACCAGAAAGCAAATAAGTCTTGGTTTTAGTGATGTATGGCAGGGTGTATGGTCGGAAGTGGTTCGGTTGGCTTTATCGCGTATTAATCAAACTGAAACTGATAAAAGAAGCTGGAGACCCAATATCATCCTCTTCAGCGGGAGTACCGAAAAGAGGCCCCATCTAGTGGAGTATGGAACAAAATTGGTGGGCAGGCTGGGGTTGTTGTCGAACTTTGATCTGGTCGAAGACCCTGGCTCTGAGGTCACGTTTGCAAAGCGGGAACATGCAGCGGAGAGCTCTAATGTTAGCGGTGTGTTTACCAGACAATACACTTGCAATGATATTTATTCAGGGATAGAACGGATCGCTGAAACTTATGGTTTTTCAGGCCTCGATCCCAATACTATTCTTATGGGATGGGCACGATACAGTAAGCACCCAATCCGGTTCAGTAAGTTGATAAGCCGGTTTCAGCAATTGGGTTTCAGTTTACTAATTATGGACTATGATGATCGGGTAGGTTTTGGCAACAAGCAGCGAATTGATATATGGTGCGAGGGCAGTGGCCGGCACCTTTCATTTATTTTGACTATATCCAGGTTTCTTAATACATCGGATGATTGGGGCGGGGCTGAACTTCGGCTAAACATTGTAGCTGATACCAGCCAGGTAGATGACCTTATTATTCATCAGACCCTGGATCAGGTTCAGGAAGAACTTCGAATAAATTTCCAGGTTAAGATAATTAATACCGTATTACTGCAACAATCACTATACGAGATAATCAGGTATGAATCAGCGGAGGCAGATTTGGTGTACCTGGAGCTTCCTGAAATAAGATCAGGGGAGGAAAAGGAATTTTTTGAGAAGACAGATGCTTTGTGCAAGGAAATAGGTACGGTTGTCTTATATAAAGCTTCCAAAGAATTTGATGTTATTGATCTGGGTCTGACCAAAAGGTCCTTAGAGACCATGAAATCTGAGGAATCGGCAGATTTAAACTATGCTGCATTACCATCGGCTCAAATCCCCGTCCTTAGTTTACCCGAAAATCATCAGATGGCTTCGGTAATTAAAAATTCAGATCAACAAATCCAGCAACTAATTAAGCAGCTTTATCGTGAATTCCTTATCCCATTTTCAAATAAGAACGTACAATTGATCCAATCGATTCAAAATCGTACGGATGCGTTCTATCAAAGCCTGTTAGCAAAGCGGCAATCACCAAATGAAATACTGCAGATAATAGCCGGAGAAGAAGCTAAATTGCTACACGAACTACTTAAGCTGGTTGAAGAATATCAATCGAACCAGCTGAAAACACAGGGTCAAATTTTGACTGCGGCTGCAGATCATCTTGATTCAACTATCAATAATATGATAGAGCAATCATCGGAATACCTGGTAGCCGAATTTAGCCGGGAAGATTTGGACAGCCAACAGGTAAACAGTTTCGGTTGGACCAAACGAATGAAACATCAACTGGGGGCTAAACATTTAAGTTACCGCATCGAACACAGGAAGCTAATAAAGATCCTGCTAAAGAATTATTTGCTTTTTGCGCAATCGAATGTTTTTAAACAGATAATCCAGGATAGTATTCAATTCGGAGGCGAATTACGAAAATCTATAAGAAGGATGGCAGCCGGAGTGTACCGTCTAAAAGCCGACTCAGATTCTCAATCTATGATCAATCTGTTATCAGAGGAGATGAATCAAATTCAATCCCGCTTATATAATCTGGAATCGAAAACAGGTGCACAAGCCAATGGCTACCGTGACTATTTATTAACCGACACAGTAGGCAAACTCAAGCAGGTGTCGGGAGAAATGGTATCGTTGACCATTAACAATTTTATCAAGAGAAATCAAAAGAATAAAAGGGAGTGGGCTGGTTATCAATCGCAGATCAGCGATTCTCTGATTACCTGGGGGCATAATCAAGCACTTGAATTCAATGTAAGTCAGTTGGAAATTAGACTGTTATTGTTGCAGATTGATCTTGGTAAGGCTGTAAGCCAGGTAGTGAACAGCTTTAAAACCATACCCCAAAGAAAGGTAATTCAAAAAACAGAACGACTGATTGAGACCCTGAAACGGTTGCTGGGAGAGGTCCGAAAATCAAAACAGCTAAAGTTAAAAAGTACCTACGATGCCGCGGAATTTACAGAGCTAGCCGTTACCATAAGAAAATTCATTTCAGGAAGCAGAGAGATTTCTGACTTGTTGCCAGAGAAATTGATGGTTCCTAACTTAAACCGGGCACCGGTGGACCAGCAAGATGAGTTTGATGCAATTGAAATCGCTCCCAGAGATGTAGTGAGTTATCTGATCCAAACTAACCTGGCTGCTTATCTTGAAACACAAACCAACCAGTTTCAAATGGTACTGTCAAAGGCGGACCATACGCTATCAGATGTGATCCAGGTGGTTAGTCTGGCATTAAATGCTACAGATGTGGAGGATGAAACAGAGGAGGCACTACCAAAGCTGATCAGTACCATCGAAGGGGAGATTGGCCGGTTGGAAACCAGTGAACAACAAGTAAACGGGTTGGTAGAAGAACAAATTAGCCAGCTTAACGAACGATTCAGCAAGGTGTTTCAAAATTTAAATGCCCATGCTATTATCAAGGCGGCGGTTGATTTTGATTACTACCTGATGAGCCAAAAACAAACCCAGGTGCTAAATAAATTCAGCAGGGTTTCACAAGCTATCAGAAATAATGTGCTGGCCGGGTTTACTAACTTATATTACCGCAGAAGCGAGGGACTAATCGCGGCCAAACGATTTAAAGGTAAAAAAGAGTTCGGGGACTGGAATTCACGTATTTCAAAATTGATTATGGGAGTAAGTCCTAATAATACGGTTATGCAAGAGCTGCCATTCTACTACAAGCAGCTATTCTTAAGGCCTCATAGTGTGTCCAGAGATTTATGGCTTTTGAGAGAAGATGATTTGTCGGAAGCAAAGGCGGCAGCTGATTTTTACCGGAGAGTTAAATCAGGTGGGTTGTTGGTACTGGGAGCTCCACTGTCAGGTAAAACTTATCTGTCGGAGCTTGTCGCTAATACCTATACTGTCGACAACAACATACACAATATTAATCCGCCGGAAGAGGGCAGTATTGACATTACAACTTTTCATCGTGCAGTTAAAAAGGGACTTAAATATTACGGAGACATCGATACGGCGTTTGATCATTTAGAGCATGAATCAGTTTTGATATTTAATAATCTGGAGCAATGGTGGGAACGCAGCGAGCCGGGATTCAGGGTTTTGGACAATCTAATGCAGATGATCGAACATTATGGTCAAAAAGTCCTTTTTATAGTGAATATGAATACCCATAGTTTCAGGTTAATCAACCAGATTTCCAGGATTGAAGAAAGTTTCTTTAAAGTGGTAAGGACCCAGCCATTTAATGCGGAAGAACTAAAAACCGTAATCCTGACAAGGCACCGGACCAGCCGACTTAAATTCGTTCTGGACAACAGGCAGGAGGATAGTTTTAGTGAGTGGAAGCTTGCAAAACTGTTTACCCGGTATTTTGACATAGCTGATGGTAACGTAGGAGTTGCACTTCAACAATGGATTTGTAATATCAAAAACGTTAAAGAGGAAGGTAAGATTGAGATTGCCCAACCAAAACAACCAGACCGGGATGTTTTGAGCAGTATGGATAAAGACCGAATAACAATTCTAATCCAGTTAATTCTTCATAGGAAATTAAGTTTAGAAAGGTTATCAGGTATTATGCAATCCTCTATGGCAGAGGTGGAGCGGCATCTGGAAGTGTTGCAAAGATTGGATTTCCTACGGGTAAAGAATGGGATATGGGAAATTAACC
>BQJT01000242.1 GCA_021604845.1 Cyclobacteriaceae bacterium
TGGAGGAGGATTGGTTTTTTCATATTAGTAGCTTAGCAAGGTAAGTGTTAAATTTAATGTATTTAAATAGCAATATAGGAAGAGAAACCATAAAGCCCTAATATGATGATTGGTATAATTACTAATCCTCTCGCCAGGCGGAGGGTTTGCCCTACAAGCTGTTGAGTTTCTGGATTTTTTGACTATCTTTATTAAGTTAGAAGAACCTCTTGCGCTTATCGGGTGCTCCAATCCTACAGGTGCAACGCGACTTTTTAGATGATCATTCAGTTGAATAATGCAGAAATCCGGAACCAACATACTGCTGTTGCTGCTGATCCCCATCTTACTTCAGGCTCAATACAAATTCGATAGAGCTAAATTTATCGGAACAATAGACGGCCTCCCCAGTAGTGTCGTAACTTCCATTTCCAAAGACGAGGACGGTTTTATGTGGTTCGGCACCTATCACGGGCTTTGCCGGTATGATGGCACGCATATGGAGATCTTCCGACCCGATGATGAAATGCTCCTTCCGCTAATTGATTTTGTGGTCCACTCTCTGCTAATTAACGGCGACAGTATCTGGATCGGTTCACAGGCGGGGCTACTCCTGTTTAACCGGGCCTCTCAACAGTTCGAGGACTTCCCCTTCGACGAACCAGATAATAATAAAAAAATAGACAGAGTGGTTTCCATCATCCAGGATAAGCGTGGAGATCTTTGGCTCGGGGTTAGAGACAGAGGCATACTTCGATTTAGCATCAGGGATCAGGAATTTAACACCTTCACGTATGAGGATAAAAAAAATACTGATCTTTCCACCATTAACAAACTGAAGCATATCGATCAAGTCCTCCAGGATGTCCGGTATGATTCCATTCTCTGGGCCGCCACCGCTGTCGGGCTGTTGCAACTGGACAAGGTATCTGGTGAGATGCATTGGTATCGCCAGGAATTTGCAGATGAAAAAAAGGAGAACATTTCTAACGAACTCTGCACCTTGCACCAGGAGCCTGACGGCAAATTATATCTGGGAACCTTTTCCGACGGAGTAAAGGTATTCGATCCGGAAACGGAGACCATTTCAGACCTTTCGGGAAGCATTGATAGCGAGGGTAGAAAAATACTGGAGACATATATTAGTCACCTTTCAAGTTCTGGGAACCCTTATTTATGGATTTCTGCCAAGGACGGATTACTCCAATATGATATCCCAAAACGCCAGTTTGTGAAAACCTGGAAAAACGACGACATTGTCAAATACGGTATCACGCATGTAGATGAAGCCGGGAGGATCTGGTATGCGCACCAGCCTGGCATATTCCTCTTCGATCCCCTGTTGCAACAATTTGATTATTCCCGGTTTCGCAATAAGCCTGAAAAGACTGGAAGCATCCCACGAATGATTCTGGAAGATGAAAAAACGGGTGATCTGACCTTAATTGCCCAATATTCAGAAGGCATCATGCATTTGGATCGCTCCTCTGGGCAGTGGACGCTGATCCCAGCCCCTGAAGGTTTTTTATCGAATGAACCCTATTTTCACGGATGGGGGATAGTGAAAAACGAAGAGAATTCATTCCTTGTCCTGGAAAGTGATTACGGATTGTTTTATTATCGACCCAGTCGTTCCCGCCTCGGCAAATTTTCGCATCAACCCGATACCTACCACAACAAGTTCAAGCCCATTATTCGCGACCATAAGGGTCGGATCTGGATAGGATCTCATATGGAAGGGCTGATCCGCTTCGATCCGGAAACCCAACAATTCAGCTATTTCAAGGAAGAATTGGAACCCCCGGAGCTAGAAGCTTTTGTCAGGTCTATCGTGTTTATTTTTATTGACTCCAGGCAAAATCTCTGGATCAGACGACACCTGGGATACAGTGTATATCTGACCGAGCAAGACTCCTTCCTGAATTTATTACACTTGGTTGATTCGAACAATCCGTCCCATGTAGAAAATTTTGCGGAGGACCGCAATGGCCGGATATGGATGGCAGGAGGGACCGGATCATTGTTATTTTACACCGATGTAAATCATCCGGAGAAAGGACCACTGGGCAGGATAACTTTACCCCCGGAGGCAGATAAGAAGCATTTTGTGTGGTATGTCGAAGCAGATAAGGCTGGAAATATTTGGGCCCTAACGTCGCTGGGTTTAGCCCGAATCGATCCCGATGACCACAGCATTCAGATCTTTAGCTATGAGTATGGGATTCGCCCCATGATTCAATACCTGAAATGCCTGAACTCGGGTGAAATGGTCCTGGGTCACCGCGACGCCATCAGTTTTTTTTACCCGGACAGCCTGCAAATCAATTCCGAATTGCCCATCCCTTATATTACCCGGTTCAAGGTATTTGATGAAGACCTGCCAACCGATTCGAACTTGCAGGCCTTGCCCTTGATCGATCTCAGGTTCAGCAACCGGCAAAACTTCTTTTCAATTGAATATACAGCCATCGCTTATACCATGGCCGATAAGGTTACTTACCAATACAGACTGGACGGCTTCGAGGACTATTGGACGGACGCCGGCCAAAGAAGATATGCGGCCTATACCAACGTCCCGGTCGGGGATTACACCTTCCAGGTAAAAGCGGTTAACAGTGAAGGTTTGGCTGGCAAGACGCCTTTTGAAATGAGGATCAAGATCATTCCACCCTGGTGGCGAACCTCCTGGGCTTATACCTTGTTTGCCGTGGCTATTCTTGCAGCGATATCCCTTTTTTACCGCATGCACCTGAATCAAAAACTGAAACAGGCCGAAAACCTCCGGCTGAAGGAACTCGATGCGTTAAAGACCAGGCTTTACACCAACATCACCCACGAATTTCGCACCCCATTAACTATCATATCCGGCATGACAGACCAAATCAAAGCCGCTCCACAAAAATGGTTTCACGAAGGCTTGGAAATGATCAAACGCAATAGCTTGCGTTTAACCAACCTAGTCAACCAAATGCTGGATCTTTCAAAACTGGAAGCTGGGAACTTGCCTGTGAACATAGTCCAGGGTGAGATATTGAATTTGTTGAAATACCTGGTAGAATCTTTCCATTCCTATGCAGAGTCTAAAGACATTCGGATGCACTTTTTAACAGACTTAGAGGAACTGTACATGGATTACGATGAAGAAAAAATGCTAGCTATCGTCTCCAATTTATTGTCAAATGCAATAAAGTTCACTCCCGAGGGAGGTGATGTCTATGTCTCCTTAAATAGAGAACTAACGACTGGTTTCAACCAAATGCTAATCCTTAAAGTAAAAGATATCGGCATTGGAATACCTGGAGAGAAATTACCGCACATCTTTGATCGTTTCTATCAGGTAGATGATGAAGCAACCAGAAAAGCAGAAGGCAGTGGCATTGGATTGGCGCTCACCAAAGAATTGGTGAAATTGTTGAAGGGAGAAATCTCGGTTCAGAGTAAACCAGAAAAGGGTACTGAGTTTATAGTAAAACTTCCGATTACTAATAATGCTGCTATGGTAGAAGCAATAGATGGGCAATCCCTCAGAGAGCAGGTAACCACTTTTGTACCTTTGGTTACTGAGGACCCAGAGATAATATCCACCACAAAGACATCTACGGATGTTCCACTAGCATTGATCATAGAGGACAACAGAGATGTGATCCGATATATCAGTGGCTGTTTGGCAGATGAATATAAAATAACGGTAGCTTTAAACGGCCAACAAGGAATTGATCAAGCCATTGAACTGGTTCCGGATATCATAATCAGTGATGTGATGATGCCTGAGAAAGACGGCATGGAAGTGACCAAAATCCTTAAAGAAGATGAACGAACCAGCCACATTCCCATTGTTTTGCTTACGGCTAAGGCTGATATGGAATCTAAGCTAGAGGGATTGGAAAGAGGTGCGGATGCTTACCTTGCCAAACCTTTTAATAAAGAAGAATTGTTGATTCGTCTGCGCAAATTGTTGGAGCTAAGGCAAAAACTACAACAATATTATCGGTCACTGGCAAGCAAAGAGGTTACAACTGATCAATCTGAGGACATTAGTCCGCAGAGGAAAGTAGAAGATGCCTTTGTGTTAAAAGTAAGATCGATTATAGAAGATCATTTGATTGATTACAAGTTCAACGTCCAGATACTAAGCAGGGAAGTGGGTGTGAGCAGAGCTCAATTGCATCGAAAACTTACCGCATTGACAGGTTACTCTGCTAATCGCTTTATTCGCTTCATACGCTTATCTAAAGCTAAAGAATTGCTACGAAATCAAGAACTCACCATTACCGCAGTAGCCTACGACACTGGTTTTAACGATCCGGATTATTTTATTCGGGTATTTCGGAAAGAACTAGGGGAAACACCAGGGCAGTATCAGAAACGAATTGATTCCTCTTCTAATTAATACGTCTATACAGTACTAATCCTGTAAATATAAGGAGTTTTCTTTTGTTTGAGCGATTTGTCCAGTTGTTTGAGCATTATGTCCTGTCCATTTAGCCTTCCATACCTACATCTTGAATAATAATTCTAACAAAAACCAATTTACCATGAAAAGAAATTACGCTTTTTTACTCGGAATTTTTGCTACCCTTTCTTTTTACGCTCAGGCACAGATGTGGCCAATTGAAACAGTTGCTGATAATATCATTGGCGCCTGGACCCGAGCTGCCGACTTTGACCAGGATGGCGACCCCGATATGCTGGTACAAAGCGGGGACACCATTTTTTGGTATGAAAATCTACGCCCTGGCTGGATGCCCCATATTATTGACACCACCTTTTACGACTCGGAACTTGGCTATGTGGATGTATTGGATGTAGATCTGGATGGGGATATGGATGTGCTGAAGGTCTCCCTCCCAGGAGAAGGCGGTGATCCGCTTACCTGGAACGAGAACCGGTCGCAGGGAAGCGAGTGGATTAAGCACGACATCATCACGACGATTGGAATAGTCGGTTGGTTAGAAAACTCCTATGGAGACCTGGACGGCGACGGAGATACAGATCTCGTTATTTCAGAATTCGACATAAGCAACCCACCTGAAATTGGGCTTTATTGGTTAGAAAACGTCGACACCAGTGGCGTTTGGATCAAACATCCACTGAAACCCGGCAATAATTGGTACAGCTGTGTAGCAGATATGGATGGCGATGGCGACCAGGATGTTATCGGGTCTTGGGAAGGGGTATTTTGGTTGGAAAACCAATTGCCGGATACCAGCTGGACAATTCACCCAATCGTATCTGATGGTATGTTCAGCCACTTTCTTGGCACTTGTGCCGACATGAACGGCGACAGCATACCAGATGTGATTTCGGTGGCCCCTGGTGAAGGAAATAGTGAGATCGTCTATTATTCCAATCCAGATTGGCAGGTAACCGAAATTAAGCCCTTTGAAACGCCACTTTATATTGGGGCGATCGGCGATTTGGATGATGATGGTGATATGGATGTACCTTATGGCGGGGTTGGCGGATTCTCTCAGGCACTGGGTTGGGTAGAAAATCAATCGGATGGCACGATGTGGATTCAACATGATATTACTGAAAATACAATGCTGCAAATGATCCCCACCGGTATTGCTGATATCGACGGCGATGGCGATCAGGACATAATATCGCTCACTTTTGGTGAAACTGGGTTTGGATCCGCCATATGGCTTGCCAATCCACAGATAATCACTGACGTGGAAAACCCAGGGTTTGTTTCTGGCAAACCAAAACTAGATTTATGGCCTAATCCTTCCTCTACCGAAGTGCACATTGAATACGAATTGCCGGAAGGAGAAATGGTACACATATCGGTTAAGGATCTGTATGGACATGAGATTTACAAATTGGTCAATGTTCGGCAGGAGGCAGGTACACATCGTTTGAGTTGGGATGGTAGTATGGCAAATGGGATGCAGGCTCCTGCTGGTGCTTATGCCGTTCAAATGAGCATAGGAAAAGCAGTACTTAGTAAGAAAGCTGTATGGTTGCCTAGGTGATTTTTGACCTATTTCAAAAAAGCGCATTAGCAAAAACGCAAATATTCCCCTAGTTTTGCTGCTTGTTAATATGACAGAACAAGATTTTTACTAATGCGTTTATTCGATTCCTTAGCAAAAACGATGTGGCAGAGCGGTTCTACTTTAAAAAACACCTTAGGCTGGTTTGCCTTTGCCGCCAAAGTCCAGCCAAAAATTTCTTTTGCAAATGCGGAAGTACCGGAGGCGCCTAATTATGCCGATTTAAAACATTGGGCAGCACATCCACAAAAGACAGATAAGTCGAGCTTCAAACCAGAAGGAGTAGAAAATGGAGAAGAAGATGACCTCGGAGCGGATGTCTTTTTTATCCACCCCACTTCCTATTTTGGCACTGGTGCCTGGAATGCTTCTCTTGACCACCCACATGCCAATGAAATTGTAGATGAATTTATCCTGCCAGGGCAAGCTTCGGTGTTTAATGGTTGTTGTAATATTTATGCACCTCGGTATCGGCAAGCCACTTTTGCTAG
>BQJT01000243.1 GCA_021604845.1 Cyclobacteriaceae bacterium
TAAGAGTTTAAAAGTTCTTATAAGCATAGCCAGATGAAATTTCATTTCTAATATTGAAAAATAGTCCCCAATGCATTTCCTTGGTCCTGCAGAAAAGGGGATGTAGCTTAACTTATTGCGCTTTTCGGAATTTGCAGCAGAAAATCGCTCCGGTTTAAAATCTTTCGGTTGTTCCCACACGGCCGGGTCACGCTGCAAAAAATAAGGACTGATAAATACATCAGATCCGGCTGGGATGAAATAGGGTCCCACTTCATCGTCTTCAAGGCTCCTTCTGGGCACCAGCCAGGCAGGAGGGTAAAGCCTGAGGGTTTCGTCAATTACGCATTCCATGTACTTCAATTTTTCCAGGTCTGCAAATTCAGGGTCTCTGTGGCCCAGGACTTCAACTGTTTCGTCGTACAATTTTTGAGCCACCTCCGGGTTTTGCGATAATAGATGCCATGCCCAGGTTAGGGTTAGTGCGGTAGTTTCGTGACCGGCAATTATCAGGGTCCTGATTTCATCCAGCAGTTGAGGGTCTTTCATGGGTAGACCGGTAGTTTTGTTACGTGCTTCCATCATCATTCCCACAAAATCGTAGCAAGTTCGGCCTTCTTTCCTCCGTTTGTTAATTATTTCCATCATTTTCTTTCCCAGTGAGCGGAAACGCTGAGCGAAAAGTAAATTTCGTTCTGTTTCCTGGGTGAGCAGTGTAAATGGATTTTCTCCCGGCCCATCAATAAAATATTGAAGATCTTCACTAAAAAGAGCGGATAATACGATTTTCAGGGTAACTGTGCTCATTTCCTCATATAAGTCAATCAGCTCTGCGGAATCTTGCTTCTGTTGCCATTTGAGCACAAGTTCCCTGTTTGAATCGAGGATTAGATCTGTAAATCCGGCCATAACCTTTCTATGAAATGCCGGTTGAATCATTTGTCTTTGTTGTTTCCAGAAATCCCCGTCAGAAACGATCAACCCATTACCAGTAAGTACTTTCACACGATCCAACCCTAATCCCTTGATATAGTTTCTATGATTGTTTATTAGTATATGTTTGGCGTATTCCGGATCATTGACCACGTAGGTATAGTTATTTCGTGACGGAGAAAATACCCGAAAAACATTTCCGCATTCTTCAAGACATTTCTCAATGGTGATCAATACATCAACCGTATACCCCAGATCTTTGTAATCTTTGGGTTCCGGGGGAACAGTATAATCGGGGGATTTTAACTCTGGCAAAATGCAGTATGCTCAAATTGATGGCCAAAATTATATAAAACCATCACTTAACAGCATAATACTCTGAAAAAATAACCGGTTCAAACCATTTGTATAGATATTATTTTACAATTTTATAGCGACATGTCTATTGAAAAACCCCCCTTACCAAAAGAGGATCGTCCGCCTATCTTTCAAAACTGGAACACGCTCTATTTAATCGTGCTATCCTTTCATGCCCTGATGATCATTTTGTTTTCCTGGCTTACCATGATGTTTGTATGAACAGTTTAGACTGGATGGTCCTGGCCGGTACCATGATATTCATTGTGGTTTATGGAATTTGGAAAACCCGGGGGTCTACTAACATTGAAGGATATCTGTTGGGTAACAAATCCATGAAGTGGGGTACCATTGGTTTGTCAATCATGGCTACTCAGGCAAGCGCTATCACATTTTTGTCCACCCCGGGACAGGCTTATCTGGATGGAATGGGTTTTATTCAATTCTACTTCGGGCTTCCCATAGCAGTGGTGATACTTTGTGTCACCTTGGTCCCCATTTATCACCGGTTGAAAGTTTATACCGCCTATGAATATCTGGAAAGTCGTTTTGACTTAAAAACCAGACTGCTAACCTCTGCACTATTTATGATATCCAGGGGATTGGCCGCAGGAATAACCATATATGCCCCGGCCATTATTTTGTCAACCATACTGGATATATCACTGAACGTGACCATCCTGATTATTGGAATACTGGTAATCGTGTATACCGTATCCGGCGGTACCAGAGCAGTGAGTCAGACCCAAAAGCAACAAATGGTGGTGATTTTGGTTGGCATGGTGGTGGCATTTTTTATGATAATTTACATGTTTCCAGATCACATAAATTTTGGGAAAGCCATGTCACTGGCTGGTCATATGGGAAAGCTGGAGGTGGTGGATTTCTCCTTTGACCTGTCCAAACGATATTCCATCTGGTCGGGGATATTCGCGGCCTTATTTCTGCATGCATCTTACTTTGGCGCAGACCAGAGCCAGGTGCAAAGATATCTGGGAGGCAAATCAGTAACTGAAAGTAGGCTGGGGTTGTTGTTTAACGGTTTAATAAAGGTTCCTATGCAGTTTTTTATACTGCTGGTAGGTGTAATGGTGTTTGTGTTTTACCAGTTCGTTCAACCGCCGGTATTTTTTAACGAACAGCAGGTAACTAAAATTCAAGCAAGTGAGTACGCGGATGCGTTCAATGACCTGGATCAGCAACACCAGGATATTTTTCTTCAGAAACGCGAGAAAATAGAGCAGTTGGTTATTGCGATGGACCAACAAAGCACTTCGGAGATCTCAAAGTTGAGCGATCAGGTAAAGGGGTTGGAAAAGCAGTCAAAGGACGTACATGAAGAGGTAGTTGACTTGATCGCTGCCAGCGATCCTCAGGCAGAGACCAAAGATGCCGACTACATTTTTATTGGGTTCGTTACCAGGTACCTGCCTCATGGTTTGATAGGATTGTTGATCGCAGTAATCTTCTCTGCCGCCATGTCCTCGACCAGCTCTGAACTCAATGCCCTTGCTTCAACCACTATCATCGATTTTTACAAAGGTACGTTTAAAAAGGAAGCCTCCGACCGACATTATTTAGTTGCCTCCAAGTTGTTCACTGTAATGTGGGGGACACTTGCTATTATGTTTGCATTGTTCTCAACCCTTTTGGACAATCTGATTCAGGCGGTGAATATTCTGGGCTCCATTTTTTACGGTATTATTCTGGGGATATTCGTAGTAGCGTTTGTTTTCAAATATGTCAGGGGAAATGCCATATTCATTGCTACTTTAATAGGCGAAGCCGTGGTTTTGTGGATCAGATTTCTTACTACAGAAGGCAAATTGGAAATTGAATACCTTTGGCTTAATCCCATTGGGTGTATCCTGGTGGTAGTATTGGCGCTGGTAATCCAATTTCTTTTCGATCAACTCCAACCCGCACAAAAAATAAGGGCCTAATCGATTCAATCGAAAAGGCCCCTGAAGCTAAATTTTGGTTAATTATTGTTGTTTGCTCCAGTCATCAATAAGCTTTTGATTGGCATCTATATAACCGAAATCATTTTCAGCAGCTTTTGCCACTTGTGTCGACTGCTTAGCAGCTTCAATGGCTTCAGAGTATCGCTCCATTTTACCCAGAATCTTCGCTTTGGTTTGAATATTCCAGAAAGCAGTTGGATTGATTTCAATGGCTTTGGTAATCCATTCCAGGGCCGAATTAAGATCTTTGTCGTTCTGATAGTAATAGCTGGCAGCTTGTGAATAATGGTTACCCACACTGGCCATTGGATTTTTCATGTAATCTTCTATCTGTGCGCTGACCACTTCATCCGTTTTTACTCCAAGTTTTACCGGAACATAATAGTTACCCCATACAAGCCCCAGAGTAGCACCGTCATTAGAGATGTTTCCAATGTCTATGGTAAAGTTTTCTACTGATATTGGAATTTTCTCTGCCTGAACATTTGCCCTGGCGACTTCTTTGCTTTGGTCATAGGAACCCACGTTTCCACCCAGAGAAAGATCGCTGTATAGCATTACCGACCAGTTGGTTTCTCCAGGGATACTGTATAGTGCATATTGACCGGCAGGTACAGGTTTGCCATCAAAAGTGACGTCATGGCTGAAGGAGATTTTAGTACTGGCATTTGCCCCGGTACGCCAAATACTTCCGAATTTTTCAACATCCACAAATAAAGTCCGGCCTTTCCTGGCAGGTCTGGAATACTCAATATTTACATCAGTAACCCCGACTTTCTGAGAAATTTTAGCCAGTGGACTGGGCGAGGGGTAGTCGACCTGTGCTGTAATTGCAGCACTAAAAAATATCATGACCACCAATGCGGTGAATGAAACTAGTTTGTTCATATTAGTGATAGTTAGTTTAGTAAAAAGGTCGGAAGATACGCGTTACGCTGGTAAATTTCAATAGGATTGGTATCCTTCCCGGCTATCTGATATCTTTAACCTTGTTATTTAAAATACGTTAGTATTATGTCAAGGTTGCCTGCTATTTTTTATCGATCAGATGATGTGGTAGGAGTGGCGAAATCTTTGATTGGTCAGTTGTTAGTGACACAATTCAATGGATTAAGGACTACCGGTATGATCACCGAGACAGAGGCCTATCACCAGAACGAAAAAGCTTGTCATGCTTACAATGGACGATTTACCAAACGCACCAGCATATTATTTGAGCCAGGGGGCCTTTCTTATATTTACCTCTGCTACGGAATACATAGTTTGTTCAATGTAACTACCGGCAAACAGGGTGAGGCCGCAGCAGTGTTGATCCGTGCATTTGAACCGGTACATGGAATCGAAAAAATGATGGAGCGAAGAGGTATTTCGAAACTTGACCCTGGAATATCATCAGGTCCCGGAAAGCTTACCCAGGCATTAGGGATTAATTTATCAAGTAATGGCGATTCATTGACTAGCTCACAACAAATTTGGATAGAACAGTTTAGACCTGTTCCGGAGTGCGAGGTAATAGCCTGTCCCAGAATTGGGGTGGATTATGCAGGGAAGGATGCATTGCTTCCATGGCGATTTCATC
Source organism: Cyclobacteriaceae bacterium (assembly GCA_021604845.1). GTDB lineage: Bacteria > Bacteroidota > Bacteroidia > Cytophagales > Cyclobacteriaceae > SZUA-3. The sequence goes on from BQJT01000243.1 coordinate 4,813, forward strand.
TCAAGAAATCTCAATGGATAAGCAGGAATTAACAGGCTTGACAATCTTATCCTGCACATCTTATTGATCTGAATTAAGTGCAGGTGCGTAGTTGGTGTACATCCTTAGAATGATCTTCGGAATTTATTTTTCGTATTATGTCTAATTCTGATTAATTTGCGACATAGGTAGAAAGACTAAATGAACAACAGAATAGTGCTAAAAGTATTGATTACCAGCGTGATATTGCTTGGCTGCAACGAGATTTCATTAGCTCAGAATGATCAGCAAAATCTTGGTAACAATATTAACTCCAAGTATAATGAAGTGGACCCGGTTATCAGCCCGGATGGGAAGAAAATGTACTTTACACGGGTTAAGCATCCTGACAATATAGGAGGTCGTAAGGATCCAGGAGATATATGGGTGGCCGACCTTGAATCGGGACAGGAACAAAGCGCAACAAATATCGGTTCACCGATAAATACCAATGAGATGAATGCGGTTATTGGGTTTTCCAGCGACGGCAGTATCATGTATCTACAATCTCATGGTAAGCGTAAGGATGACAGTGGCGTGTCATTTTCTCGAAAGACTGCTTCAGGATGGAGTAAACCGCAGCAAATGCCGGTAGATTATTTTCACAATAAGTCGGATCTGCAGTCAATGTGTATTTCTTCCGATGGCAAAATTATAATAATGTCTATCGAATCTTATTCAACCTACGGAGCTGAGGACCTTTACGTTAGTTTTCTTCAAAGTAATGGCTCATGGAGTGAACCAAAAAATCTTGGACCTACTGTCAATACCAAATTTCAGGAAACTACTCCGCGGTTGGCTGATGATCAGGTTACTTTGTTTTTTTCAAGTAACGGCCATGAAGGATTTGGCGGCAGGGATATTTTCGTGGTAGAACGGCAGGATGATACCTGGACGAACTGGAGCAAACCTAAAAACCTGGGAAGGAAGGTAAATACTAAAGGAGTAGAGCTTTCTTACTTTATACCACCCAGTGGTGACTTTGCTTATTTGGTTTCCACGCAGAACAGTGATGGGTATGGTGATTTGAAAAGAGTACCCATCCGGCCGGCTGACCGTCCGAGTGCTTCCCTGGAATCGCTGGCAATGAACCAAACTGCATTTCCAGAGCCCGATACGGTCTTGATTATTTCGCAGCAACCATTGGTATCTGCTAACACCACTAATGAGACACTGGAGTTGATAAATGATATTGTAAGGAATCCAGCGGTCACTTTAGAAGGTAAAGTAACTAATGCAAATACGCAAAATCCGGTATACGCCCGGATTGAAATTGTAACCACCAATAACCGGCAATTAGTGAACTCCGTTGCCAGCAATGTTTCAACCGGGAACTTTAGCTTAAACATTCCATCAGATTCCCTTTTTACCCTGGTGGTGAAAGCCGATGGCTACATGAGCCATGAGACTGAGATTTCCATAACCCCGGGTACTGAGCAGCCTAATCTGGAGTTTGAACTTGTTCCGGTTGAGGTAGGGGTTACTGTTCAGCTGCCAAACGTTTTGTTTGAAAGAAGTACCACGAATCTTCTGGATGCATCATATCAGGAGCTGGACCAGGTAGTAGGTTTACTTAAGGAGTATCCTGAAATGGAAATTCAGGTTTCAGGTCATACGGACAACCAGGGCAGCGC
>BQJT01000244.1 GCA_021604845.1 Cyclobacteriaceae bacterium
AGGAAAGAATCCAGTTTATCGCAATAACCGGCCTTGTTACAAAGTAGACATCTGGGGTAGGTCCGTGGGGCTTTTCGACCTGATTACCAGGATTAATGATAACTGGGGGACCTATATAGATACTGCAGCAATTATTCCCCATGGTTTCTACCGGATTCTTGAGGAAGGCAGATATAGAAAGTTCGAATACGTGGATTTCGATCATCAGAAAGGTGAAGCTATTACCACCATTCTTGACAAGAAAACCAAAGAACCTAAAGAAAAAATTGTTACCAAAGTTCCGGAAAATATTCAGGATATGGTAAGCGGATATTATTTTATCCGGACCCTGGATTTTGGAAAGATGACGCCTGGTGAAATCGTTACCATAGATGCTTTTTTTGATGAGGAGCGGTATGACTTTAAAATCCGTTATTTGGGCAAGGAGAGTCTTAAAACCAAGGTAGGTAGATTTCGCTGTATTGTGTTGCAACCCCTGTTGCCAAAAAATGGTTTATTCACCGGCGAAGATGCTATCAAAATATGGATCTCTGATGACGCCAACAAAATCCCTCTGAAAGTCAAAGCCAGTATGTTTGTGGGGGCGGTGGAGATCGATATCAAAAGGATTTCCGGTGCACGAAATGGTGTACCTGTAATGGAGTAATCACTTTTTTTGTTGGATTTACATTTATAGGCCATATTACCTAAAGGGGTAGGCATTGACTATCTTTGATGTATCGGGCAGAAAGGGGTTTGTTTTAATATGTTGTAAGCCAATGAAACACGAGCAATTTAAAATCCTAATAGTAGATGATGAAAAAGACATTCTTGAATTACTGAAATACAATCTTGAAAAGGAAGGGTACAAAATCAAAGCAACCGATAATGGTATTAGCGCGGTAGAGATTGCTGACAGCTTTATTCCCAATATTATACTATTAGATATTATGATGCCCGGAAGGGACGGAGTAGAAACCTGCCGGATACTAAGACTAAACTCAAAGCTGGTAGATACACACATCATATTTCTCACTGCCAGATCTGAAGAGTATTCAGAAGTGGCAGCTTTTGAGGTTGGTGCTGACGACTATATCACCAAACCCATAAAACCCCGGGCACTGCTGAGCCGGATTAAAGCCCTGTACAAAAAGGCCAAAAACAGACAGAACGAAGTTCCAATAGTTAATGTCGGAAACCTGATAATAGACCGGACAAGTTATAGCGTTAAGCAGGATGACCAGGAAATTACCCTGCCTAAGAAGGAATTCGAATTACTGTATTTTCTTGCACAAAGCCCAAACAAAGTGTTTAACCGTGAAGAACTTCTCAATAAAGTTTGGGGAAGCGATGTTTACGTATTGGCACGCACAGTCGACGTCCATATCAGGAAGGTAAGAGAAAAGATCGGTGAAGACTATATTAGCACCATAAAGGGCGTTGGATATAAATTTAATCATCAATAGTCCCACCGGAATGAATATAAACTCCCATTCCATTTCATTCTTGATATCCATCATACTGGCTGGAATATGCAGCTTATTGGGCTATTTCCTTTTGGAAAGATCAGGAACGGATCTATTGATCACCACTATGGGGATTCTGGTGGTGTCATACCTGGTTTCCTGGGGTACTTTGGAAATATTAGTGTTCAGGGGTATAAGGAGGTTACTGGATGTTCCGGAGCAAAAAGACCGCGTTGGAGACCGGAAACAGGGATTTAAAAGTGTGCAGGAAGCGCTGGTCTCATATGTCGATCTAAAACAACTGGAAATTGATCAGTTAAAGCGAATGGCCACCTACCGGCAGGAATTTTTGGCAGATATAAGTCATGAGTTAAAGACTCCCATATTTGCCGCCCAGGGATATGTGCATACCTTATTAGACGGAGCTATTGAGGACCCACAGGTAAAGATGCGCTTCCTGAAAAAGGCCGCTAAAAGTTTGGATGGTCTTGACATACTGGTCCAGGATCTGCTAACCCTGTCCAGATTGGAAACCGGTCAGATCCGAATGGATAAACAGGCATTCAGTATCTATGAATTGGCCCTGGAAGTTTATGAACAACTGGAAGATAAGGCCAGAAGAAAGGAGGTGAAACTGAGCTTTGGCAGTGGAGTTTACAAGGACATGCTGGTGCACGCGGATTATCATCGTATTTTCCAGGTTCTGAGGAATCTGGTACTGAATGGAATAAATTATACTGTGAACAAGGGGAGGGTATTGATCGATTTTGTCCCGGCAAGGGATCACGTAACTATTCATGTAAAGGATAACGGAAGTGGTATTCCTGCGGAGCACCTGGACCGGATCTTCCAACGGTTTTACCGGGTAGAAAAAAGCAGAACAAAAACTACCAACCGGGGAGGTACGGGATTGGGGTTGGCTATTGTGAAGCATATACTGGAGCAGCACGGTAGCCAGATTAAGGTAAAAAGTACCATAGACAGAGGTTCCGACTTTTATTTTGACTTACCAAAAGCAGAATCTTAAATTTGTGAAATTGAAAAGCTTCATAGATTCAATTATCCATCAGGATCAGGATTATCTGATCTTAAACAAATGGTCCGGGATTTCCACCCTCAGTGATCGTAATGATGAAAAATGTTTGCTGGATCTGGCCAGAGAGCACTTTGCGGATATACAGGTGTGCCACCGGCTTGACAAGCATACTTCGGGGCTGTTAGTGTTTGCCAAAAATCAAGCGTCATACCGCAACCTGGCTTTGCAATTTCAAGACCGGTTGGTGAAAAAGATATATCATGCACTGGTGGAAGGGCGTCACGCATTCAAAGACAAAATCATAGACCTTCCGATTCTTCAGGGCCGTCGTGGACATGTAAGAGTGTCACATGCTTCCGGTAAGGCCGCACAAACTGTGGTAAACACCTTGAAACAATTTAATGCGCACAGCCTCGTACAGTGCATGCCAATTACCGGAAGAACCCATCAGATTAGGATTCATCTGTCCGCCGTTAATGCCCCCATTGCCGGCGACGCAGACTATGGCGGCCATGAATTATTCCTGTCAAACATCAAAAGACACTATAACCAAAACAAATCGGCGGTAGAAAGACCCTTAATGTCAAGGGCTGCACTTCATGCTCGAAGTCTGAGATTTAAAACGGTTTCCCAGGAGGATGTGGAATTCGAAGCAGAATACCCCAAGGACTTTAGAGCTACTCTGCGTCAGCTGGAAAAAGTAACCTCATCCAGCACCAGCTGGTATTGAGGGATTATTTACTGGGAAAACTATAGACACAACTATTGCATTTCAAATAATAAGCTTCTATCTTTGTGACCCTTTTTGAGAGGATTTTGAAGTAAAATTATTAACAGTGAACACTTTAAGTTATAAGACCATAGCCGCAAACAAGGCAACTGTTGACAAACAGTGGATTGTAATAGATGCCGAAAACCAGGTGTTGGGTAGACTGAGCAGTGAGGTCGCCAAACGCATTCGTGGCAAGCATAAGACGAATTTTACACCCCATGTGGATTGTGGTGATAATGTAATTGTTATTAATTCAGATAAGATTAAGCTTACCGGTAACAAATGGGATCAGAAGGTTTATGTAAGACACTCAGGGTATCCTGGAGGGCAGAAAACCATCACCCCAAAGCAACTGATGGCCAAGTCTTCAACCAGAATCATAGAAAAGGCTGTTAAGGGCATGTTGCCAAAGAACAGATTAGGAAGAGCATTGTTTGGAAACTTACATGTATATGAGGGTGCAGAACATCCCCATGAGGCTCAGCAACCAAAGAAAATAAATTTATAATTCGTTAGATGGATTTTATTAATACCATAGGTAGAAGAAAAACCTCAGTAGCCAGGATTTATGTAAAACCAGGCAAAGGGGAGATCGAGGTTAATGAAAGGGATATGTCCGAATACTTCCCCTCACCGATTTTGCAGACTATTGTCAAGCAACCCCTGGTATCTACCGAAGTAGACAACAAGTACGATATTAAAGTAAACGTTGTAGGCGGTGGTTCCAAAGGGCAGGCAGAAGCCATTCGGCTGGCTATAGCCAGAGCATTGTGTGAAATTGACAGTGAATATCGGCCAACCCTGAAAAAAGAAGGTTACCTGACCAGGGACCCGAGAATGGTGGAAAGGAAAAAATACGGTAAAAGAAAAGCGCGAAGAGCATTCCAGTTCAGTAAGCGATAGATTGGCTCAAAACAAGTTAGTGAATGGCAAAATTAGAATATAAAGATCTGTTAGAGGCTGGTGTCCATTTTGGTCACCTAACCCGCAAGTGGGATCCCCGCATGGCGCCGTATATTTTTATGGAGCGCAACGGAATCCATGTGATCGATCTGAACAAAACATTGGCATCGATTGATGAGGCATCCAATGCCCTCGGTCAGATAGTGAGGACTGGACGAAAAATCCTTTTTGTAGCTACCAAAAAACAGGCTAAGGAATTTGTTGCTGAAGAAGCGCAAAGACTTAATATGCCCTATGTCACAGAGCGATGGTTAGGGGGTATGCTGACCAACTTCGCTACCATACGACGTTCTTTGAAGAAAATGTCAGGCATTGAAAAGAAAATGAAGGAGGACACTTTTAAAAACCTGGCCAAGAGAGAGCGCCTGATGGTGACCAGAGAAAAGGATAAACTCCACAAAGTACTTGGAGGTATTGCGGATTTGACCCGCTTGCCTGCAGCTCTATTCGTTATAGATATTAAGCGAGAGCATATTGCAGTAAAAGAAGCACAAAAATTAAATATTCCCGTGTTTGCCATGGTAGATACCAACTCCAATCCGGAGCTGGTAGATTTTCCCATACCCGGCAATGATGATGCATTTAAATCGATTTCCATTATTACTAAAGCGGTGGGATCTGCCATCGAACAGGGGTTGAACGAGCGACTCAAAGACAAGGAGGAAGCCCGTCTAAAACAAGAAGAGGAGAACAAAAAAAAGGTGGATGAAACCAGCAATGCGGTAAAAAGTCCAAGAGCGATTGAGCAGGTGAAAGAAGCATCCAAATAAACTCAAGATATACACACATTAATGATAAACATCGGGTCCTTCGGAATTCGATGTTTGTTTTTTCTAACTTCTTAAAAACCGAATAAAATGAGCATTACCGCCCAAGATGTTAACAAACTACGGAAGATGACCGGTGCCGGTATGATGGATTGTAAAAAGGCACTTACCGAGACAAATGGTGACTTTGAAGCAGCTATTGATTTGCTTCGTAAAAAGGGTCAGAAAGTATCTGCTTCCAGGGCTGATCGTGAGACTTCCGAAGGTTCAGTTTTTGTTACTACCAGTGAAAACGGCCAGGAAGGTATTTTGATAGCCTTGAACTGTGAAACGGATTTTGTGGCTAAAAATGAAGAATTTCAGGCACTTGGCGCTGAAATTTTAAAACAGGCCGCATCAAACAATCCGGCTAATGTAGAAGAATTGCTGGCATTGCCATCAGGTGACCGGACCATTGGAGAGAAAATCATTGAACTGATCGGAAAAATTGGAGAGAAGGTTGAAGTAAGCGCCTATGAGCGACTAGCTGCAGATCGGGTGGTCACCTATATTCATGCCGGTAGTAAGCTTGGGGTGCTGGTAGGTCTTGAGGGTAGTAATGGCTCCGACGTGGAAATGGCAGGAAAAGATGTGGCGATGCAGATCGCTGCCATGAACCCTGTAGCAGTTGATAAGGATCAGGTCGATACTTCTGTGGTTGAAAGGGAAATGGCAATCGGAAGGGAACAAGCACTGGCCGAAGGAAAACCCGAAAATATTGTAGATAAAATAGCCGCTGGAAAGTTGAATAAATTTTTTAAGGAAAACACCTTATTGAATCAGTCCTTTGTTAAGGACAGCTCCCTTAGCGTTTCCAAATACCTTGACAGCGTACACCAAGGGTTAACCGTTAAAGATTTTCGAAGGGTATCAATTGGATGACCTTCGAATGCTAATTTCTGATCTGGTTAAATTTAACTAAGATTTAAGATCCAACGTGTGCGATGCATTTCAGCTCGATAGCTATTGATGAGGGCAACCCACTTACACCGACGGTAGTACGACAAGGAGCAATGTCGCCGAAGTACTGGGCATAAACTTTATTGTACCGTTCGAAATCACCTGCTATATCTGTAAGGAAAACGGTAATGTCTATCAGTTGATCCAGGCGTAAACCGGCTGACTCCAGCACTGTCTTTACATTTTCGAATACCGCATGACATTGTGCCTCAATATCGTGGGCAATCACCTGGCCCTGGTCATTAAGGATGTTGCCCGGAACTTCGTCTGTCTGAGGGGCTCTGGGCCCAATACCAGACAGATACAAAAAGTCACCCACTCGACGGGCATGAGGGTATGCTCCCATGGGCCTGGGGGCTTTATCGGCCTGGTATTTGCCGGTGACTTTATCCGGTTTTTTCATACTTCACTCGGTTAAAAAACCTTATCCTGTGATCGATAGTTATTAGGAGTTCATCAGGTCCTCGA
>BQJT01000245.1 GCA_021604845.1 Cyclobacteriaceae bacterium
TTGGGAAAACCGCCCAGGATAGACAGGTTATTTTTCATCACAAAGGAAGCATTTGGATCGTTATTTGTTTGGCCTGCGCCCTCGTCGGGATAGTAGGTGCCTGCCGCGACCCAGATCTGACCACCGCAAAGACCGGCTGCAGCCAGCGCCGTTTGCAAATCCGTAAACGCATCAGCCCAACTCGTACCATTATTGGCCCCAACAGCATTTTTCTTGACGTAGACGATCAGGTTATTCTGCTGGTTGACTGTGACGGTAGCCGAACAATTATTACTATTGCCGCTAATATCCGTTACCGTCATGGTTACGGAAGTGGACGGTACATGCGTGCAGTTAAAATTGGTTACATCCGTATCAAAAGTCAGGTTGGAACAAGGGTTCAAGTAGCCATTATGAACGGCGTTTTCTGCAATGGAGACATGCCCGGTAGCATCCAGTTGCACCGTGATGTCCTGGCAGATAGCCTGTGGTGGACTGACCGTGACGTTGGCGGAACAAGTACTACTTTTTCCGCCATTGTCGGTTACGGTCAGAATAACAGGAGTGGTGCCCAGTGAAAAATACGGAGGTACAGGGTTCACCGAAAAAGTTAGCGGACCATTCTCCGGATCGGTGGAACCTCCATCAAAATCCGCAGCTACAGCTACTCCCTGGCAATTGGCATCCGCTGTGACCGTAATATCCTGACATACAGCTATTGGTGGATTATTACAAGGAGTGCCACCCGCCTGCCACTCGTAGGGGCCCATATCTACGGTAGTCTGGGAGATTCGGGCGTTTCCATCCAGGTCAGTGGTGATACCGCCGGGTACATTGCCATTATTTCCTGCATTAATAGCGGGTGAGCAAGGGTCGAGCCGCAAGTTGCCAATGGCAGGGTTGACAAAGAAGGGGTCCGTATTTAGATTATTCGAACCAACTGGATAACCACCCTGGATGATGCAGTAGTTGACGGGAGGAAAGCCGCCGCCATTCTGTGTCCATTCGGTGCTATTTCCCCATAAGATGCAATTGGTTAAAATAAATAAACCACTACTAACATTGTATATTCCACCACCTTGGCTAGCCGAATTGCTATTGAGGGTGCAATTTTTTAATATTGATGTTGCGGAATTATTGTTAAATATCCCGCCACCCTGACTGATAGCGGAGTTGTTCCAGAAGACACAGTTGATGAAAGTGACATCAGAGTCAAATAGATAAACCGCTCCTCCCCGGCTGGTCGCTGTATTGCTATTGAAATAGCAATTGGTTACGGTCATATCATTAAACCTGCCTTCATTCGCTATTGCCCCACCATTTATGCCCATATTGTTACTGAAGGTACAGTTAGTGATTACTGGTACGCCGAAGTCAGCGGTTTGAATTGCGCCCCCATAGCCACTAGAAGTGGAGGTGACCGCATTACCATCGAAGGTACAGTTGGTCACTATAGGAGAAGAATCGTTTTCATTAGACAAGGCGCCACCTTTAGATCCTGCCGTATTAGCAGTAAAAGTACAGCCAGTAATAGCCGGAGAGGCATTAGAGATGTTGTACATGGCACCACCATTTCTACCGGCGAAGTTATTATTAAAGGGAGTATTCTCGACTGAAGGAGAAGTATTACTATTGTACATTCCGCCCCCGTCAGTAAATGCTATATTGGAAGTGAAGGAGCAGTTAGTCAGGGTGAAAGTCGAGACATTATTATTCTTCATCCCGCCGCCCAAACCGGAGGCCTGGTTATTGTTAAAGATACAGCCATTCAAGGTCAGAGAAGGCACAGAATTGGACATCGCACCGCCACCACTTGCAGTGTTCCCCTCAAAAGAGCAATTGGTCAATACCAGGGAACCGCTTCCACTATTGTACATTCCGCCCCCATCGCCAGACGGCGAACTATTATTATTAAAGTTACAGTTAGTCAAAACTGTGGAAGCGTCGTCATTATACATTCCACCACCATCAGCCCCATCAGCCATATTATTATTAAAATTACAATCGTTCAATATGGGAGAAGAGGAACTGTTGTGCATACCTCCACCATAATAAGCTTCATTATTGTCGAAAGTGCAGTTGGAGAGCATCGGATTGGAGCCATTATAATTATACATCCCGCCGCCTTGGAAATCTGCAATATTCAATGTAAAGTTGCAGCCGTTCAAGGTTGGGGAAGAGATATTTGCATTATACATCCCGGCACCATTACTTGCAAAATTGTCATTGAAAGTACAGTTGGTCAATGATGGGGCAGAGGCGTCATTGTACATTCCGCCTCCAACACCGCTACTCGTTGCAGAATTTCCGCTAAAGGAGCAGTTGTTTAGGGTTGGAGAAGAAGCCTCATTGTACATCCCTGCGCCATAGTGAGTGACCATATTATCGATAAAAGAACAATCTGTAAGTACTGGATTAGAGCCATTAACATTATACATCCCGGCACCTTTAACTGCCGTATTGTTGGTAAAGGTACAACCGGTCACGGCTGGGGAAGCAGCATTATTGTACATTGCACCGCCATTGACTATTGGATCATGATTAGTGAAAACACAATTAAGCACAGCCGGAGAGGATGCTTCATTGTATATCCCGACTCTACCGCTGGTAATGGTAAAACCATCCAGTATTGCCGTATTGTTCAGGCCGTTATTATCGTTATTAATAATGCGGAAGCTATTGTCGATCGTGTTGCTCAGGTTACCGATTTCTCCACTTAACACGGTTGGGTTGTTCACCCAATTCCGCTGGCCGAGGCCCGGGTTGCCAGTATTGGGGAAGCCGCCCAGGATAGACAGATTGTTTCTCATCACAAAAGAGGCATTCTGATCATTATTGGTTTGACCTCCTCCTTCATCGGGATAGTAGGTGCCGGCAGCAACCCAAATCTGTCCGCCGCAGATGCCCGACGCACTTATTGCCGATTGCAGGTCTGTAAAAGCATTCGCCCAACTGGTGCCGTTATTCGAGCCGGTAGCATTTTTCTTGACATAGATGATCAGGTTGTTTGGCGCTAAGGTGACGTTTGCAGTACAACTGCTGGTATTGCCGTTGACATCCGTTACGGTCATGGTTACCGGTGGTACGTTATTGCAATCGAAAGACGTCACATCGGTATCAAAGGATTGGATGCCGCAGGCGTCAAAGGAGCCATTATCGACGGCGTTTTCCGCAATAGTGACGGGTGCTAGGTTACTTATTTGTACTGTAATATCCTTACAGATCGCCGTAGGTGGGGTTTGGTCCTGGACAGTTACCGTTTGCACACATTGGGCAGTAGTGCCTGCGGTATTAGTTGCCGTCCAGGTAACTGTTGTGGTACCCACGGGATAGGGGGCGGTCAACGACTGATTATCACTTCGTGTGCCCACTGTACTTGAAATGGGATCCGCGCAAGTAGTGGTAGGCGGTGTCAGTGTTACGTTTGAACCGCAGCCGTTGGTTGCCGTGGTAATAACATTTGCGGAACAGCTAATAACCACTTGCTTATTCCTAAAGGATAAGACTGCGTTTTCCAACAAATTTTTTCTTGGAAATTGACTGACTTCAACAAAATGCACGCCAGATGAAGACGGGGTATACGTGATTTTCGACAAGGTGCCTGGTCCACCATCATCATCAAATGCAGCTATGGTATAGCCATCTGAACTGAAAATCCGCAAATAAGTATCCGGGCCGGAAGTGGTTTCAAATTCATAAGGCACCCCTGCCGTAAGGGAGAAGACCCAGGTACGGATACCACCGCTGGACGCCGTAAGGCTTTGATTCGTACACAGTGTAGATTGCGCTGTAATATTGGTATTATTAAAATTTTTATTAGAGTACTTCCAGGTAAAGTCAATACTCCATTCATGATCGTCTGCATCAAAAAGGTCCGATTCTGTATAGGTGCTATTACTGGGATAAGCATCGGCACGGAAAGGAACATTGTAACTATCTGAGGGATTTGCCGCACAATCATCCCCACCATTAAAGTTGCATCTGCCACCAAAATCATTTTCCCAGGCTCTGATGTAGGTAGTAATAAGAACAGATTTTGTGTTCCGATTGGTAATAATTGCCGTATTCTCGCCGTAAGTACAATTGCCATTATTATTGCAGGTCAGGCAACCCGAGTTGGCGTCCAAAGGATTTAGATTATCATTAATAGCCGTATGAACATGAGCCGTATATTCTTCGGTCCCCGTTTCCTGGCAAGAAAATTGACTTGTTGCTGAACCTTCATAACTTTTCACATGGTTTACACGGGTGGAAAGGATTACCCGAGCTTCCTGGCTATAAGTGATATTGACCAGGCAACAGCCTATTATTAAAAATAGATATAGCTTTTTCATAGGAATTGATTTTGCGTTGAGATGACGAGATGTTGAGAGGTACTAAGTTGTCAGAGCAGGATTATTTTTTAAAAGTGAAAGAGAAGACAAAATACTGCCCTTCGTCCTGCGGCTGGAGTTGCAGGATCAGTGCATTATCGGTATGTTCTGTAATGGTAAAAGTATTGTCCTGGCACTCCTCGCATTCTAAAAATTGAAGGACATCTCCTTCCACCCAAAATTTCCTTTCCGTAGGCTTAATCTGATTGTTTCTAGGAATGAAATACCAGCGTCGGTTTTCCCAATCTAATACGATATTCATTTTTTTGAATTCACCTTCCGCTTCCTGCTGAAAGGCTTTCATTTCTTGTTCGGTGTGTTTTTTATCGGGATCTTTTGTTTCTATGGCAATCAGCTTGTACAGGTCCGGACAGTTTATATCAACTGGAGCGGCATAGGTGATCGGTACTGGTTTTTCGGTAGATTTAGCTTTTAAAAATTGATCCGGGTTTCCATCTTTCGCCCGATAGGCTTGTGGGTCCTTCTGGATCTTTTGCAATTTAGCAGCATCTTCCGCTTCGGCTTTTTGCTTCAATTCAGGAGTAGCATAGGTTTGTGCTTGCAGGGAATGCTGTAAACCCAGGCCCATAGTGATACAAAGAGAAAGTACCAGGTGAAGTTTTTTCATGATTCATAGTTTTATGGTTAGAAATAGGAATAAGTACCTACGACAAAATTAGCCGTGAACGCAGTTGCGGACTTCCAGTCATCGGTCAAAAATCACCAATTATGTTGCATTGGCTACTAAGAGCTTGTTTGGACTTTATTATTTGGCCTGCAAATGTCACTTTTTCGCTTATGGCATAGCCATCCCTTCGGGACACTGCGTTACAGAACCGGGCTTCATAGCGATGCTATGATCCCGAACCTGCGCCTTGTTTAAACGAAAAATTGACTATTTTCGGCATAAAGACCAAAATCCAAACAAGCTCTAAATACCTGGTTTTGTTGGCTTGGCGGGATATCCGTGGTAGGATTAAGAGACCCGGATAAACCAGGTTTAAATCAATTTGGAGGCTTAATAGTGATTAAAGAAAGGAGCTTGGTAAATAAGGTTCTACTTGTAAGATACTACATTATGATATATTTTGCTTGCGGCAGTAACAGACTTTTAAATCCAATGCCTAATGGTTCAACTCATAAATATCTACCGATCTCAAAGCTTTGATTTCAAATAAAGACTCCACCAGCCTATTCTAAGCCAGTGGAGAAATCGGGTAAAGGGGAGTAAAAAATAGAAGCCGGATTTAGAAATAGTGTATTCTATCTTAGAAATACGCCTGCTAGCTCATGCGAAAATTCATGACCTGCTTCCCGGGCCCAAAACTTGATTTTCAAATCATCGGCTGTTAGGGTACCTGTACCGTTGTAGATCTCTAGGTCATAATGCTCAGAAAAGAAATTTTGTGTTGGAATACTGATTTGGCCATTGACTACATATGCCTTTACCTGGATTCTATAGTTGCCAAAATTACTGAGAATGAATTGATCGGATGACCCCTCCTCGAGAGTCTGCAGGCTCATCTCATAAGTTCTTTCCAGGCCATTGTATACATCTTTCATTTCATAAATAGTTTCTGAAATGGGTGTTGATGGTGGGGAATAAGGAGCAATTCTTTGCTCTTTGGTACAGGAGCTGAGCATTAAAAAGAATACGAATAATACAGTAATGGACAAATTTAAACGAGCAATAATACTTTGATTTTTCATGGTTCTTTTTTTGTATTAGGAAATGTTTATCGATTTGATACAACAAACTTAAGTCCCAACACTTCGATTGGCTTGCACCATCGTGTCAGCGATTTGGATAATAATCCCAAGTATGGAAAAATATTTGGACTATAGTCCCAAAGGAAGGTAATAAACAAAATTAATCAACTGATTATCAATAACTAACGCGTCTCACTTGGATTGGCACCAAATTCTTTTTTAAAGGTCCGATTAAAGTAGGCAGGGTCTTTAAATCCAACTTCATAAGCTACTTCTGATACATGGAGTGTGCTTGTTTTGAGCAGTTCACG
>BQJT01000246.1 GCA_021604845.1 Cyclobacteriaceae bacterium
CATAGAAAATATTTAATGCTAATTATTGTTAAAGCTAACTCACCAACTCACCAACTCACTAACTCACCAATTCACCAACTCACCAATTCACTAACTCACCAATTCACCAACTCACTAACTCATCAATTCACCAACTCACTAATAACCTTCCCTCCAAATTGGCTCAGTTGCTTGAACCGACCGCCATGGAAATAAGTTAGTTTGTTATCGTCAAGACCCATTAAATGCAGCATAGTTACATGTACATCGCGGATAGGATGGACCACTTCTACTGCCTTTTCTCCGATCTCATCTGTTGCGCCAATGGTATGTCCGGCTTTTACACCGCCGCCGGCGAACCACATATTCATGGCAGTGGGATTGTGGTCCCTTCCATAAGCAATTCCCCCTTCTCTAATACCATTGTCCGGTGTCCGCCCAAATTCCCCCGTCCAGACCACCAACGTTTCATCCAGCAAACCCCTTCTTTTCAAGTCTGTGATTAACGCAGTTATGGGCTTATCGATACTTTTAATGAGACTTCCATGTGCCCTGGCCAGAAAATCATGACTATCCCATCCTCCGGAAAACAATTGTACATAAATCACACCTTGTTCCACCAGCCGCCTGGCCAGCAAACATTTGCGGCCAAATGCATCGGTCTCGGGTTCTCCAATTCCATACATAGCCTTGGTATCCTCGGACTCAGAGTCAATATCCATCAACTCGGGAACTTCCATTTGCATTCTGAAGGCCAGCTCGTAATTGGATATTCTGGCCGATAGCTCCTGATGATCAGGGTGTAGCTGCTGGTGATCCTGGTTAAACGTTTTCAATAAATCAAGGCTTTCACGTTGATGATATCTGCTCAATCCGGGAGGCGGAGCCAGGTTTAAAATCGGTGATCCTTTTGGCCTCAATGGAGTACCCTGATAATGGGCTGGCAAAAATCCATTGGACCAGTTCGCTGCCCCGCCTTGCGGGTAGGCTACTTCAGGCAGTACTACAAATGCCGGTATATTTTGATTCAAAGACCCCAGTCCGTAGGTTACCCACGACCCCACCGCCGGATCCCCTCCAAAGCGGTTACCGGTGTTCATATGATATTGAGCTGTAGGATGGTTGACTGATTCCGCCTGACACCCCCGATAGAAACAAATGTCATCGGCTACCTTTGGCAGATGTACGAAATGATCACACATATCTGCGCCAGATTGTCCCACTTTACGAGAGCTGAAAGGGCTTTTAACCATATACCGGTTACCGCTGGACATTGCTGAAAAGTTTTCTCCTTCCCGCTCAAATTTTTTGAGATGAAATTTTTCTAAACTTGGCTTGGGATCGAAAGTGTCGATGTGACTGGGTCCACCTTCCATCATTAGAAAAATACAGGCCCGTGCTTTCGGTATATTCATTGCAGGTTTTGGTGCAAGTGGGCTTTCGGCCAGCTTGCCAACCTTTTCTATCAGCTTAGCGGGTTGCTGTTTGTCTTGACAGCCTAACAAGCTGCCCAGCGCTAGTGAACCAACACCGGTACCGATACCATATATGAATTCCCGTCTGTTCAACTTTGAGTGGTCAGTACACATAAATAAATTCATTGGAGTTAAACAATACTACACAAACATCTGCCAGCGCCCTGGTTTCGGGACCAACTTCCCAGCTTTTTAGATCATGGGTATAATTCTTATACGCCTCCAGTTCTTCAACGAAATGAAATATTTCTCCGGTCATTTCTTCAAACATTTCACGTTCTACCTGGGTGGGATATGTTTCTTCTGGAAACGGGTTTTCCCGGTGGTATTCGACCATTCGATTCCAATAACCCATGGTTCTATCAATTTCTTGCGAAATAGCTGGACGGTTTAGGATTTCCCGGATGACCATTGATATTTGCTTACCAGTATCGGGAGTGCGGTTGCTTACCCGTTCGGCCATGGCTACCGCCCGGTCTCTTACCACTTTGTCGTTAAACAACATGAACACCTGAGGTGTTACACTGGACGCAGTGCGTCTTTCGCAACTAAGATCAGGCATCGGTTGGTTAAATACTTCCATCATTGGATCGATTAAGCCCCTCAATTTTAGAGCGTAGATGGATCTGCGATTTCTGCTTTCCGGAACAGGGGAGGGCTGGTATGCAGGAGCGATTGAGCCCATAACATGACGGGGCTGTAAAGCCTGCTCCCGGTGCATTTCAGGTCTAACCGGTAATCCTCCTATTTCGGTATTTAGCTCACCGGAAGCAAATAACATGGCATCCCTGATTTCTTCTGCTTCCAGACGGCGCGGTTCAAACCAGGATAAATATTTATTATTTACATCAATCTGGGAAACCTGTTGTTTATCAGGATGCCGGCTGCTTCTCTGGTACACCTGGGAGGTCATTATTAATTTGTGTAGTCCTTTTATTGACCAACCATTTTCAACCAAATCTGCGGCCAACCAATCCAATAACTCAGGATGGGTAGGTTGCTTTCCGGTTACTCCGAAATTATTGGAATTTTCAGCAATGCCTTTTCCAAAATGGTACTGCCAAATCCTGTTTACAATTGATCTGCTGATCATGGGATTGTTCTTATCGGCAATCCAGCGAGCAAAATCCAGTCTTCTTAAGTCTTTACTGTTAGCAATTTCCCGGGCCAGGCTAAGCTCTGAATCTAACAACACCAGGCTATCCTGTAAGGAAGGAAGTGCGCTTAAGACTCCCGGATCGACTTTATCAGCGGGCGCGTAAACCGATCCGCCGGTTAGAATAAATGTTTCCTGAAGGGGGTCGCTTTCGACCAATTCAGGCACCCTGAATGGTCGGTCGCTATTGATTACCTTTAATGGCCCATTGTAAACACTAAAAGCCAGCACCTGAAACCCTTCCAGTTCTCTTTTGTAACGTTGTACCCGTTTGCTTAACAGTTTGCGATAACCCAGGTCCTGGTGGGTTAACCCATGATATCTGGGGGGTTGTTGGTTTTCAGGTAATTTCCTTCGTTGATTTTTGGGGAGGTAGTTAAATCCGTGCTGCTGCATCCACTGTTTGGCGTAGTACTCCTCTTTTTCCGTGATATTTTGTTTCTCAGTTTCAGCCTTAGATAGCAATTGCAATACCCGGTTCTTTTCTTCCTTGAGTAAATGTAAATTCTCTTCTTCGAGAAAAGGTGCTGGTCTCTCCGCAAATTGTGTGGTAGCAAACACTGCCTGGACACTGTAATAATCCCTGGTAGGAATCGGATCGAATTTATGATCGTGACAGCGGGCACAACGCAGCGGTTGAGACAGGAAAGTTTCACCAACAGCGTTGGTAACATCATCCAGGAAATATTGCCTGGTTTCCGCTTTGACGCTCATGCTGGTATGTTCCCAGGGGCCCATTCTCAAGAATCCGGTGGCGATCAGGTTCTCAGGATTTTGGGGATCCAGCTCGTCTCCGGCAATTTGCTCCACTACAAACTGGTCATACGGTTTGTCCTGGTTAAAAGACCTTATAACATAATCCCGGTATCTCCAGGCATTTGGACGAACATAATCATTGGAGAAACCATCACTGTCAGCATATCGCACTACATCCAGCCAATGCCTGGCCCATTGTTCTCCGTAATGCGGACTTTGCAACAACCGATCAATAACTTTAGAATATGCATCCGGTGAATCATCATTAATGAATGCGGCAATTTCTTCAGGAGAAGGTGGAAGGCCTATAAGGTCAAAAGTCACCCTTCGGATTAAGGTTAGCTTATCGGCTTTTGGAGCAGCCTTAATTTGGTATTCACTAAGTTTTTTATTGATGAAAGCATCAATTGGGTTCTGTGTGCTATCATTATTCAGGTGTTCCCATGGAACATGGTCCTTACGTAACGGGTAGAAGGCCCATATTTCAGCAGGGTTGTATTTCCGATTAGCCCAGGATTCAGAAAGGGCTTCGCTGGTACTTACCGGGACTTTGCCGCTATAATCCCATCCACCGGCAGTTATCAATTCCTGGCGTCTTTTATCCGAAGGCCAGGGCGCTCCAGCCTGGACCCAGTTGTACAGATCGTCTAACTCACCCTGTGATAATTTGTCATTGTCCTTAGGGGGCATGGCGAAATCTTCATCTTCCCGGGTAGCTGCATAATAAATGGGACTGCGTTCAGCGTCACCGGGAATTAGTGCCGGCTTCCCTGATTCGCCGCCTTTTAACATACCCTTGAACGAGCGTATGTCGAATTCGCCCTCAATTTCTTTCGGGTCATCTCCATGACAACCAAAGCACCTGGACTCTAAAAGGGGGTAAACCTGAAAGGTAAATAATTTTTCTGCATCCAGATTTTCAGATGATGTTTGTAACCTGTCACATCCCAATATGCTAAATAAAATGATTATGCATACCGGCACCGTCCTATAACTAATTAGAAATCTAAGCATGAACTCATTGTGCGGCGATTGTTAATTTAAAAATATGGAATTTTTGTTTACGGATCATCATTACCGTTCCGAACTGAACTGGCAACATCGGTGGTAGTTGCCAACAAGGTATTATTATGGGGATTATATTGAAAACTCTATATTGTTTAGTACAAGAGAACCCCATAACTGAGAAGTTAACTGGGACGAACAGATGTAAACAATTCAGTAACAGCAGTTAAAGCGAAAATTATTAGAATATCTGGCAACATGGATTTAGCACTAATTCCGGGAGTAACCATCAGGATCAATGAATCGGATAATGTAGTAATAGTGATCAAACCAGAAGGCTTGAAAAAGCAGGAGCCATGGAGCGGCAATAAAATGGCCCTGGAACATGTCCCAATGGGACATAAGCTGGCTTGTTTAAATATTGAGCAAGGTGATCCAATTATTAGGTACGGTGTAACTATCGGGTTTGCCAAGGTTTCCATTAAAGCAGGAGCGTGGGTGTCAAATTCGAAAATAAGTATGCCTGAACCGCCAAGTCTGAAAAACCTGCCTCAGCCAGGAACTGAACTATACACAGCAGAACCACTGACAGGGTATAATTTTGAAGGCTACAGGAACAAAAATGGTTCGGTCGGTACCAGGAATGTTTTGGGAATTGCCACCAGTGTTCATTGTGTAGCTGGTCTGGCCGGACATCTGGCTACTCTGGTGAAAAAGGAATTACTGCAAAAATACCCTAATGTGGATGATGTGGTACCAATTAACCACACCTATGGATGTGGGGTGGCTATAGAATCGCCACTGGCCCAGATTCCTGTGCGTACCCTCAGAAACATCATTGATAATCCGAACTTTGGCAATCAGGTGATGATTTTAGGGTTGGGTTGTGAAAAATTAAGGCCTGAGCAGTTAATAGGTGAAGTCAATTCGAATCAATCACAAATTCTATATATGCAGGATACCGATAATCGGGGTTTTAGCGAAATTTTTGAAGCTGGTCTTAAAATGGCTGAAGAGCATCTGAGCAGACTTAATCATCGAAAGAGAGAAACCTGTCCGGCAAGCAAGCTAGTGGTTGGCATGCAATGCGGTGGCAGCGATGGTTTATCAGGTATCACCGGCAATCCGGTAGCTGGTTTTGCATCGGATTTAATTGTTAGGGCCGGTGGAAGCGTACTGTTTTCAGAGGTGACCGAAGTCAGGGATGCCGCCCATGTATTGGCCCCCAGAATGACAGATAAAGACGTTTTGGATCGTTTTGTGGGAGAATTAAAATGGTACGATGATTACCTGGCATCCGGTGGAGCGGATCGAAGTGCAAATACTACTCCTGGAAACCAGAAAGGGGGATTGAGCAATGTGGTAGAAAAAGCCCTGGGCTCGGTGGTAAAATCAGGAACCAGCCCAATAGTAGATGTGATTTCCCCCGGTGAGAAAGTGAAAAAGCAAGGCCTGTCATTCGTCGCCACACCAGCCAGCGACTTTATTTGCGGCACCCTTCAAGTGGCGGCTGGCATGAATACCCATGTTTTTGTCACCGGGAGAGGCACACCCTATGGACTGGCCATGCTTCCTGTGGTGAAAGTGAGTACAAACTCTGTTTTAAGTAAACGTTGGCACGACCTGATAGATATTGACGCAGGTGAGGTTGCGCTGGGTTTAAAAACTGTTGAGCAAAAAGGTTGGGAGCTTTTTAAATATATTCTGGATGTAGCCAGTGGGAAAAAGCAGGTTGCCTGTGATCGGTTGAAACTGCATAACGATCTGGTGTTGTTTAATCCCGGACCAGTTACCTAGCAGCGGTTTACGCTATAGCATTCCTGAACCAATCAACAAATTATAACCTCCGGTAATTAGTGACCTTCATTATTGCTCATATATATATTGCAATTTCATCTTCTTTTAGTTAAATTATTTAAGAATGATACAAGGTATTCAATTGAATACCCCAATCCCGTATCAAATAAGATC
>BQJT01000247.1 GCA_021604845.1 Cyclobacteriaceae bacterium
TTTTCCAACCGGAGGTATTATTTATGGGTATCAGGGTGTCAGGTCAGCATTTGAGACAGGAAGAGGAAGAGTGGTAATGCGGGCCAAGGCGGAGATTGAAACTACCAGTAAGGGCAAAGAACGAATTATCGTTACTGAGATCCCTTATATGGTGAATAAGGCCAACATGATTGAGAAGACTGCTCAACTGGTCAACGATAAGCGTATTGAAGGAATATCAGATATAAGGGACGAATCGGACAGGGACGGGCTTCGGATCGTTTATGAACTGCGCAAAGACGGTATCCCAAACGTTGTATTGAACAACCTGTTTAAATACACGCAGCTTCAATCGTCATTCGGTGTCAATAATGTGGCCCTGGTTAAAGGACGCCCCCAAACACTGAATTTAAAGCAGCTGATTACCTATTTTGTGGAGCACCGGCACCAGGTGGTAATCAGGCGAACCGAACACGACCTTAAAGAAGCGGAAAAAAGAGCCCACATACTTGAAGGGTATCTGATTGCGCTGGACAATCTGGATGAGGTGATCGCCCTGATAAGAAATTCGAGGGATCCTGAAACTGCAAAGACCGGGCTGATAGAACAGTTTCAACTATCTGAAATACAGGCCAAAGCGATACTGGAAATGAGACTCCAGCGTTTAACCGGGCTTGAAAGAGATAAAATCCAGTCAGAATACGCAGAAGTAATGGAGCTCATTAAGAGTCTGAATGAAATCCTTGGTAGTGAGGAGATTAGAATGCAGATCATAAAGGATGAGTTGAACGAAATTCAGGAACGTTACGGAGATGAACGACGCACGGAAATAGAGCATAGTGCGGATGATTTCACTGATGAGGATATGATCCCCAATGAAGAGATGGTGATCACCATTAGTCATCAGGGGTATATCAAAAGGACTCCCTTAACTGAATATCGTACCCAGGGCAGGGGTGGTGTTGGTGCAAAAGGTGCCGGCAGCAAGGACGACGATTTCACCGAACACCTGTTTACCGCATTCAACCACAATTATCTGCTGATCTTTACCGAGTTCGGCAAGGTTTATTGGAAAAAGGTCTGGGCGATACCTGAAGGCAGTAAAATTGCTAAAGGAAGGGCAATCCAGAACCTGATTAATATTGAGTCTGGTGATGAGATCAGGGCGGTAATTAATGTATTGAACCTTAATGATGAGGATTACATTAATAATCATTATCTGATAATGTGCACCCAACAGGGAACCATTAAGAAAACTACATTAGAGGCCTACAGCCGCCCCAGGTCCAATGGAATAAATGCCATAACCATCAAAGAAGGTGATAAGTTACTAGAAGTAAAGCTGACCAATGGTGATAATCACATTGTGATCGCCAAAAAATCCGGACGGGCCATTCATTTTCACGAACAGGATGTCAGACCCATGGGCAGAACTGCCGCCGGGGTCAGGGGGGTCCGGTTAGAAGGCGCGGATGACCGGGTAGTAGGGATGGTCTGCGTCAACCGGGCTGAGTCCGACCTGATGGTGGTTTCTGGAAAAGGTTATGGAAAACGATCTTCCATTGATGATTATCGTATCACCAAGAGGGGCGGAAAAGGAGTAAAGACCATTAATTTAACGGAAAAAACCGGCCCATTAGTTTCCATTAAGGAGGTGGTTGATACCGATGATCTGATGATTATTAACAAGTCTGGAATCACCATTAGGATGGAAGTACAGACTGTAAGAGTAATGGGCAGAGCTACTCAGGGGGTTCGATTAATCAGGCTTAATGAAGGTGACGAAATCAGCTCGGTGGAAAAAATTGAAATGTTCGAAGAAGAATCAGGCACGGAAATTGATAAAACTGAAAATGAATCAAATGAAAACTAAAATTAAAAATATTATTTATTAACTTAATTTATTCAAAGAACTACTTAATACAATTATGAAAAAGCTTGTATCACTTGTTATTTTTTGTCTGATGGCTTTTGGGGTATATGCTCAAAACTCAGCAGTTAACAAAGCTTCGCAATTCAAGGAAAGTGGAGAATTGATGAAAGCCAAGGAACAAATAGACTTAGCTACTGCTCATGAAAAAACCATGGACAAGGCTAAAACCTGGTTCACCAAGGGCGAGGTTTATGAGGCAATTGCATTCTCTGAGGAACCTGAATATCAGGATATGCAGGATGAGGCAATGAGCGAAGCCGTAGAGGCATACAATAAGGCCAAGGAGTTGGATGAGGGAGGTAATTACGACGGACTCAGCGCCATTAAGATTGATAATATGTGGGGAACCATGATCAATCAGGGAGCAGAAGCCTATAATCAGGAGGATTTTGACAACGCATTGATTTATTTTGAAAAATCCGCAGTTTTGAAGCCTTCGGACACTACCGGTTACTACTATGCAGGTATAGCCGCCCAACAAGGTGAAAACTTTGATAAGGCACTGGAGAACTACTATAAATTAATAGATCTGGATTATCATAACCAGGACATTTATAGCAGCGTAATTTATCTCGAACGGTCTCAAAACAACGATAATGAGAAGGCCCTGGAGGTAATAGAAATGGCCAGGGAGCAGTTTCCGGATGACGAAGCACTGATGAAAGAAGAGATCAACCTGTTGATTATTACCGAGCAAACGGACGAGGCGAAGGCAAAACTTGAAAAGGCTATAAAAGCTGAGCCCGACAATGCCAACCTTTATTATAACCTGGCTTACATTTCAGAACAGACAGGAGATGATGAAGCGGCGGTAGCCAACTACAAAAAAGCCATTGAAGCAGATCCCGAGTATTTCGATGCCACCTTTAATCTTGCAGTAAATCACTATAACAAAGCTGCAGAAATTCTAAAGGAAGCGAACGATATGGACCTCAGGACTTATCAGAAAGAAGGAAAAGCCATTGAGGAAAAAGCAAAGACTCAATTTGAAAGTGCTTTACCTTATCTGCAAAAGGCTCATGAGATCAGCCCCGATGACCGGGTGGTTATTGAAACCTTGCAAACTGTCTATGTGCAGTTGAAGATGAATGATAAAGCCGAAGAGCTTAATAGTAAGCTTGAAGCGCTAGGGCCCGCGGCCGAATAAATACAAAATTTAGCACCAACCAAGAAGCTCCTGAAAAAATTCAGGAGCTTTTTTTGTTTATATAATCCTGTTTATTAGCCAGTTATAAGATTTTATTAAAATTTTTTTTAACCGGGAGGTTACTATTTACCCCCTGTTTGTATTTATTTACAAATTGCACTTATTTAATTATAATTTGAATTTATTTAATACGACATAAGAACATCACTTTTTACATAAGAGCAATTAATAGTCATAATGTATTTGGTTTATTTAGGTTCATAGCTGGTTGAAGATAGGTCGGGTCTCGTGTAGGCCTGGCCTTTTTTTATGAGCATGGAGCATGGAGCATGGAGCATGGAGCATGGAATGGAGCATAGAGCATAGAGCATGGAGTATTGTTTACTGCCCATTTTCTTTCTTATACAATGACCTTATAAATCCCTGTATCATACGAGATATTTCATCAATCTCCTCTAACTCATGTTGCATTTGCTTGTTCGTGATAAGTTTGCGCTTATTAAGAATAAATAGCATGTTCGCTACTTCAAATGCAGAACGATGTGCTATATTCAAAAAACGACCAAAATCTCGGATAGATAACGAACCCGATCCTTCTGCTATATTATTTGAAATGCTTAGGGATGCGCCTCTAAGTTGTTCGGCAAATCGAAATTGCTTTTCTTCTTCAAGTTTATCGGCCAGATCAAAAAGACTATCCGTTAGGTTAACTGACCTTTTCCAAATTTCTAGATCCTGAAATCTGAATTTTGACATATTGGTTGAAGATAAACAGCAAGAGTCTCAAAAATACTTGTTATGAATCTGTATAACTTGTAGCCGATGCAATTAGGATAGCCCTCTACTCGGCTTACTCCATGCTCCACTCTATACTCTATACTCCACTCCATGCTCCATGCTCTATGCTCCATGCTCACCTACAAGTAACTCAACCACCATTGTTCCTTATGTGCATTTTTGTAATTGGAATACCAATAGCACAGGGGATAGCAAAGAATCATCACCATCACCCAAATTCCGTAAATCAGCCATAAGTTAAGTTCATAGCCCTCGGGGTAGCCGGATGGTGCACCGAGCCACCATTCCGTGGTACCAAAGCTTAATTGCGACCAGAGGGTGGCGATTATGTGGATTATTAGAAAATGCAGCAGGTAAAAGAAAAAGGGAACCTTACCAAATATGCTGATTATCTTTACTTTCCTGCCCTGCCATTTTTCCAGCCAGGGAATAACCAGCAGCGCAGGTCCAATGGTCATCAGTAAAAACAACAGCGATGGCGGATACTTGGTAGTGTTCAGATAACTCAAAACAGTAAAAAGCAGGCCTCTGGGTTGATTTTCCCAGGGAGCAGGGTCGCCATAGAAGTTAATTCCCCTTAAAATCAGGAACAGCGCCACACATATCAACCCGATAAACCAAATTTGCGCATTTCGATTGGGAGTTGGCCGTACCAGCAGCCTGCCAAAAAGATATCCCAGAGCCATTAACCCGGGCCATGGTAGCAGCGGGTAATGGATGTAAATTGGTAAAGTGCTGGATGGAAAAAGCTGTTGTTTATGCAAAAAGGAAAAAAACCAGCCATTTTCCTCAGGGAAAAGGTAATCCAGCAAATTATGCCCGAATACCAGAGCTAGTGCAATTAATAGTATCACCGATTTGGGCAGGTAAATCAATCCCGCTAGTATGATCATTGACCATCCTATAATCCACAATACCTGCAACACCAGGAATTGATAAGGAATAAACTGTGCCGCCAGATTAAGCAGAAAAATTTCTACAAAAATGATCCAAAGCCCTCTGGTTAACAAAAAATTTCGCAACGTATTCAGATCACAATTGGTGTTACGAGCATAAAGAAAGGCACTGGTTCCCGCCAGAAAGACAAATACAGGAGCACAGAAATGGGTGATCCAACGGGTAAAGAACAGTGCTACGGTGGTTTGGGTGGGGTCGACCGGGGAGAAACTGGTGGCACCCATAAACAAGCGGACATGGTCCAGCGCCATAATGATCATTACTATACCACGCAGTACATCTACGGACTGAATCCTCAATCGATTGGGGTTTAGAGCGCTATCCATTCAAAAGATAAGTTGGGTTTAATCTAATAAAAGTAACTCAATTACCCACGTTGACAATATACCATTCCGGATCTTGTCGTATTAGGGAGCTGCTGATTAGTTGCATCCTTGCTGCAAACTAAGCAGGACAACCAAATATAAAAATCAAAATATTTTTGTTTTCAATTCATTATCAATTACTTATATTAACAGCATAAATCAAAACATTAAACCAAATGGATACTAAAAAATTTATTACCGGAACCCTGGTGGGTGGCATCACTTTCTTTATCCTGGGATTTCTTATTTACGCGGTTTTACTGGAAGGATTCTTTGCCGCAAATGCGGGTAGTGCCACAGGGGTAGACAAAACCGAACACATGGTATGGTGGTCGTTGGTGCTTGGTAATTTATCTGCAGCAGCCCTTTTGAGCTACATATTCCTGAAATGGGCCCACATCAGTACCTTTAAGAGCGGGCTGAGCGCTGGAGCGGTGATTGGGCTCTTCATTAATTTAAGCTGGGATATGACTATGTTTGCCACCAGCAACTTAATGAGCCTTACCGGAGCCCTGGTTGATGTAGTGGCATGGACTATTGCCTTTGCAATTGCCGGCGGGGTAATTGGCGCTGTGCTTCATGCAAAGCCGCATCCAGAAGCTGCCGTTGCCTAAAAATACCAAATTTAAAAGTTCAAGCACCGTTCTTTAATGAATGGTGCTTTTTTAGTTCTTAGTTTTTAGTTTTTAGTTTTCTTTGTTGTTGGTGACCTGGGCTTGAATGTTTCAGCAGGATATGCCGGTTATTGCTATCAGGAAGCCTTGTAAAAGACTCAATCGGTATCGCATTCAGTTCACGCTTGTCTACGATCAAATAGAAATCTTCCCTATCCAGGATTTCGTTCAGGATCTTTATCGACGAAATCTCCTTTATTTTCCCCTGTGAATAAAATTGAGCGGAATAGGATTTCTCCTTCCAACTATAAATCTCATTGGTGCTACCGTCCGATGATGGTACTTGTTCTATCAGGCCTTTATCACTGTTGACATGGTAATCCAATGATCCCGGGAGATATATAGCCAGGAATACTGCCAGGGCCGCTGTTGGCAGTATTAAGCTGGTAATCGCCACTAACTTTTTTTGATCCAGGCTGTTCCAGGCCAGACCAGCTAATAGTGCTGTAGGAGCCATTACCGGGATAATGTAAGTATG
>BQJT01000248.1 GCA_021604845.1 Cyclobacteriaceae bacterium
AATCAAAACGTGTCATACGATCAATTCGTCAGCTGGCAGCTGGCAGGGGACTTGATCCCCAATGCCACACAGGAGTCAATTATGGCTACTGCCTTTAACCGGTTGCATCGAAGAAATTCTGAAGCAGGCATTGTATTCGAGGAATACAGAACGGAGTATGTTGCCGACCGGACCAATACACTGGGAAAGGCATTTTTAGGATTAAGCATGGAATGTGCCAGATGTCATGATCATAAATATGACCCGGTAAGCCAGGAAGATTACTATAAAATGTTTGCCTTTTTCAATAGTACCGCCGAGATTGGCACCGCTATATACGGACCTGACCAAACCCCGGGACCTGCGCTGCTGCTCTCTACGCCGGAACAAGAAGAAATACTGAATTATCTGGATGAGAAAATAAAACAGCAGGAGGAGAAACTGACCCAACTTTCCTCCAGACCAGATAAAAAGTACCTTACCTGGGTAAAAGACAAAGAGGGAATCCTGGCCTCCCTGAAAAGCAATAGCCGTCTGGGTCTTACAGCTCACTATCCATTCGATCAGTTTAATGCCCAAAATGAAGCGGATGTTTATGCCTCCCCTTCGCTGACTGCCGGTGAACCAGCGGTGGTTAGTGAACCCGGGATCCGGCCTGGATATAAAGGTCGTGGGGTTTTCCTAAATGACTATACCCGGGTAAACCTGCCAGAGAAGGTCGGCTGGTTCGACCGGGTGGACCCTTTTAGTTTATCCCTGGCTATTTACCCGGATACCTTATATCCGGAAGCAGGTATTCTTTATCACTGTGAAGATCTCCGACTTGGATTGAAGGGATATTCGCTTTTTCTTGAGAACAACCAGGTAAGATTTATTATTTCACATTCCTGGCCCTTCAATGCCATTCAGGTCACTACCACCGCTCAACTGGCGGTTAAAGATTGGACACAGGTTACTATTACCTACGATGGCTCAAGCAGCGCGGATGGTTTAAAAATCTATCTGAACGGAAAGGAAGCACCGGTAAAAGTAGACCAGAACAATCTTTACAAAGGGATACTCTATCAACCTGATATCCATACCTATGGATTCCGGGGATTCGTTCTTGGCAACCGGGACAAGATGAAGACCTTTGTAAACGGAGGGATCGATGAATTAAAGATCTTTGGCAGAAGCCTCACGGCCCTGGAGGTGCTTGCTGACTACCTGCCAGATCACGTTACTGAAGCATTAATGGATATGGATGAGGATTCATCGCTTTTGCTCGAATACTACCATTACTACTTTAATACGCAGGTAAATTCCTTAATCCAGGCTCTTTATACCGATAGAACCGAGCTAAACCGGGAGGTGAATCAGATACCGGAAATCATGGTATTGGGCGATCTTCCTGAACCGAGATCTACCCATATCCTGGATCGGGGTGTCTACAGTGCTCCCGGTAAAACTGTAGAAGCTGGAACTCCTGAATCAGTACTGGCCTTCGAAGAGGAATTACCTCCCAACCGCCTGGGTTTAACCAAATGGTTATTCGACCAAAGAAATCCGCTGACCTCAAGGGTGTTTGTCAATAGGATCTGGCAGATGCATTTTGGCCAGGGAATCGTTAAGACCTCTGATGACTTTGGCAGTCAGGGTGCCATCCCCTCACATCCCATGCTGCTCGACTGGCTGGCGGTTTCCTTTATGGAATCAGGTTGGGACATCAAACAATTACATAAGACCATAGTAATGTCCGCTACTTTTCAACAATCCTCCAGTACTACCAAGGACATGCTGACCGCTGATCCGGAAAATACACTAATGGCCAGGGGTCCGAGCTACCGCATGAAAGCTGAAATGGTTAGAGATAATGCATTGAAAATAAGTGGATTACTAATTGATAAGGTTGGCGGACCAAGTGTTTACCCATATCAACCCGAAGGACTTTGGGATGAGATAAGTAACAAAATATGGCGTTATAAATATCTGCAGCAGCCCGGCGAGGGATTGTACCGGAGAAGTTTATATACCATTTGGAAAAGAAGTTCGCCACCTCCTTCCATGTTGGTTTTTGATGCACCGGGCAGAGACGTATGCAGAGTAAGGCGGGTAAATACCAGTACACCGTTACAGGCATTGGTTTTGTTAAACGACCCTCAGTATTTGGAAGCGGCCAGGGTGTTGGCTGATAAAATACGGTTCAAATTTGAAGGCCATCCCACTGATCAGCTTAAGTTTGCCTTTAGACAAGTCACTGGCAGAACGCCTGACCCGCAGGAGCTGAAAATACTGGGTGAATTCT
This sequence comes from Cyclobacteriaceae bacterium, assembly GCA_021604845.1. Lineage (GTDB taxonomy): Bacteria > Bacteroidota > Bacteroidia > Cytophagales > Cyclobacteriaceae > SZUA-3. Next base: position 2,264 of record BQJT01000248.1, read on the forward strand.
ATCAAAAGGAAGTTGAACGGTTTTCCCAACAAAAAGAAGCTGCAACAAACTATTTAACCATTGGGGAAATGCCGGCGAATCAGCATGAACCGGTAAAATTAGCGGCATTAACTACAATCGTACACAGCATAATGAATACCAATGAAAGCTATACAATACGATAATGGATAGTTTATCGGATCATTTAAATAGGTTAGGTACCCGGAGAAGATTCCTAAAGAACACCTCCATGGGCCTGGGATCGATCGCATTGGCTAATTTATTAAGTCCCACTGAAGTACTTGCTAAAGCGGATCCCGGTGTTCAGGGTATCCTGGGTGGAGGACATTTCAGCCCCAAAGCCAAACGTGTAATTTACTTGTTCCAAAGTGGTGGGCCATCTCAGATAGAGACATTCGATTATAAACCTGCATTGGAAAAATGGCATGGAAAAGAAATCCCGGATTCTGTCAGGGGTACACAAAGAAATTCCGGCATGGTAACCGAACAGTCAACCTTCCCGCTGGTTAAGTCTTATTATGGGTTCCGGCAACACGGGGCTTCAGGTGCCTGGGTAAGTGATTTGCTGCCGTATACCGCGGGCATATCCGATGATCTATGCATTATTAAATCAATGCATACTGAGGCCATTAATCATGAACCAGCGGTAATGTTCGTCCAAACCGGGTCGCAATTAACCGGCAGACCATCTATAGGATCCTGGTTAAGTTACGGGCTTGGATCCGATAATGAAAATTTACCTGGATTTGTGGTATTGGTATCGAAAGGTGGAGGGGCGCAGCCGCTTAGTGCTTCAGCCTGGGGTAATGGGTTTTTACCATCTCATCACCAGGGCGTTCAGTTTAGATCCGGAAAGGACCCGGTGTTGTATCTGAACAATCCCTATGGAGTGCATGAAATGGATCGGCGCCGGGCGTTGGATTATATCAAGTCGCTCAATGAACATCAGTTCAGCATTTGGGGAGACCCGGAAATCAATTCCAGGATCAAACAATACGAAATGGCCTTCAGAATGCAAACCTCTGTACCAGAGGCGGTTGATTTGGGTTCGGAGCCTGATCATATTTATAAGTTATATGGAGAAGACGCCAGGATCCCGGGTACTTATGCAGCCAACTGCCTGCTGGCTCGCAGGCTGGCGGAAAGAGAAGTAAAGTTTATCCAATTGTACCATATGGGGTGGGACCAGCATGGTAATTTGCCTAAAGATATTAAGAGACAGGCCATAGGAACCGATCAGGCCACTGCAGCTTTGGTAAAGGACCTGAAACAACGGGGCATGCTGGAGGATACCCTGGTAATTTGGGGAGGCGAATTCGGCCGCACCAGTTTTTCCCAGGGTCGGCTGACAAAAGATAATTTTGGCAGGGACCATCATCCGGGATGCTTTACCATGTGGATGGCAGGAGCGGGGGTAAAACCTGGAATCACTTATGGAGAAACCGATGAAATGAGCTATAATGTGGTATCAAATGGGGTTCATGTTCATGACTTTCAGGCAACCTTGCTGCATATTCTTGGAATTGATCATGAAAGACTCACTTTTAAACAGCAGGGGAGAAGATACCGGCTTACCGATGTTCATGGTCACGTAGTGAAGGACATATTGGCATAGGTGTTAAAGTGGACTTCTCCAAGCTCGCTTCAGAACGGAGAAGACTGCGAGTTATAGTAATAAGATAGTACTTTATTTAAAACGATCTGAAAATGAAAAGCATCCCGCGTATGTTAATGCAAATAATTTCCTGTTTTCATCTGCTGGTATTGCTTATTTTCAGTTGTTCAACACCTGATATCAACCAGCAACCTGATAAACGTATGATTATTCAAGGTATTTACTACACCGATGGACTTCCCATCTCTGTCACCATGGAAAACGGTTTGATAAAAGAAATCGACAGACCGACAGATATTGGTACGGACAGCTTGTATTACCTGGCCCCGGGCCTGATAGATCATCAGGTAAACGGGTATCTTTCTCATTCATTTGTTGGTGATACCATGGATGCTGGTGCTTTAAGGAAGATCACCGAGGGGTTTTGGAGCAATGGGATAACCAGTTTTTTTCCCACTTTAACCACTAATACCGATGAGGTATTGACAAAAAGCTTCGAAACGCTTAGCCGCTTGCTGGCCGATGAGCACCTGGCCCAATCCATTCCTGGTTTTCATCTGGAGGGACCCTATATTTCAGCGGAACCGGGATTCCGTGGGGTGCATAATCCTGAATGGATACGGTTGCCGGATTGGCAGGAGTTCGAAAGATGGAACAATGCCTCTGGTAACAGGATTAAAGAGGTAACCATCGCCCCTGAAGTTGAAGGAGCTATGGAGTTTATCAGGAAATGTCGTGACCGGGATATTGTAGTGGCGATTGGGCATACGGCTGCTTTGGCCGATGATATCAATCAGGCCATTGAATTGGGGGCTTCGGTCTCCACCCACCTGGGAAATGGTTGTGCTAACACCATCCATCGGCATCACAATCCGTTGTGGCCGCAATTAGCGGATGACCGGTTGACCGCAAGTATTATAGTTGACGGCTTTCATTTAACCAGGGAAGAGGTGCGCACCTTTGTGAACGCCAAAGGATTTGAAAACACTGTGTTGGTATCTGATCTTACCAGACTGGCGGGAATGCCGCCTGGTGAGTATGAGGATTTTGGCCGCAAACTGGTGATGACCGAAGAAGGGGCTATCATGTTTCCGGAAGAACAGGTGCTGGCCGGAGCATCATTCCTGGTAACCCGCGGTGTGGAAAATGTGGTTGAATTTACCGGTTGCTCATTGGGTGAAGCCATCGATATGGCTAGTAAGAATCCTGCTCAAAAGCTAGGGCTTGACGATCGGGGCGAAATAGCTGTAGGTAAAAGAGCGGACATCATATTATTCTCATTTGATGAAGGGAAGTTAAATGTGAAGAAGACCGTGGTGGGTGGAGAAATAGTATATAAGGAAAATTAATCCCTATTTATTGATAAGAAGGGGGATGGTTTTGATGCTTTTACCCTGAAATCTTATATAATATAGACCCGAACCTATCTGTGGCAGAGGCAAGGAATGTAGCTGTGTTCCTGAATTGAATTCTAGAGTGCCGGACAATCGGATGCTGCCTTGAGAATCAAATATGGAAACTTTCGCCTCACCAGCGTTTTCTGATTCCGTCCGTATCTTTAGAATGTTTGACGCCGGTATTGGGAAAATCTCAAAATTTTCTGCAGGAACTATCCAAACCACCGATTCTATGGGTGAAAAACTATACTTACCGTCAAAATCGGTCTGTTTTAATCTATAGAAGGACCTTCCGGCTAATGGTTGCCAATCGATGGTATCATAAGCTAGAAGCTCGCTGCTATTTCCGGCACCTTGAATATGGAATAAATCTTCAAATTCTTGTCCATCCGAAGACCGTTGAATAGTAAAAAAATCATTGTTGGTTTCACTGGCAGTTGTCCAGTTAATAGCGACTCCCTTAGTTTGAACCTTTACCTCAAAATTCTTCAATTCAATTGGCAGGGGTGTTTGACTTACGTTGATGGTGCCTAAGGTGAACCTTCTGTTGTTCCTAATTCCCAAAACACCTCCGGGAACAAGGGCAAATTCATAGATATTACCCCCTAAACTGGTAGCCCCAAGGAGGGCGATTTCATCAGAAAATACACCATCATTATCGGTGTCAATTAGTAATCTAAGATCAGATGCTGTAACCGGGTCCAGGCCTGACAGATCCCACCTCACGTCTACGATGCCGACATTCCTTGCATTTCCGGAAGCATTTACTTCGCTTACCCGCCACACGCGTTCAAACCGCGCCTGAACTCCAATAGGTACATCTACAGTGTTGCTCGCATTCAGTGCACCATTATCGTGGCCCCACATTAAAAATTCGTCGTCTCCCAGCCCTAAGGGATTTAGTATCCTTACTATTCCTGTTCCTTGAGCATCATTTTGAATATTCGAGGCATCAACTCTCCCAATCCCGGCTACATCATGATCGTAGTTCCCGTTACCAGCGTTGTCTT
>BQJT01000249.1 GCA_021604845.1 Cyclobacteriaceae bacterium
ATATAACCTTCGCCATTTTCAGTAAGATTGACGATCAGGTCTGCAGTTGGAAATTGGTCGTAGGCACCTCCTTCTGTAGCTGGTTTTACAACATTGGAGCGGGTAAATGGCGCTTGCAAAGTGGTGAAATCCCAGCTTAAATCGCCGCCCGGTGTCTGGATATTAATATTGGATGGTAGATTGTCTACAGCAGTAAGTAAAGTATCCCACGCGGCTGGGAAAGTAGCATTGGTAACTGTAATTTGGGCTTGTGTAATCAAACTAATACCAATAAAATATAGGAGTAATGTTTGCTTCATATTTTTCTTTTTATCCACTAAACGAATCAGTCACTATTATTCTTAATGAGCGTTTAGACAAAAGTAACGCATCTTTGAAAAGAAGGGAGATGAAAACCTTGAGTTATACAAAAGTAAGGGATTTAGGGGATAAATGAAACCTTGATTATACGCAATTAAACAATAGTCCACCTATTTGAAACAATAGTGGAGGCAAAGACCCTGAAATAGCAGCATCTTTGTATTACAGATTCCATGAACAACATGCTTTTCGTTTGACAAAAAAAACTACCTATTTCAAGGGAATGAATTGACAAGCATTCTCAAATACCATGCAGACAGTGAAAATAGAAACGCCCCTGAGTGCAATACTTCAGGGGCGTTTTATTTTAGGTATTTTTATTTTACTTCATCAAAGTCAATTTCTTCGTGACCGTTTCAAATCCTTCCGCCTGTACTTGAATCAAGTATAAACCATTTTGATACTGATCCATTTTCAATCGTTGTGTTGGGACCTGAACTTCATCGATTTCTACCAAATCAACCAATTGACCCGCACTGTTGAATATCCGGATATTTGTATTATGCCCTAGATAGGCACTCAAGTCAACAAATGTTTCACCACTACTTGGATTCGGATAGATATTCACTTCAGGTTGGTAAGTAAAGTGTACTTCGGCTTGGTCAATAGACGCATCTGGAGCACCCAATGGATTGGCATTGCCGATGACTTCCACATTTTCAAATGTACCAGTTACACTACCGCTTGCTGCTTTATTGGCAGTTACCAAACCAATTTGAATACAATTGGCCATTTGAATCTGGGTAACCAAAACAGCTGACCAACTGACCCCATCCGTAGAGTGATAAGCGCCAAAGGTATTGCCATTGCGCGTTAGGCGTAACCAGTTTTTGCCCGCGGTTTGGAATTGATGGGCAAAAGCATATCCACCAGAACTTTGGCGTAATTCCCGCATCGTTAAGGAGGTGCCGTCTATCATCAATTGAAGCATTTTAGCCCCAGAAAGCAATGATTCCCGCATAGTGATACCTGCCCAGCCATTGCCAGTTACATCGGTTATTTCAGCAATGATTTCGCCATCACCACAAAGGTCGGTTTTGATAAAGCCATGCAAATCGTTTGGACTGTAGAAACCAGGATCATAACAGCCTTCGCTGGTCATTGTAAAGGTTTCTGTACCGGCATCGTATCCAGCAGTACTACCACCTGGACAGTTGATTCCATCTGGGTCAAAACTAAAGTCACAAGGGAAGCCGCCTACTTCTACATTAGCGGTACATTGAGCTGGGTTTCCAGCAGCATCCTCTACCATAACGGTCACTGGAACGATAGACCCTAACTGGTCGCAAGTTACTGAAGTTGGTGTGGCGCTGACGAAATTCACCGTACCACAGTTATCGGTAGAATTTACATCATCGAACACATCTGCAGCCGTTAGGAAAATTTCATCTTCTCCATTAAATTCGATGAGTGGATCCAAGCAAACCGGGCTTGGCGGTTCATTATCGATTATTTCTACCAGGAAGCTGCACTTTTTCTGATTATTAGCTGCATCTTTTGCTTGCCATTGGATTTTCCAGAATCCGCCAGCCAGCGTTTGCATGGCGGTAGTGGTATAACCAGACCAATCTTCACCTGGAATATTATTGCCCATGTTGTCCACCTTGCGGTAGCGGTAACGCAATACGGTGACCGCGCAATTATCATTGTTAGCTGTTGGCGTAGGTACGGTAAATGTTGCTTCACATGTACCAGGGTCACTATTTAGTGAAATATCACCCGGGCAGCTAATGGTTGGATCCTCATTATCCTCCACGGTGACAGTCATAGCGCATGTCGCCGAGTTGCCATCGCCATCTATTACTGTAAAAGTTACCGTGGTGGTACCTACAGGGTAATTGTCAGAAGCATCGGCAGTGCCGTTATAATCATTGGTAATCGTGGTACCAAAACAACCTCCAGAAACAGTGGGAGCTGGAACTGAAATATCCGCATTACATTGCCCCGGATCATTATCCTCTGTAATATCGTTTGAACAAACAATTGTTGGTAGCCCAAAGACTTCTATATCATCACTAGCAGAATTAGTACAACCGGTACCTTGGTCGGTATATTCATAAGTAATAGTCGTAGTTCCTACACCAGCTACTACTGGGTCAAAACTGTAAGTCATGCCATTGTTATCATCGACGACACCATCGCCAGAATAAACGCCGCCGATGGGTGTACCACCGCCTAGGCCTGCTTGCACACCAGCATTAATACAAAGATCAGCAGGCGCTGTAAAGGTCACATTTGGCAAAAAGAAAACTTCCACATCATCAGTAGCAGTGTTGGTACAACCATTAGCGTCTGTATATTCATAGGTCAAGATATGGGTTCCCTGGCCAGCGTCTGCTGGGTCAAAAGAATAGGTTCCGCCATTGTCCGTCACACCTGCGCCGCTGTATGTACCACCTGCTGGTGATCCACCACCAAGGCCAGTTTGTAAGCCATCATTTAAACACAAATCTGCCAGGGCTGTGAAAGTCACATTTGGCAGGGGAAAAACTCCTACATCATCGCTGGCAGCGTTGGTACAACCATTGCCGTCGGTAAAAGTATAGGTAATCGTATGCACCCCGACGCCGGTATTTACTGCATCAGGATCGAAGGTATAAGTCTCCCCATTTCCAGAATCGGTAACGCCATCACCGGAATAAACGCCGCCGGTTGGCATTCCACCGCCCAGACCACCTTGAGCACCAGCGTTGATACAGAGGTCGGCAGGAGCTGTGAAAGTCACATTGGGCAATGCAAAGACTTGCACATCATCGCTGGCCATATTGGTACAACCATTGGATGGATCGACATAAGTGTAGGTTATAGTATGCACCCCGACGCCAGTAGCCATCGCATCCGGATCAAAGCTATAAGTCATCCCATTGTTATCATCCACTACGCCGTCGCCGGAATAAACGCCACCAATTGGGGTGCCGCCTCCTAAGCCAGCTTGCACGCCAGCATCAATACAAAGATCAGCGAGGGCTGTAAATTGGACATTGGGAAAAGCAACCGTAAAGGTGGTCTGATCAGAATCACTACAGCCGTTTCCATCGGTAAAGGTGTAGGTAATAATGTGATCACCCTGGCCAGCAGCCATTGGGTTAAAGATAAAATTTATGCCATCACCAAGATCGGTAATGCCAGTACCACTATAGACTCCACCCATGCCGGCAGGTGTTCCAAAGTTAGACATGAATTGAACTCCGTCACTTGGGCAGAAATCACCATTTTGTGGAGCCATGTTGGCATTGATCTGGATCACATTAATATCATCCGTAGCGGAGCCACCATTGGTGTAAGTGACCGTTTCCAGTCCTGCTCCCGCAGCAACCGGATCAAAAGTGAAATCGGTGCCGTTGTTATTATCCGTTACTCCTGTACCACTGTAGGTCCCTCCGGTAGGCATACCTCCACCGATCACTACAGGGCCATCATCTATACAAACATTTTGGATCGTCGCTACAAAATTGACAACTACACCCGGCGCAATATCCTCCCCACAAACCTGCAAGCCGGTTTGGTCGCCATCTGCACAGCTAAACACATTATCGCTATTGATTACAAAAATCAGGCAGTTATTTGCTCCGGTACCACTAATGACATTTCCGGTAAGGTTCCCATTGGTAGGCCCAAAAATCAGGGAACCAGATGTACCAGAACCAGTGACACCTTCATAAACACTTAACTTATCATTACTACCCATGATATCTTCAATGGTACCTTGTACGATGGTGCCTTGTGCTGCCATTCCCGCACTTGGGCATACCTCAAAAGCCACAGTATTGGCTTCGAAGTTGTCGTAGCAATAGAAATAAGTAGTCATCCCTCCGGGGCATCCGCAGTCTAAGACTTCTACATCATCCATAACCGTGCCACAAGAAGTGGTATAGCTAATGGTCTTTATGCCTATGCCCGCTACTCCAGGATTAAAGTTGTAGGTTCCATTGCCGTTATCGACAACCCCAGGGCCGCTATAAGTTCCACCGGCGGGGCTACCCCCACCCAGGTTGTTTTGTATACCAGCATTAATGCAAAGGTCTGCCGGGGCCGTAAATGCGGGTGCCGCTATCACGGTCATCACATCGGTTGCCATTCCGCTATTGGTATAAGTGATGGTATTGGCGCCAATTACTACGCCAGTTCCGGCAGGATTAAAGCTAAAACTGCCAGTATTGTCGGTAACGCCGTTGCCGCTATAGGTTCCTCCAGCAGGCGTGCCGCCAGTAATGCCGGATACCACACCTCCATTTGCACATACCTGATCCGTGGAGAGGATTAGATTGACCGTTGTGGCAGGCTGGCTAGTACAATTGGCTTCAACTGCAAGAAATGTTCCATCTGAGCAGGAATTAGGAAAACCAAAGAAAATGTTATTAACAACAAAGACGAGACAAGCATCAACAACAGTACTAGTAACTGTGTTTCCACTTACATCTTCAACGCCGCCGACAGCAGTGGATTGAAATAAAACGGTCCCCCCAACAACACTCTCATACACAGTCAAACCAACAGCATCCCCTCCGAATGTCCCATCAAAAGTTCCTTGGGTAATTTGGGCCTGAGCAGTCTCTCCTGCGTTTGGACACAATGTAAAAGCGACCGTATTTGTCTCCGTTTGACCGTAACAATATGTTTTGGTGCTTCCATCACAGTTTTGTGCGGCGGAATAACTGGGAAAAGACAAAAGCGCCATTCCCAGTAAAAAAGAAATTATTCTTGTAAAGTATTTTTTCATGTTCCAAAAGGATTTGTTGTTAGCATATTAAGTTTCGAAATAGGTGTTTTTCCAGATTGCTAGATATTAGACATTAGACTCTAGACCGCTTGTTTCGTCAGCAGCCATTGCATCTAAAGTCTATTGTCTAGCATCTAATATCTAGTAGTTTGGTGTATCATTTAAAACTTGATCAGTTTCCTGACCACTTGTTCGTTTCCAAGTTGAAGGTACAACGCATAAACGCCTTGCGGCAAATTTTTATCAAAATGGATTTGATTGCTTTGCTGTAACAACCTGTTTTCTGCAAATACGACTTGGCCTGTGGCTGATATCAATTGGAGGGATACCGCTTGCTGCAAAGTGGTACTGCTATGTAGTACGATATAATCTGTAAAAGGATTCGGTGCAATCTGTATATTCCAAGAAGTAGGAAGTTTTAGGTCGTCTTCTATCCCGGTTACCTGCATGTTTTCTTCGATGTGGTATAAGGAGTCGGCACCCATTTGGCCAAAATGATCGACATGACCGCTGGGCCATTCTATCCGAAGGCTGTCTACTTGATCAATGTCTTTTAAGCCAAAGTGAACGACACTAGTATTTTGAGAAGCGTAGGTATCTCCACCTCCGTAAATTTCTCTGACAAAGGTTTGTCCACCGGCATACAGCCATAATTTGGAGCCGTAGGCATCCCGGTTGCTAATAGTTCCTGTCAGTTGAAATTGTACATAATGATGCTCATTTTCGGTTTCATTGATATAGAATCTGGTTGTTCCGCCCAACTCATCCAATACTACTACTACCATATCCAGGTCTCCGTCCTGATCATAGTCCGAGTAGGCAAAGCCCCTACCATAACTGATATCATCAATACCTGCTGCCACACTCACATCGGTGAAAGTTTTATCTCCGTTGTTTAAGTATAACTTATTTGGATCATTAGGTGAGGTAGGATTACTGGGCAGTGCCGGAATTCGTCCATTAGCCACAAAAAGGTCAAGCAGGCCATCATTATCCACATCCAGGAAAGCCGTACCCCATCCGGTGGTAAATTCAAATTCATTTACCATGGCATTTTCTCCCCCAGCTGCTGTGGTTGCATCCAAAAAGGTGCCATCGCCCTGATTGTCGATCAAAACGTTGCGGCCGATATTGGTCACATAGTAATCAATGTCCAGGTCCTGATCGTAGTCACCAGCCGCGATCC
>BQJT01000250.1 GCA_021604845.1 Cyclobacteriaceae bacterium
CGCCAGGTTGAGCATCCCCGCCATTAAAATTCCAGGTAAAGGTAGCACTTGGGCCTGCTGTTCCATTATAACCTACAGAAATCGTTCCATCGATGCAAGCCAGGTTTGGCGCAACCGAAAAGTCAGCCACCGGTGTTTCAAAAACATTGATTACTATATTTTCACTCTCGTTGCAGGGGCCTTCTACATAAGTAAAGGTGATGGTATGTTGTCCTGCGCCTGCTACAACCGGATCAAAAGTCCCGACTGAACCATCTGTAATACCTGTGCCAGTCCAGGTAGCCGTTCCATTTCCTTGGCCGCCACTGACGCTAGCACTAAGGTCAAAAGCAGGGTTAGCTCCATCAAAACAAATATCCGCCACAGGATCAATCGTGATGTTGAAAGTTGGGCAGGGATCAGCACTACAGGAAAATTGAGCGCTGCTACTGCCACAGGGGTTATCCGTCTCTGCAACGACTTCAATGGTCACGGTCTCATTTGGCGATAAGCCCGTAACTGTAAAAGTGTTATTATTTTGTGTTCCAGTTTGGTTAGTTAATACCGTCACCGTATAACTGGTGGCTTCTGGAATATCAGGCCAGGTAAATTCAACGGAAGTGGTGGAGGTATTAGCGCAACTAATTACAGGTGGTGGCAGCGGACTGGCAACGTCCACAGATACAGAAAAGGCTTCTGAAGGGCAACCATTTTCTTCCACTAGCAGCGTTATGTTTTTAGTACCCGGTGTGTTCCAACTTAGGCTATGGGGACCAATCCCAATGCCGAGATCGGCATCCCCGCCATTAAAGCCCCAATTGAAATTGGCCATTGTATCTGCGGTACCGATGTAGTCAATTATTATGGTATCTCCAATACAAATTTGATCACTGCTAACCATAAAGTCTGCTGTTGGAATGCTAAATACAGCAATCTCGATGGTATCAGTATAAACGCAATCACCTTCTGAATATAGCACCACTATTTCGTGCAATCCGGTATCCGCCTCAATTGGATCAAATACGCCAAGTAAACTATCTACAATGCCCGGACCTGACCACAACGTATCACCATCGGTCGCATCGGTCAAGGTCAATTCAAGTGTATCAAGCGGACTGTTTAAGGTATCCAGACAAATGTCGGCAACTGGTTCGATGACAACATCCACCACCGGGCAGTTTTGAGCACTACAGCTAAAAACGGTGGATACATCCGGGCAATTATTATTGCTGGAAGCCGTCACTTCAATGGTCACTTCTTCTCCGGGGGTGAGGTTTTCCACTGTAAAAGTAGTGCCGCTCAAAGTACCCGTTTGATTGGTTAATACATCTACAGTATAACCAGTAGCATCAAATTCAAAAGCGACCGAATTTGGTGTAATAGCCCCACAGTTGACCACCGGAGCATCATCGGGCTCTTCTACTGTTACCGTCACCGAGGCTGTATTCTGACAATTTTGGCTGCTTACACCTGTAACCATATAGGTAGTGGTGGTAGTAGGAGACACGGTTATAGCACTTCCACTCTCATTGGTATCCCAGGTATAACTATTGGCACCAGAGGCCGTCAAAGTAACCGATTCGCCAGAGCAAATTACAGGAAGGCCAGGGGAGACGGTGACATCTGGTAAAGCTGCCACTGTAAAACTAACTGGTTGAGAAGCTCCTACACAATTATTAAAATCAGTAACCGTAACACTATACGTATAATTTCCTTCGCTTAGGTTTAGTATTCGGGGCGGAGGATCCGTAGAATTATCACTCCATTGGTATTGGTTAAATGGCCCACCGGTAACGTCAATGACAATCGGCACACCGGCGCAGCTGGCATTGGGGACAACAATAGTTGGTACCGGGGGAGGGAAAATATTCACCATCACACTATTCATTACCGAACAGCCTGCATTGGATTGGCCGGTGACAATAAACTCTGTTGCTTCTGTTACCAATACCTGAATCGTTTGCCCAACGCCTACGGGTAAGCCCGTATTCCCATTTGTCCACGAATACGTATCTACATTACCATTTGCGCTAAGCGTTACCAGGCTATTGGCACAAACCGGGGTAGGATTGGCCATCGCATTGACAAAAAAGTTTTCGTATTGAACACCAATGTCTACAGGGTCAGAGGCACAGCCGTCAACAGTTACTATTAAAGTATAGGTACCTTCAATGGTTGTAGTAGGATTTTGCAAATTGGAAAAACCGAAGCCAGGAGGGCCAGTCCAAAAATAAGAGATAGATGCTCCAACGCCATCGGTAGCCCCCATTAGTTGAATAATTTGGCCTGGACAAGTTGGTGAAAAAGAAGGCATAGCAGTTGGTGCAGGACTGGCTACTAAGGTAAAGGTGGTGGACCGAGTACAGCCTGATAGGGCATTAATGGCTTGTACAGAATAGAATCCCTCTGCTAAATTATTGACCACAGCTGCAAAAGAAGTAGCATCTACGGTTGCTACCAAATTATTAAATTCATCAAAAACTCTATAGGACCAGGAACCGGTTAGTATGCCTCCATTCGCACTAATTTCGACACTACCATCCGTTGCGCCAGGACAAGTAGGGTTTTGTAAAACGATCGCAATAGGATCTAAATCGTTACAGTTGGTTACCGAAGCCAAAAAATTATTTGAATTACCAGAATTACAGCCAGTTTGAATCCAACCGCCCGAATCTCCATCGGAATAAGGTGTTATTATCACACTCAAATCCGTTCCTGTTGGTGCACCAAAATCTACTGTAACAGACCAACAAAAGGTAACAGGCGGTGCTGTAGTGCCAATACCGGCACAGGTCCCGCCACCATCTCCCCAGTTATTACCAGGGTCACCATCCAATGGAATAGGGGTGCAAACTGCAGGATTTGGAGGGGCGGAGGTACACTGGCTGTCATAAGCAAAACCTGGACCAAAAGTCTGGCCAGTATTGGAGCCAATCCAAAAGTTATAAAACCCCCATGCGCCATTCCCGTCACATGATGGTGGTGTAACGGTAGGTATAAGTGTAGATAAATCCCAGCCTGGGCCAAATTGAATATCTATCGCATGGAACCACTCTACTGTCCCGGTAACATCCCACTGCTGAACGGTATAACAGAATTGAACCGTTGTCCCGGTAGCATAAGTTCCGTTGGTAGGGGGAGGGGAGGCTACTAAATTATCGGAACCCAAACAAGGCGCACAATCTCTTGAACTTTGTAAAGAAAGGGTAAAAGCGCCCTGATCATTCACATTTCCACCAGAAATCATTAAGTAATAAACCTGGCCTTCTATTACATTCAGATTTACGGCCACGGCACCTGAACCATTGGGTGCTTTTCCACAAGCAATTGCATTTAAGGCAGCACAATTGGGTCCGGTAAACAACACAACATTCGGGGTCGATAATCCGCCACTCACCGCAACGTCAAGCGTATTGGAAGTAGCCGTAAAAGTAAACCAAACCTCAGAAGCAGGGGCATCCGTTGACCCTCCTGGGTTACACCCCGAAAAAGAAGGATATGGTACCGTAGAAGTAGCATTGACATTAGTACCATTAAAATTATTTGTTACACTTCCACCTCCTGGGCAGGCTGGCGGCGTAGAAAGGTTTAAAGTTGTGGCACCTGAACACTCATCATTGGGTGGCTGGGCTAAAGCTAAGGTAAAACAACTTAAGAGCATCGCGATTGTAAAAAATGACTTCATTTATATGGTTTTAGATTATGCTGATTTAACAGCACAAATCAATTAAATATGTGAATCCTAACAGATGGATATCATCTGAGTTCATTAACTAGACTTTGGACGTTAGCAGGCTTGCCGGGAACTAGCTTTCTCGTTGGCTTTTAGCTTGTTGGCGTATTGGAACTCATTGGTTGTCAGAGTTTCCAGGACAATTCGGTTTGCCGTCTAAAATCCAATATCTAGTCATTTAAGCATTCAACAGAAAAACAATGTTTTGGAGTAGTTTGACCTATGATAAAAGCGTTTAAATTCAATTGATTTTGGGGTAGGAACATTGGGTTTGTCCAGAAAAAGATTAGGAATATGTCTGGCCAAATTTACAATAATTTTACAATTAGTCTTGATTAAAAAGCAAATCCCTCTTTGGATTTTCAAATTTTACTGGTCCGTCAATCCGATCAGGCTTTCCGCTTGCGCAAAGTATCCCAATTATTCTATAAGGACTTTTTTATAAGCGAAACTCTTGCCTGATTGCAATTGAACCAGGTAAATTCCAGCTGGCATTCGACTAAAATCAAATGCCTTTTTGAGGTATCCAGTCCTAAAATCTAAGTCATCTCGGTATAGGGTCTGGCCAATAACATTGATAACTTGAATCTGTAGTATCTGCTGAGGGTGACCTCGCAATAGCAAACTAAACTGACCATTATTGGGGTTTGGGAATAGTTCAAATTGATCGACCCATTCCATGTTTTCAAGCTCATTCACAATCAATTCAATTTCCATCCCAATGGTGTCTGCGCCACATTCATTGCTGATAATCATGAAAACCTCGTAAGTTCCTGGACCTCCGTAAGTATGCGAGGGGTTCATTTCTAAACTACTGGTTTCATCACCAAACAACCATTCATAACTAAGCCCATCGCCGATAGTTTGAGCCTGAAAATTCACATTTAGCCCATTGGCCTCATAAGTAAAGTTAGCTTCAGGAGGCCCTGCCCCTACACTTATCAAAGCTGCTTCCATAATTGTGGCATCCCCAAAAGCATTAAAAGCCTCCAGTAAGACATCATACAAACCTGGTTCATCATAGATCACTATGGGATTAAGTACATTTGAAGTGGCAGGCGTTCCGCCAGGGAAAGACCAGGCAATGCTATCTGCATTTTCCGAAAGGCTTGCAAACTCAACAATCAATGGGACACAACCTTCTTCTATACTTGCCGTAAAATCGGCGGTAGGAAAGTCTACATTAATTTCAATGTCCTCAGCAATGCTTTCACTACCACAATCATTTACCACCATCAATGTAACCGTAAAGACCCCTTCCGTTTCGTAAATGTGGATTGGCGTTTCTTCCTCACTACTATTTCCATCTCCAAAGTCCCAAACATAGGAGAAACCTGCGATGGAGGTATTTTCGAATTGCACCGTAAATCCATTAACAAAACTGCTAAAACCAGGTGTCGGAATATCCTCAACAACAATATAGTTTTCTATCATCGCTGTATCTTCTCCAGCAGCGTTGCTCAACACCAATACAACATCAAAAGAACCAGCTGCTTCGTAAACAACTACCGGATTTTGTAGCGTTGATGTTGCAGGATTACCACCAATAAACGTCCAGGCAAATGTTGTTCCCTCTCCTGGCGTTTGTCCTGCAAATTGGACCTCAAATGGTAAACATCCGTTGGTTGTTGAAGCTTGAAAATCTGCTTTAGGTGGGGTAACGATCGTCACCGCTTGATTTAAGGTATCAGCACCGCATTCATTTTCCACAATCAGCTCTAT
This sequence comes from Cyclobacteriaceae bacterium, assembly GCA_021604845.1. GTDB lineage: Bacteria > Bacteroidota > Bacteroidia > Cytophagales > Cyclobacteriaceae > SZUA-3. The sequence continues at coordinate 5,435 of BQJT01000250.1, forward strand.
TTCGTAAGTGCCATCCAGCAAAAATTCATGTATTGGGTTTTCTTCTGTGCTGGTACTATCATCACCAAAATGCCAATAATAACTCAAGCCTTGGGAGGAAGTGTTGGCAAAATTGGCAAAATTATCTCCGATGTTATAGTCGATATTAAAGCCAGCGATTGGCAAACTGTCCACAACTACCAAACTAGTTTCTTCGATTGTATCAGAGCCTGCCGCATTGCTTACTATCAAGCTGACGCTAAATTCGCCTGCATTTTCATAAACGACCATTGGGTTGGCTACCGCTGAAGTAGCGGGATTGCCACCTTCAAAAATCCAAGCATAGGTCAATCCATCGCCAGACGGTTGGCCACTAAAGTTGACTTCGAAGGGCGCGCAACCGCTGGTCTCATTGGCGGTAAAGCCTGCCTCCGGTGGGCTTAAGATGACAATTTCCTGCTCAGTGGTATCGCTGCCACAAGCATTGGTAGCTATCATTTGGACGAGGTAAGTGCCATCTGCTTCGTAGGTATGGGTAGGATTGGCGGATTCGCTGGATTCGCCATCTCCAAAATCCCAGGTATAGCCATCCGCATTTGTGGAATTGTTTGCAAAATTGGCATTGCTTTCGCCCAAAGTTGTACTTATCTCAAAGCTGGCCGTTGGCAAGCTGTCAATAGTTATTAGAGTAGCTTCTTCGATTGTATCAGAGCCTGCCGCATTGCTGACAATCAAGCTGACGCTAAATTCGCCTGCATTTTCATAAACGATCGTTGGGTTAGCTACCGCAGAAGTAGCGGGATTGCCACCTTCAAAAACCCAGGCATAGGTCAGTCCATCACCAGAC
>BQJT01000251.1 GCA_021604845.1 Cyclobacteriaceae bacterium
CGAAGGAGTAGGGATTGGACTCTCCCTGGTTAAAGAGCTGGTAAGCGTGAATCGTGGTTCAATCGAGGTAAATAAGATATTAAAGAACACCATACAATTTACCGTAGTGCTGCCGGTGGTTAAATCGGCCTTTACGGCAAAGGAACGGGAAAAACAATCATCCTCCAGTCTCAATGTCCCGGGTCTGCCGATTCTGGAAAGCCCGGATACTTTTAAGGAAGACGAGCACTCAAACAATGATGACAGGAATATCCTATTGGTGGTGGAAGATAATGTCGAAGTAAGGCAACTGATTAAGAACACGTTTGATGACCAATACCATGTTATCGAAGCCGCCAATGGCCAGGAAGGGATAGAACAGGCGGTGAAATCAGTGCCAGATCTTATTATCTCAGACATCATGATGCCGGTGGTTGATGGACTGGAGTTATGTTCAAAATTAAAGACCGATGAACGCACCAGCCATGTACCCATCATTTTGTTGACAGCGAAGGCGGGTGAGGAAGACCAATACCAGGGACTTGCAACCGGAGCAGACGCATATATTACCAAACCCTTTAAAATCAAATTGCTGTTTACCCAGGTCAGCGCACTGGTAGAATCCCGTAGGGCACTTAGGAAACACTATAGCCAGGAAGTAGTCCTAAAGCCTCGTGATATTGCCATAACCAGAGTTGACGAACAATTTTTACAAAGAATACAGGAGGTACTCGACCACCAGCTTACTGACTCGTCATTCAGCGTCCTGGAATTTAGTGAGGAAGTTGGCATGAGCCGTATGCAATTACACAGAAAATTAAAGGCGCTTACCGGCTTATCCGCATCGGAATTTATTCGTTCACAACGCTTAAAACTGGCAACAACTCTGCTTAAGAAAAGTGATGCCAATATCTCCCAGATTGGTTATCAGGTTGGTTTTAACGATCCATCATATTTTGCCAAATGCTTCAGGGAGGCCTACGGTCTTTCTCCTTCGGAATACAGCAACAGTCAAACTTCCTGAACAGCTGTAGACAGTAGTTTTCCAGGTAGTGTTACATATCTCCCAGTCTTTGATACACCCCTTATAGTCCCAGTGCTGGTTTGCCATTATGTTTATCCCGTGATGATCGACCAATATTCATCATCGAGAAAATAAACACGTTTTGCTTCATCTTCCAATGAAGAAAAAAAAATATGAAGGGGTGATAAACAAGATTCCTTGTTTTGAAATCCATCTGAATATAAACCATCTGGAGAAGGGCAAATACCATTTAAAGATCATGCACAAGGACAAAATTATCAAGAGAACATGTTTTACTAAGGAGTAATTCTTTAAAGCGAATACCATGAAAAAACTCATAACATTGCTGATTGTAGCATTATTAATTGGAGTGGAATCTTCACCGGCTCAATTCTTGAAAAATTTGGGCAAAAGAGCTGAAGAAGCAGCCAAGCGAACCGTAGAGGATCGGGTAGAGCAAGAATCCGCTGAAAAAACGGACGAGGCACTCGACACCATACTTGAACCAGGTTCAAAAGAAAAGAGCAACAAGCAAAATTCAGAAACCACCGAAGATCCGGACTACCCCGGTCAGGACTACCAGGAGGATCAGGTCTACCAGGAAGAGGCTACATTGGATATGGAAGAAGATCTCGGACCCCAAAACAGTAGTGATGAAAGTATTTCTGTTTACAGCAAATTCGATTTCGTTCCTGGGGACAACCTGTTGTTTTTTGAGGATTTTTCAAACGATTATATCGGGGATTTTCCCAGTAAGTGGAATACCAATGGGACCGGCGAGGTAGTAACAATTAATGATGATCCTCAAAAATGGTTTGGAATGAAACCCGGACACAGTGTGTACTATATCCCGGACCTGCCAAGCCTTCCGGAGGAATATACCATCGAATTTGATCTTTTAGCTATAGGGTTGGATCAGCAGACCGGTTCCACCACCGTACTTAAAATCATATTGTCAGACGACAGTGCTTTCAAATTGGGGAACTACGCTATGGCCCAGATGTCATTTTGTCAATATGCACCGATAGCGATGCGTGTTAGAAATAGTACAGGGGATATAAACAACGAAATCGCTGCGGATAACAGGGAGGCGGTAAAAAATCAACCCCATGTTTCCATTGCTGTAAACAAACAGCGGTTTCGATTGTGGCTCAATGAGAAAAAGTATATCGACATACCCAGGCTGATACCGGCAGAAACCATCCTTAAAGCTTTAAAATTTGAACTGCTCTATTTTAAGGAGGGGAAAGAGCAGTTATTTATCACCAACCTAAAAGTGGCTGAAGGCGGTCAGGACCTGCGAAGAAAATTAATAGAAGAAGGATCGGTGTCTACCAACGGCATTCTGTTCAATAGTGGCTCCGCCAACCTACTACCTCAATCCATGGGTATCATCAGGCAAATCTCACAGGTGTTACAACAGGAAAGTAATATGACGCTCAGGATTGTGGGGCACACGGATTCAGACGGTGATGATAATTCGAATTTGATGCTTTCAACAAAAAGAGCTGAAGCTGTGAAAGATATCTTAATCAATCAGTACCAAATCAACCCGGCCCGATTGCAAGCTGAAGGCAAAGGTGAAACCGAACCTGTGGGAGACAACGATACTGCTGATGGAAAAGCGCAGAACAGGCGGGTGGAGTTTATAAAAATGTAATTATACGAAAGCGTTGAAAACATGAAAGAATCGGTGATATCAATATTGTTTTTAGCCCTGCCAATAATGGCCGGATGCACAGATTAGTAACAAGAAGAAAATATCCTTAAACCCAAACAATAGCAAGATAATTCATAAACCGTATATCACAAATTTTAAATAGAACCTCATGAAATCAATTACTGTTGTACTAATAGCGGTTTTTTTCGCGGGTAGCCTTTGTGCCCAATATCCAGTCTCCAGTTGTGAAGAGATGGGGTTAAGACCAATAGATCCCGTTGATGAGATCGATATCCTCGGTAGGTTTTACCAAGCGGAAGATAGTGATCAACGTGGTTGTTGGGTACACTATCATCCCAATGGTACAGACTTTGTGGTGACCCCGAAAACATGGAAGTCCGAACCAAACACTACCCGAATGAAGATCATTCATGAAGCGATGGAAGCAATTTCAGAAGCCAGAGAAACCTACCAAAGATTCGGCACTTTTAATACTAACCTTTACTATATATTCGATGATTCTCTTCATAGCGCAAGTAAAGCATTTTGGATTGCCGACAAAGGCTGCTGGATGCGGTCGGGTATTCCCCCAATCTCACGTATTACTCCAGGCAACAGGCAACAGATCTATGCCCACGAAATCGGCCACTGCCTAATTATGGAGAACCTGAACAACTATGAAGATAGTTTCGAGTTAAACGACTGGTTCGATGAAAGCGTTGCTGAATATCTGGGGTCGGAAGTATATCCGGCGAATAATCGCGAACATGGCCATTCCAGGAGATTTGGCTTTTCAGCATCGTTCAGGCAGAGATACGATGCTTATCATCTTTGGAAATACTATATCGACAGGGAAGGCGATAATATGTTATTCCCCATGATGCAGTCATTGGCCAATATTTCTTCATTGAATGCCCGGCGTGATTATTTGCGTCGGACCGAATTTGATAAGATTCTGCATGATTTTTATTTTGATTCATATCGGGAGCGGCTCATCGATTCCGATGGGGTTAGCCGGATACCGGTTACTACATCAACCTTGAAAGCTCCTACTATAAATCTCAACCCGGATCTGCACACCCTAAATATAGAAGAACCCCTGCCCGCGGATCAGCTAAACGGCTTTAATCTGGTAATTCCTGAGGGATATGATTTGGATATTGATCCACTTGCAGGTGTTGGCGATCCTTTTTATCAGTCATTGCTGGAGGGGGATAGTTATCATATAAGAAATTGGAATTCTAAAAAATCAATTAAAGGTGATTGTGAAAGAGAGGTGTCGTTTTTGGTGTTATCTTCTCATCTAAACAACCATCCGTTAACCGGCTTATCCTTCAATTATTCCTTAATAAAGAAGGAGGAGGAAGAATGCTGCGATGAAGCCATAGCCGGAGATTGTGATGATTGCTTAGCTCCACTTGATGTTGAGAGTGAAATGTCCCCCAACCCTGTGGATGAAATAAACAGCGCATTCAAGTTTGACTACAAAATTGAATCAGTGGTCAAATTTCAAATGGATATGAGTGATTTTAATGTAGAATACAGCCGAGGCGATCCCGGCGAGCTGGTCATGGAGTATTATGTGAATTCAGCCGATGGTTCCATTTTGTTTCCCGGTGGACCGGTTGGTTTTTTCAAAACCAATTTTTCATACCGCAGTGATTTAAAAGAAGTAGATGCAGCCATCTGGCTGGCCAACGGACAGATGGTTATCTATGGATATGGGAGAGACAGGCAAAAACGCGCCGTTACCTACGAGATCGCAAATACCGCCAACGACCGTTTCGGTACCGATTACATTAATATGATGCAGTTTTTTAGCTCTTCAGAAACGTTGGCAGAACACCCGGAGCCCCTGCCGGAGCATTTTAAATGGGACAATATTACCAAGGGGTATAAAGGCAAACTGATCGAGGGACGTACCGGAATTGAAAATACCTGGACCCTTTATTTTGACACTGCCCCCACACCTATCAAAACTTCCTGCATTATGATGGGCTTTATGGTGGGTGTACTGAAAGATGCGCGCGATCTGCAATGCAATCGCCTGCTGGTGTACAATAAGGTGAATATCGGTGGTGAGGATACCGGAGATGCCATTGAGGCGGAACTGCGATCTATTAAACCTATGGGCATAGGCTTCGACGGAGCCAGCTATAAGCCCATGATGCTGGGTGGTGAATATGGAACGGATATTCAAATTAGACAGCGGCGTAATCAGGGACAAATGGTGGCTTACTTAAGACAGAAAGAGACGCTAAAGGAAAACAGAAAGCGCTGCACCTCAGAAATTTGCACGGATAGAATAGATCGCGAGCTGGAACTGCTGGAGGAACAAATCGAGCAGTTAAACTGTGAGATCGCCCGAACTATGGGCCTGGATGATTTGATGGAGGAGTGCAGATAGTACTTTGTTAGGAGTTAGCAAGGAAGCTATCATTAAAATCCATCTATATGAGCCTGGTCGAATAATTTGTTTGGTATCAACTGGAGTTTTTTGCACCTTGTTTAAAAGATCTAAAAACAGTTAAAAATGAAACAATTTTCTATTACTGTGTTAATTCTGGTGATGGGCCTTACATCACTGGCGCTGATTCAGGATACAGCTAGTACCAATGACAACCAGTGGATCTCTCTCTTCAATGGGAAAAACCTTGAGGGTTGGAAAGCTGGGGTAAATTCGGAGACATTCTCTGTTGAAGACGGGGCTATTAAGGTGCACGGTCTCCGGTCTCATTTGTTTTACGTTGGTGATGTCGAGAATCATAGTTTTAAAAATTTCGAATTCAAGGCCAGTGTGATGACCAAACCCGGGGCCAATTCGGGAATATACATACATACCAGGTTTCAGGAAGATGGATGGCCCAAGTACGGATATGAGGTACAGGTAAATAATACCCAGCAGGATTGGAGAAGAACCGGAAGTTTGTATGGCATTCAAGACGTAATAGAGACCTATGCGGTCGATGATGAATGGTATACTGAATATGTCAAAGTTGAAGGCAAACGAATTATTATTAAGATCAACGATATTGTAGTGATCGACTATACAGAACCGGAAAACCCGAAGCGGGAAGGAGACGGAGTTTACCGGGTATTGAGTGAGGGAACCTTTGCACTACAGGGTCATGATCCCGAAAGCGTGGTATTCTATAAGGATATTATGGTTCGTCCATTACCTTGACTTTCATTTGATTAAATATATCAATATCCTACCAGTATCATCCTGGAAACAGGTTCAATAATTATTTGTAAAATTGCGTAATATTGGGACCGGATTGAGTGTGGGTGTGAGTTTGAGTGTGGTTGAGAGCTTCATATTCAAACTCACACCCACACTCAAACTCAAACTCAAACTCAATATCGGGATGTGGCGCAGTCCGGTTAGCGCACCACGTTAGGGACGTGGGGGCCGCTGGTTCGAATCCAGTCATCCCGACCAAGAAAATCCAACGAATGCGTTGGATTTTTTGTTTGAGAAAGCCCCGAGCCTGCTCGGGGACTGGAGCAAATAAAAAAGACTGCACACCGACAGGCGGTGCTGGATTTTCTTGAGCAACAGCTCCTACTCTGGATCATTGAAAATAATCCAG
>BQJT01000252.1 GCA_021604845.1 Cyclobacteriaceae bacterium
AAGGCCTTGTCGTAACCTTCGTCCTCCATCCGCTTTGTCATAAATGAGCCAATTGCTGACACCGCTGCCACTGCTGAGCCTGAAACTGCTCCAAACAACATACAGGCCACAATATTTACGTACGCCAGCCCTCCTGGGAGCGAACCTACCAGGGCTTTGGCGAAGTCAATCAGCCGGGAAGCAATTCCTCCTCGATTCATGAGCTCCCCCGCAAGTATAAAAAACGGGATGGCCAGCAAGGCAAAGCTATCCAACCCGGTGGCCATTCTTTGAGCCAGGGTAGCCAATGCGATGTCTCCTGGAATACTGACCAGTAATGTCAGACCTGAGCTAACCAACAAACTGAAAGCAATAGGGACACCTATTATCAGTAAGAAAACGAAACTTACAATTAGTACTGCTACCTCAATACCCATTTACCTTGGTTTTCCTGGTTCTACTTAGAATATCCTCTACCGCAAAATATGTAATAAGTAACCCACTCAATGGAATAATACTATAGACAACACTCAATGGTACCTGTAGCGCGGTCGATGTCTGCCCCAGGCTCCAAATGGTGTAAACCAGGATGCTTCCGCCGTAGACCATAATCGCCAGCGTGGCCACTGCCACTACGGATTCAATAAAAATAGCTAATCTATTCTGAGATTTTGTACCTATAAGTCTTCCACTAACCAGATCAATGGCCAAATGCATTTTATGTCCTGAAACCAGCGCTGCGCCAAGAAGCCCCAGCCAGATTAGTAAAAATCTGGCCAGTTCATCGGTAAAAGAACTGGGACTGTTAAGAATAAAACGCGTAATAACCTGCCACATTACGTCAACCACCAGCACTGCCATCAAAAATGCCAATAGCCACTCCAACCATTTAATCAATCTTTCTCTCATGGTTTCAATTGGTCAATAGCCTGTAATAATTCGCGTATTAATGGATCCTGTTGAAAGCTGTCTTTCAAATCTTTTACTTTCTCTTCGAACTTTTCCTTATCGGGATAGTTGACGGTTACTCCATGTTCTTTTACTGCATCCAGTGCCTCCTGCTCGGACTGTTGCCACAATAATCTTTGAAAATCAACAGACTCTTTAACCGCCTCTTCAAGCCAGGCACGTTGCTGATCGTTCAGGCGATCCCAGGTATGAGTACTCATCAGCAGTACATCGGGTATCCTGCTATGCTCGTTGATAGAATAATAACGACAAACTTCATAGTGTCTGGTCAGGTAAAACGAAGGGGGATTATTTTCCGCACCATCTACTACTCCCGCCTGTAACGCAGTATAAAGTTCGCCGAATGCAATTGGGGTTGGTGCTCCTCCAATTGCTTCTACCATTGCCATTGCAGTAACGCTCTCCTGAACCCTGATCTTGAGCCCCTCGAGGTCTGAAGGATCTTCTATTGGGGTGGATTTGGTATAAAAACTTCTGCTTCCGGAGTCATAATATCCCAGACCGTGCAGTTTAACTTTTCTACCAGACTCCAGAATGCGCCGGCCGACATCGCCATCCAGTACCGTGAATGCATGCTCTTTACCCATAAATACATAAGGAACGCTAAAAACCCCGTATTCAGGTACAAAATTTTCCATTACCGCAGCTGATACCTTGGTTATATCTACACTTCCAAGCTGCAACAGCTCCAGTAGCTCTCGTTCCGCCCCCAGTTGCTGGCTGGGATACACCCTGACCTCCATGGTACCGCCAGATTTCTGGTAGAGCACCTCACCTAGCTTTAGCATGGCCTTATGTACAGAATGCTGTTGATCAAGACCGTGAGCCAGGGTAATCACCTTTTTCCGATGAGTTTGACAACTTCCTAAGCTCAGTACCAGGAAAATTACAAAAACCTTAATCCAGTTATTCAAAATTGAAATAATTCTTAGCGTTATTATAACATATATCTTCAACCATGGATCCGATCATTTTAATATCTTCCGGTAGTCGGCCAGCCTCCATTTCCTTACCTAACTCATTGCACAGCACCCTCCGGAAATATTCATGTCTGGGGAAGGATAGAAAGCTTCGGGAGTCTGTCAGCATACCAACAAATCTGGAAAGAAGCCCGTAGTTACTCAGGTCCTGAAGCTGAGCAATTATTCCATGATACTGGTCAAGAAACCACCAGGAAGCGCCAAATTGCATCTTTCCCGGTGTCGGGTGTTCGTTGAAGTTCGCAACCATGGTAGCAAACGAGGCATTGTTAACCGGATTATTGTTATAAATAATAGTCCTGGCAAGTTTTTCCTTAGCATCAAGACCATCCAGAAAACGGGAAAGCCCCTGGATTTGCTGAAAGTCACCCATTGAATCTGCCCCTACATCGGTGCCCTGGGTATTTAGCAACCGGGAATTGTTATTTCTGATTGCACCCAGATGAAACTGCTGAGTCCAGCCCTTGTCAGCATACCACTGGCACAGATGGTGTAACACAGTTATCATGAATACCTCGGCGTCCTGCAGACTAACTGAACTGCCACTCATTACTTTATCGAAGGTTCTGGCACTTTCCTCATCATTGTGATTTACATCAGGTAAGTGTGTTAACCCATGATCAGACAACCGGCAGCCTATAGCGTTAAAATCTTCAATACGCTGACAGGCTACATCCAGCAGATCCTGAAAAGTGTTAATCTCCTGGTCACACAATTCCCCAAGTTTTCTGATATAGACTGGATAGTCCAGGCTTTTGACGGTACACATTTTATCCGGCCTGAATGTGGGAAACACTTTCAGCCCGTGTTGACCTTCTCGTAGCTGTTCATGAAAAATCAAGGGATCTGACGGGTCGTCGGTAGTACAGACCACTTCCACATTTTTATTAACTACCAGATTCCTTGCCCGGAATTCCTCCTGTTGCAGCATTTCATTGGCCTGGTTAAGAATCCCCGGGGCACTGGTCGGATTAAGTAATTCATAAATTTCGAAATAGCGGCCCAGCTCCAGGTGCGTCCAATGAAAAAGAGGATTACCCAGGGTATATGGAACCGTTTCTGCCCATTTGATAAACTTTTCCCTTGATGATGATGAGCTACCGGTAATGTATTTTTCATCAATTCCATTTGCACGCATAGCGCGCCACTTGTAATGATCTCCTGCAAGCCAGGCTTCTGTTAAATCCTTAAACTGATGGTTATTAGCCAGGTGTTCAGGAATTAGGTGGTTATGATAGTCGATAATGGGCATATCGACAGCATGATCATGGTATAGTCTCCTGGAGAACTCGTTCGAAAGCAAAAAATCTTCGTATATGAAATTTGGCATGTTAATCTAATAGTCTCCTTGTACCAGGTACAAGTCAATTCAAATTCATTGTTTCTTACACCCCTCCAAAAGCACTGAATCCTCCGTCCACAGGAATCACCACGCCGGTAACAAACCTTGAGGCATCGCTGCATAACCATATAACTGTCCCACAAAGATCCCCTGGGTCACCAAATCTCTTCATGGGAGTATTCGCAATAATCTGTTGCGCCCTCGGTGTAAGACTTCCATCTTCGTTGGTTAACAACTGCTTGTTTTGACTGGTAAGAAAAAACCCGGGAGCTATTGCGTTTACCCGCATGTTAACCGGAGCAAAGTAAGTAGCAAGCCATTGCGTGAGGTTATTTACAGCAGCCTTTGCCCCACTGTAAGCCGGTACTTTGGTCAGCGGGTTAAAAGCGCTCATTGAAGATACGTTTAACACTACCGATTCATGCTTGTCCACCATATCCCTGGCGAAAATTTTAATCGGCAACAGGGTACCTACCAAATTCAAATCAAAGGTTTGCTGAAAGGCGGACACCGGCATATCGAAAAAGGTGCGGGTATTTTGATTCTGGTGATCATAAACTGGGTTCTGCGTGGTGGCATCGGGGTGATTACCCCCTGCACCGTTTATCAGAATATCACAGGTACCCAGGTCCCGGTTGATTTCCTTCCGAACATTTTCCAGGGCTTCTACTACCATCACATCACAACTGTAGGCCTTAGAACTACCTCCTTTGGCTTTGATGGTGGTTGAAACCGCTTCAACATTTTTAAGAGTTCGACCAAGCAGGGCTACTTTTGCCCCACGATCCGCTAGTGCTATAGCAATTTCCGAACACAGTACACCGCTTGCTCCGGTAACTACTGCGGTTTTACCTGTTAGATCAAATAATGGATCAGCCGTTACTCCCACGCTATACTTTTGGCTCCCACCCCTCCTGATATGACCTGGACCACATTTTCATGGCCCCCTCATTCGATGGCTTTCCGGTCTTTGTATCAACTTTAAGTTCCTGGCCGGTCTTTTGAGACATATTACCCAGATGACACAATAATGTACTTTTAATTCCTTCTTCTATTGGAGAATTAAGCGGCTCATCCTGTTGAATGGCTTGTATAAAATTAAGCATATGCAAGTTATCCAATCCGCCAATTCCCATGGTGTCCTGAGAAGCAGTGGCGTTTGCCCCTTTTTCTTTTTCTTCCCTTATCAGCTTACTATCTTTATCGTAAAGCTCGAATCCTGCCCGGTCTAACAATACGGTACCTTCCTCTCCGTGTATAGAAGCTCCCCGTCCCCGGTTGTTGAATGGATATCCATTGCAGCTCCTTCCTTCCCAGGTGATCATCTCACCTCCGTCAAATTGGAAGCTGGCAACCTGAGTGTCATAGAACTCCCAGTCATCGTTATAATGGTAACGACCACCTGAAGAAGTAACGTGATTGGGAATATCAACCCCCAATGCCCAGCGACAAATATCCAGCTCATGTAACCCATTGTTATTGATCTCACCAGTACCCCAGTTCCAAAACCAATGCCAGTTATAGTGTACATAATTATCTTTGAAAGCCGCTCTTGGGGCGGGTCCTTGCCACAAATCCCAATTTAGCCAATCAGGTACCTGAGCCTCTTTACCAACTCCGATACTCCCCCTGGTATTGGCGTACCAGGCTTTTGCATAAACAGGCTTGCCAATTACTCCTTCCCTAATTTCCCCAATAATCTTATTGGAGGTAATGGATGACCGTTGTTGATTCCCAATTTGCAATTTCTTACCTGTTTGTTTCTGGACCTCAAGAAGCAGGTCACCTTCTGCAGGATTATGGCAACATGGCTTTTCCAGAAATACGTGTTTGCCGGACTGCATACCCATTATGGCCATGGGTGCATGCCAATGATCCGGGGTAGCGATGGTTAAAGCATCTACATTCTTATCTTCCAGCACCTCACGGATATCTTCGTAAATGGAGACTTTCTTATCTACAAAGTCTCCATAACGTTCAAATACTTTACTGAACACCCTGTTGTCTACATCGCACAAAGCAGCAATTTTTGTCTTACCTGCCAGGTTCCTGGCTGCACTTAGGTGAGCATTTCCTCTCCCATTCAGGCCAGCTACAGCAAGATTTACCCGGTCGTTAGAGCCTATTATGTTAGAATAACTTTTAGCTGAAATAGAATATGACAGCCCTGCACCTGCTAACGCAGTATTGCGAATAAATGATCTTCGTGTGGTGTTTTTCATGATGTTTCTGTTTTAAAATTCCCGGATCTTAATACTGCGAAAATGAACAGTATTTCCATGATCCTGAAGCAGGATGTGACCCTGCGGCCATTGTCCAAAGTCTTCCCATTGCTGATACTTACTATATGCCACCAGTGCTCTGAACATTGGCGTGAACCGGTCATACGCTACCGTCTTTTCATTATTAAGCCAGTGGGTAACCTTCCCGTGCTCGGACACGATTCTGGCTTTGTTCCATTGCCCAATACCTTTAAATTGTTTGCCCCTTCCCGGAACTGACAGGTTTTCAGGAGCAATCAGATCATATAATCCCGCCAGCTGCCGGTTCCCGTTAACCCCCATTGCGGCATCCGGATGCACCTTGTCATCCAGCAATTGGTATTCACAGCCTATTGCTGAACCAGCTCCCAGATTGAGGGTCGGCTGGACAAAATATTTAATCCCGCTGTTGGCCCCCTCGGTCAACATGAACTCCAGCTCCAGTTCAAAATCAGAGTACATGTCGACAGTTACAATATCGCCGGGGCCGGTAGATTCACCACCATCAGTTGCTTCAATTGTCAAAACCCCACCTTCACTGGTCCACCCCTGATCTGGAAAATCAGTTCTTTTAGCCCCTCTCCAACCTTCGGAGGTTTCACCGTCCCATAACAATCTCCATCCCTTTCGTTTCTCCACGTCCGATAGTGTATTAATCAGGTAGCTTATTTCCGGTACTTCCGGGTCCTGGGTGGTACGG
>BQJT01000253.1 GCA_021604845.1 Cyclobacteriaceae bacterium
CTATATTTGGGTAATCAAAATATAGGTTTGTAGTTTCTGCGGGATCTTCCTCCAGATTGTACAGTTCGTAGGGTGGCTCACCGCTACCTGGCTCCATAAACGACGGCTCCAGTGAACCTCCCGATCCACGGAACATATTTAGTTTCCATTTTCCCTTTCTAATGGCAAAATGACCGGAGGCGGAATGATGGATCACCGGACCGCGTAACTCGCCCTGGTATGCTTTGCTTTCCATTGCTGGTAAAAGACTGAAACTGTCTTCACCTGCATTCCCCGGCAGGTTCATTCTCAAAATATCGGCTATGGTTGCCAGTATATCTGTTTGACACACAGGAACATCTACCCTGCTTCCGGCTTTAATTGTCTCAGGCCAACGCATCAGGAATGGCACCCGGTGTCCTCCTTCATAAATGTCGCGTTTGCCTCCTTTGAATTGAAGGTTACTGGCATGCTGATAGGTTTCCTGCTGGTATTCATAATTGGTTTCAGGTCCATTATCAGAAGAAAAAATGACCAGGGTGTTATCCACCAGGTCGTTGTCCTGCAGGGCATTCAGTACCTGGCCCACCCGGTGGTCGGTTTCCTCCATAAAGTCCCCATAGTTTCCGCAGTTGCTGCCTCCTTGAAAATCAGGATGGGTGCAATGGGGTAAATGAGGGCTGGTTAGTGGTAGGTACATAAAGAATGGCTTCCCGTTCCTGGCATCGATTGCTACCTGATCAATGTATTCCACCGCTTTTGTGGCAAAGGTTTCCAAAACCAGTTCATCATTAAAGGATGGGGCAACTTCCACCCAGCCGTTGCCTGTTCCCGGATCTTCCTGATAGGGAGGGGTCATCCGGTAAGCGGCAGGCCTTATCTCGTTGTGGTAGGATCGAGGGTTTAAATCATCTTTTTTCTTGGTCCACAGCACCGGTGGATCCTGCACTTTGTCATTTTCCAGGTAGGTCAGAATGCCGAAGTTCATAGAGGCGGGAATCCCAAAAAAATATTCAAACCCGTAATCCAGGGGCCCGCCGGTAAAAGGTACCGACCAGTCCCGTCCATGCCCGATGTCACCTTCAAACTCCATCTGGAGGTGCCACTTGCCGATCATAGCTGTATGGTAGCCATTTTCTTTGAGCAAGGAAGCAATGGTCATTCTGCCTTTTTCAATCAGGCAGGGGCCCTCTGATCCAAGCACCCCTTTTTTCAGGGAAGTCCTCCAACTGTATCTCCCTGTCAACAAGGAATAGCGGGAGGGTGTACAAACCCCATCGCTGCTATGACCATCGGTAAAAATGACCCCTTCATTTGCGATTCTATCTATGTTGGGGGTTTTGAATTTCGCATTTGGATTCAGGGCGCCGACATCCCCGTACCCCTGATCATCAGTATATATAATTATGATGTTAGGTTTACGGGTGTTGCCCCTATCTTCCTGAATTTCCGAAAAACTCAGTTCCTGCGCCCCCACCCGGATTGAGGAAACTATTAAAGCCAGAGGTACCAGGTATATTAAGCATTGTCTCATTATGCAGCTTAGATAAATTCTAGTGTATACACCTCTGGTCCACTGGCTTTCAGGGTCCTCATTGTATTGCGGGGCAGTTTTTCCGCAAATAATCGATACTTTTAGCCAACTCCTGCTTTTGATGTTCCTGATCCGCTGCCGGTGACTCTTTGAGCTGCAAATTGATGGGAACTTCAACGGAGTCCTTATCCCTAAGCATGGTAAGCATATCCAGCAAATGAGCGGCTTTGAGGTCCGGATATCCTTCCCAGAACTCAGTTTTAAGAAAAGGAATCTCCAATTTTAAATTGGTAATGGTTTCTATTTGCAATGGAACGCCCGGACAAAGTTCAGACATCAGGTCTGTATACTTTACGAAATCCATGGCCCCCTCGCCAATAGCTGTCCAGGTAAGGGTGGCGCCATGCTCCGATGCCCAAATCCGATAGTCACGAATACTGGTACATAGCACATGTTTTCCCAGCATTTCCAGTTGATGCATGGGGTTCTCCATGGCCCAGACCGAATTGCCTGGATCCAGCATTACCCCGCATACATCTGTGCCCACGGTTTCTACTAAACTCAACAACTCTTCTGAGCGCATGTCACCTGCGTGGTTTTCCACTGCGAATTTTATGCCCGCATCCTGAATTTGCGAGCGCATGGCTCGCAGTTCACCAATAAGTTCCTCCATCCTGGCCACGATACCACCGTCCGTATACCGGTCTCTTACACTGCCAATCCTGCAATTAACAGACCGGGTATCAAAAATATTTGCCATGCGTATTCCCTGTAAAATTAGTTCCCTGGGTGTACCGAACTTATCCGAATAACCAGGTGAGTTAATACTGAGGCCACCTACTCCAAAATAGAAGGTCAGGTTGTTTTGATTGAGATGCTCTTTCAAGGTTTTCAGGTAGGCCTCATCAAGGCTTTCGAAATAGTCCAATCCGTTCAAAAGGATGGAATCCACCTCCAGGTCGATCACATAATCAATCAATTGTTTAGCTTTCCAATTCATTCCGCGCACGGAATGAACATCAACTCCCAGTGGCACTTTTGATGCGGATGGCTTGGTAGTAAACAGCCAATCTTTGGTTTTGATGCCTGGTATAGCCGGAATGGCCAAAGCGCCCAAAGCAACCTGGGTGGTAAATGTTCGTCTTTTCATAGTCTAAGTTTCTTCGATAGTCAATTTGTTATGCTTCTGTGGTTTCCTGAAACCCAGAAAGATTGGTCCCCTACAACTCCAGGACCTGTCCATCCTCAATCAACCTTGCTCTTATCTTGTCATAAGGTAAATCCTGCACGCCCATTGCTGCATCAATGGCCATCACTGCGGCAGTTCCTGCGCTCTGCCCCAGGATCATAAATACAGGTTCCATCCTAACCGATCCGAATGCGATATGACTGGAGGATACACATACCGGGACCAGCAGGTTTTTACATTCTTCCTCTTTAGGAATAATTGACCCATAGGAAATCTTATAGGGCTTTTCAACTTTGGTACCAATATCCCCCTCGTTTTGAACGAACCCGTCAGGTTTAATGTAGCGTTGCACATTATGGGAATCCATTGCGTAGGAGCCCATACCTATGGAATGCGGCGTATCATATTCACTGGTAATGTCATGTTCCGTGGTAACATATTCTCCAATCATACGCCTGGCTTCCCTGATATATAATTGATGGGGCCAATTATCATTATCGGTGAACTCATCCTTTGCCAGCCCCCATTGCTTATAAGCCGATTGAATGTCCTCCGGGATGCTGGGGTCGTTGCAGATAAAATACAATAGTCCCTGCTGATAATTTTTATGGTCTTCAATAATCTCCGCCCTCCTCTGGTAGCTGGCTTCAGGATAGTCGTAGTTCATGCCGATGTAATCACTGCTTACCGGACCGTGATTGTTGGTATCTGTTTTCCGGTTAGGAATGGGATCAAACTTTTCAAAATGATCGCGCCGGCCATTTTGATATACCCTGGTCAGCAATTCATATCGTGAAGCATCATAGTTTGGGGGTTTGGGAAATGGTTTTCGATTTTCCGGCAGATCGGTCATACATAATCTGAAACAATAAGCCTGGATTCGATGATCGCCCTCCCCTTTAATCCCGGGGTCTGCTGTTGAAATCAGCGGTAACACCCCACTGGTTGAATCACCTGGAATCTTATATGGGGAAGTATCAGTCATAAACCAGTGCTTATGATGAAGTGTACCGGTTTGTATGCCGTTCCAGGTTTCGCCATATACGCTGTTCGCCTCCCTCCCTACGTGGTAGGTGATACCGGCCGATGCCATCAGATCGCCCTCATAGGTGGCATCTACAAACATCTTTGCTTTGAATGTTTTACCGCTCAGGGTAGTAAATGATCGAATTTCACCATTTTCAAGCTGCACACCGGATTCGCGGTTAAGCCATTCGTCCCGGTATACCTTGATTTCATTTTCTTTAATTAAATCCTCGAACACCTGTTCTGCCACGCCCGGTTCGAATATCCATTGTGTGCGCTTTTCACCATCAATAGCCGCAGTACCCTGACCCTTATTTCCATATTCAGATTGCTGCTGCCACCTCCATGCTTCATCATTTTGATAATGCTGCCAGACCCGGTGATAAAACTCCCGGGCCAAACCGCCAATAGCCTCCTTCTTTCCGGTATCGGTGAAACCCAACCCCCCTGATGTCAGACCTCCAAGGTGGATATCAGGGGAAACCACAATAACGCTCTTCCCCATTCTCGATACCTGAACCGCAGTAGTTACCGCAGCGGAAGTACCACCGTATATTACTACATCTGCCTCACCGGTATATTGTGTTTCTTCCTGCTTGGTTACTTGCTTTTTATCCTGACAGGCCGGTGGTAAAAGTACCATTATCGGGAAACCAAACAACCACCAATATTTTCTTAAACCGGTAATTATACTACTCATAATGATTTTATCTATTTTAAAATTATTAGACCTGTTAAATACTGTAATCGGGTTTTCAAAACTTTGTTATGATGCATTCCAATATAACCAAAAGTTTAATTTGCATGATCTATTACCACCCGCTCACTGGCTTCGGCTATTCTAAACTCAATTTGACCGCTATCGAAGCGGCTTGATTTCCCACTTCTAACTGCTGAGATTTCACCATTTTTGTAGATTGTCATTTTACCTGGATTAAAATCCTCAGTCCTGGCAATACGCAGTAGCACCGGCTGGTCATTTTGAATACTTAAACCAGCCCCTTCCCTTTCGATGCTTACGGTTGCCGGCGTTCCTTCGGAAATAATCTCCCAGCCATGACCCCTATAGATGTTCATACCGGATACAAAAACAAAATCTATGGAGTTGTTATCTGAAAGTCGTGCGAAAGAAAGCAGACCGTTTTGCAATAATTGTTCTTTCTCAAATATTGAGCTTTCCGAAACGCCTACTATGATCATGTCTCTGCTGCCATCCGCCATACTCACTGATACTTGCTGTGCTCCGGCGCCGCTGTCCATGAATGATACATCAGTAATTGGATTTTCCTGGTCATTCATATAGGGATTATAGACCACCACAAAGGGATCATCCCAGGCCTGATGGTTCCTTCTTAGTACCATGGCGGGAATGGGGGCATCTACCATAGTCTCCGGAGCAGTTCCGCTGGAAAGGGCCCGGCTTTTCGGCCCAATTACCGAAAACACCTGCTGCGAGCGCTGTCCCTTAACCCATAATTTCATCAGGTTGTTCGGTTGACTATTGGTTTCCAGGGTAAACAATGCTGTAATATCACCATCAAGCACTGTTTTCGTTTTGTTTTCAAAATAATCATACGCCTTTTGTTCACCGTGTTTGGTACCCAATTCATCAGTTTCTTTTAGTGCTACCGGCTGATTGTTCTCATCGAATATTTGTAGTGTTTGCCCCAGGTTGTGATAAAAATAATCATGTGTTTGTACCGTGTCCTTAACCTTCTGCGATCTGAAAATATCCAGTATGTAACCCTTTTTTGACCGGGTTAGAATCTGTGCAGTCAGCCGTTGCTGATCAGCACTGGTTTTAGGCTCATAGAACGAAGTTTTGCTGAAAGTTACCTTATCAAAAAGTGGTCGGTCACCCGATTTTGGAAAGCAATTATCCAGAGTAAATGGATGATAGCTCCTCATTGACCGGTAGCTGGATAATCCATCCACCACCACTGTATTGTGCGCAGGAAACTGGGAGTAGTATTCCCTGTGATCCGGATTCCAATAACTGATTCCCCTACCCATATCCGGGCCCAGCACATAGCCATTAGCAAATAACTCAATGGCAATTCCATTGGCATGCGCATGGTTTCCAAAGGATCCCACGGTAGAAACCATCATGGCATTTTCACCATCACCCAGGCGCTGATTGAAAAGGCTGACATTGGGCGCATAGAAAGTTGGTGTGATTAGAGCGCCTTCTGCATCGCCAGAGATATTATCATCAGACAACTGGTTTACATAGAAAAAAAGCTCAAACAGTCCCCGGCCTGTTCGTTCATACAGATTATCTTGAATGAGTTGTTGCAGCAAGCCGCTGATCATCACCTCCTTCTCCTTTGGTCCATATTTTTGATAATTACTTATCAGCAATTCCAGGTTCTTAGGAGCAATTATGCGATGATTGGAATCCCCAAACCCCACGGTGTAGCCACTGGGAAACAAATATTGGAAGGCCGCCAGCGCGGCTTTTTCCACAATTGGGTAATTCGACA
>BQJT01000254.1 GCA_021604845.1 Cyclobacteriaceae bacterium
GTTCGCGGTTTGAAGTAATCGACAATCAGGATATTGTCGCTGGTATTACTGATTTTTCAGCGCAGCAGCAGGCAGACCTGTTGGTTCTCTCACCGAAACGATATACATACTTCAGAAATATGTTCCGCCGCAGTATTACCAAAAGTGTGATACGTCATTCTGAAATTCCGGTAATGGTAATTTAGCAGCCACTGCTATATATAATACGCTTTTCGTTCAAGCTTACATCAATTGAAACTGGTAATAAGATTTTGATAGCAACTGAACGCATCAATAGTAATCGTTACCAATGACAATAGTCAACTTTTATGTATAAACAATTAATAATCAGGTGTATACATAATTGAATTACCTGACCTTTGTCATTCAACAAGCTAAGCTTTGTCCTGTTAGAAACAGCGTTCAGCCAGTAGCTTTGTGTCAAAACTAACATATACCGAAATGAAATATACCGTATTCTTATTTTGCGTTTCGCTGACCATCGCAAGCTGCGGTGGTGGTTCCGAATCTCAGGAATCTTCTAGCAATCAAACTCCTCAATCTATGGTTCAATCTGAGCCTGCGGAAGCGGACCCCATGTTAAACAAAGGCATTGGTCCAATAACCAGCGTTACCTTGGGTCCATTAGATCAGGCCTTAGTGGATGAGGGTAAAGTTATTTATGAGGAGCTGTGCACTGCCTGTCATAAGCCGACAGAAAAGTTCATTGGTCCGGCACCGGCTGGGATTATGTCCAGGCGATCACCAGAATGGATCATGAATATGATCCTGAACCCTGAGCAAATGGTTAAAGAAGACCCTATTGCTAAGAAGCTATTGGTTGAATACAACATGGCTCCAATGGCCAATCAAAACCTTACCGAAGACCAGGCCAGAAAGGTATTGGAATATTTCAGAACTCTTGAGTAATAAAAATTAAAAACAAAATCATGAAAACACTAATTTTCAAATGTCTTGGTACGGCCATATTCACTTTCGCACTACTTGCTGGTTGCGCAGAAAAAGATGGCAGTGTGCCCGGAGTTTTAACCGCAGGGATGGCTGATAAATCTTATGTGCCACCAGGGGAACTTGATGAGTTCTATGGTTTTTTCTCCGGTGGTTTTAGCGGCCAACTGAGCGTCTACGGCATACCATCCGGGAGACTATTAAAGGTAATTCCTGTATACTCTCAAGATGCGGAGAAAGCGTATGGTTATAATGAAGAAACTAAACCAATGCTAAACACTTCGCACGGATTCGTACCCTGGGATGATTATCATCATCCCCATATTTCTCAGACCAACGGAATACCCGACGGTCGCTGGGTGTTTGGAAATGGTAACAATACTCCTAGAATTGCCAGGGTTGATCTTACTACTTTTGAAACCGTAGAAATCCTGGAAATTCCCAATAGTGCCGGGAATCATTGCTCATCATTCGTAACGGAAAATACCGAGTATGTTATTGGTGGCACCCGCTTTAGCGTGCCAATTCCTCAACAAGATGTTCCGATTGAATCCTACAAAGAAAATTTTCAGGGCACTATTTCTTTTATAAGTGTTGGAGATGAGGGTGGTATGGATTTGGCGTTTCAAATCCTGGTACCCGGTTTCGGCTACGACCTGGTAAGAGCCGGAAAAGGTAAATCTCACGGATGGGCTTTTTTTACCACCTATAATTCAGAGGAAGCTAATACGCTGTTGGAGGTAAATGCCTCTCAAAAAGATACAGACTATATTGCTGCGATTAACTGGAAAAAAGCGGAGGAATATGTAGCCCAGGGTAAGGCCAAGGAAATGCCAGCGACATACGCTCATAATGTATATCACGAGGATACACACTCCGCTACTTCTGAAATGAAAAGCAGCGTCAAGGTTTTGGATCCTAAGGAATGCCCGGGAATAATTTATTATCTACCTACGCCTAAATCACCTCACGGAGTCGATGTAGATCCTACAGGAGAATATATCGTTGGTAACGGTAAGTTATCGGCAGATATGGCGGTGCACTCGTTTGACAAAATGCTTAGCGCTATTGAAAGAAAGGCTTATGTAGAGGAAATAAAGGGAATTCCAGTGCTTCAATATGAAGAAACTTTAGCTGGAACGGTAAGTAGTGGCGGTTTGGGTCCCTTACATACTGAATTTGATGATAGAGGAAATGCCTACACCAGTTTCTTTATTTCCTCTGAAGTGGTGAAATGGAAAGTAGGAACCTGGGAAATACTGGATAGAGCACCTGTTTATTATTCGGTAGGCCATCTTATGATCCCGGGAGGTGGTACTGTTAAGCCTTGGGGAAAATACCTGATAGCCATGAATAAGATCACCAAAGATCGCTACTTACCAACCGGACCAGAATTATGCCACTCTGCCCAGCTGTTTGATATTTCAGGAGATAAAATGGAGCTTATCTTAGATTTTCCAACCATTGGCGAACCTCATTATGCCCAGGCAATTCCTGCAGATTTGGTTGCACCTAATTCCAAAAAATTCTATCCTATTGGTGAAAACAATCATCCATACCACGTAAAAAAGGAAGATGAAACCAAAGTGGTAAGAGAAGGAAATATCGTTCATATATACATGAGCACCATCAGAAGTCATTTTGCTCCGGATAATATTGAAGGGATCAGAGTAGGGGATAAAGTTTATTTTCACGTAACAAATCTTGAACAAGATTGGGATGTGCCTCACGGCATGGCAGTTTTGGGAGCAAATAATTCCGAGCTTTTAATAATGCCAGGGCAGACAGAAACTTTATTGTGGGAGCCCAAAGAGATTGGAATTTATCCGTTTTACTGTACTGATTTTTGCTCCGCTCTTCATCAGGAAATGCAAGGGTATGTAAGGGTATCTCCCAGCGGTTCAAATACACCGTTGAAATGGTGGCTTGGAGACCCGCCATCCTAGCTTTAAGATTCTGGGGCATCATGGTGGTGCCCCAGAAATTCTAATTTGAAAGAACTGATGAAGAAGAAAGTTGACATCCCTTTCCTTGTTGCCTCTTTACTATTGTTGGTATTGTTTTTTGTGCCACTGTGGAGAATTACCTTGGAAGCACCACAATATCCGGAGGGTATAAGCATGTACATCTGGATTAATAAAATAACCGGAGATAGCGAATTTACACTTCAAAATATAAATATTCTTAACCATTACGTTGGGATGAAATATATTGAACCGGACTCAATTCCGGAATTGAAGTATTTTCCTATTATCATTGCAATAATGGTTGCACTGGGTGTCTTGGCGGCTTTTTCATCCTCTAAGCTGCTCAAAAGGTCGTGGGTGATCACACTAATTCTATTGGCAGTTTTAGGGATATATGACTTCTATTTATGGGAGTATGATTATGGCCATAACCTGTCTGAAACTGCCCCTATTAAAGTTCCGGGAATGGCTTATCAGCCTCCTTTATTTGGCAGTAAAATGCTGCTAAATTTTAGGGCGGAGTCTTATCCCCACTGGGGAGGTGGGGTGATCTTTCTTAGTATGGCTATTGGAGTAATATCACAGTGGATTTTTAAAAGGAAAACTCAGGTCAAAGGCATGGTATCGGCTACCACTCTTTTGCTAATGACGATACTTCTCAGTGCATGCTCCAATAAACCACAAGCGCTTAATTATGAGGAGGACAGCTGCCATTCATGCAAGATGTTGCTGATTGACCAGAGATTTGGCTCAGAGTGGATTTCGGACAAGGGCAAGGTATATAAATTTGATGCCGTGGAATGTCTACTCGATCACTTAAGCAATGATCTTACCCAAACCGGTTCAATCTGGGTTACCCCGTTTAATGTGCCGAAGACTTTGGTGCCAGTGGAAAGCAGTTATTTTCTGGTTAGTAAAGAACTCCCAAGTCCCATGGGGATGTATTTAACGGCATACGACAGCTACATCGCAGCACAAGATCATCAAAATGAGTATGGAGGCGATGTATACAATTGGGCTCAACTACAGGAGGTTTCTCCGCAACTAAAAAATGGTTTACAATAAGTCAATTTATATACTAGCCATCCTATTATTTTGTGCCTCACAACTGAGGTCAGAGTCCCTGGAAGTAGGCAACCACAAGCAACATCAAAGCCTGAAGTCTGCTATCGAAGTAGCGAACAACGGGGATACTATTTTGGTTGAACCAGGCTTATATCTGGAGAGCGGAATAATTGTGGATAAATCATTGGTCATCATTGGAACAGACTATCCCATTATAGATGGTAGTAATCTGGATGAGCTATTCGTGATCACTGCCGATTGTGTGGTTATCGAAGGAATGCAGCTGCAAAACAGTGGCAGCAGTTATACCAAGGACCTGGCAGGGATCAGACTGGTTAACGTCCGCAATGTAACCATAAATAAAAACCGGTTGTACAACTGTTTTTTCGGTATTTATTTAATGAAATCTTCGGATTGCACCATTTCAGAAAATCAGGTGCTCGGAAATCGTGATATCGAAATATCTGCGGGAAACGCAATCCACCTGTGGTATTGCCAGAATATCACAGTTTTCAACAATCATTTGACGGGACATCGCGACGGTATTTATTTGGAATTTGTAGATCAATCCGACATTTCATTTAATATCAGTAAAAATAATCTCCGTTATGGGTTGCATTTCATGTTTTCAAACAATGATCGATATACAGAAAACACCTTTGAGAATAACGGATCCGGGGTTGCCGTAATGTTTTCAAAGAATATTACCATGAATAAAAACAGATTTAACTTGAACTGGGGCAGTGCCTCATACGGGTTGCTGCTCAAAGAGATCTATGACGGGGAAATTATTGGGAATGAATTTAATAAAAATAGTATCGGCATTTTTGCTGAAAGTGCCAACCGCTTGAAAATCAGTAATAACGATTTTAAAAATAATGGATGGGCGCTGAAAATTCTGGGAAGTTGCATGGATAATACCTTTTCAGGAAATAATTTTTTTACCAATACCTTTGATCTAACCACCAATAGTGCAAAAGATCACAACTCCTATGCCGGTAACTATTGGAGCAGCTATACCGGCTATGATCTGGACAAAAATGGTTTTGGTGATATTCCTCATCGACCGGTGACCATGTATTCTTACCTGGTAGGCAGGGTAGATGTGTCGATTTTGCTATTGAGAAGCTTATTTATTGACATACTTAATTTTACTGAAAAGGTGACCCCGATGTTTGTTCCAAAATCTCTGGTTGATCCCCAACCTTTAATGAAACCAAGGGCATGATAAGAATTGAAGATCTATATAAGTCCTATGGGAAAAACCATGTACTGAAGGGGGTGGACCTGGAAATTCCTGAAGGACAGATAACCGCAGTATTAGGGCCGAATGGATCTGGGAAGACTACCATATTGAAAATTCTACTGGGTTTGGTGAAGCCAAACCGGGGGTCTGTAGACTGGAATGGGAAGATAGAATTCGGGGACTTTAAATATCGGGAAAAAATAGGGTACCTGCCGCAAATTGCACGATTCCCGGAAAATTTGCGGGTTCGGGAACTATTTTCAATGATAGCCAATATCCGACAGCAACCATGCGATCTGCAAGGGTTGATTAACGATTTCAAGTTAACACCATTCCTCGAAGATCGGTTGGCTCACTTATCCGGAGGGACGAGGCAGAAAGTAAACACCATCCTGACATTTATGTTTGACAATGACCTGTTCATTATGGATGAACCAACAGTTGGCCTGGATCCTGTGGCAATGATCAAATTAAAGGATGTAATCAGAGATCGATGTTCAAGGGGCAAAACCGTACTATTCACTACTCATATTATGAGTCTGGTGGATGAACTTGCTGACCAGATCATTTTCCTATTAGATGGAAAGATTCATTTTCAGGGAACACTCTCAGAATTACGGGCACTGCATGGCGAAAATAGAATTGAACATGCCATTGCTCAAATTCTGGAAACCAATGGCGCTGAAATTAATTCAGGTAAACCTGAGCCCTATATGGAAAAGTGTAGTTGATTATGAGAAAAATACTAAAATATAGCTTCTTTGATTTGATTCGATCACTTTGGTGTTATTTATACATGGCATTTTACCTGGTATCCACCCTGGCCTTGCTTTGGTTGAGTCATGATATCTCCCGTGCAATAGTAAGTCTGATGAACATTATAATCATCATTACTCCTCTGATTAGTTTAGCGCTGGGTACCATGTACTATTATAATTCCAGAGAATTTGCTGAGCTTCTTCTGGCTCAACCAATAAAAAGAAG
>BQJT01000255.1 GCA_021604845.1 Cyclobacteriaceae bacterium
ATTATCAGTAGTACTCCGTTTCAGGGGGCGATGGTATCATCTCAGACAGTCTCTGAAGCTGACACTACGGTAATAAAGGACCTGGAAATGACGGTTAATATCTCACAGCAAAGTCTGTCAGAGGACGGTTTCACTTACTTCTTTGGCCCTAATAACTACCAGCTGATGAAGAAAGTGACTGAGGGGTTTTCAAAAAATGTTTACCTGGGATGGACTCCGTTTGCCTGGCTTAACAAATGGCTGATCATTCCGATATTCAATTTCCTGGAGGCCTATGTTTCCAGCTACGGGGTTATCATTATTATTCTGGCATTCTTTATTAAGATAATACTGTCTCCTATTTCATATAAGTCATACCTGAGCATGGCCAAGATGAAAGTATTGAAGCCGCAACTCGACGAAATTAAAGAGCGGTACGGTGACGACATGCAGAAAGCCCAGTCGGCACAAATGGAATTGTATGGAAAAGTGGGAGTCAACCCATTAAGTGGATGTATCCCCATGCTGTTGCAAATGCCCATCCTGCTGGCCATGTTTAACTTTTTTCCTAATTCTATAGAACTGCGTCAGGCATCATTCCTATGGGCAGATGACCTCAGCAGCTATGATTCTATTCTTAGCCTTCCATTTGAAATTCCATTCTATGGGGCCCATGTGAGCTTATTTACCCTGCTAATGGCGGCGTCTACGTTACTGTATACCTGGCAAAACCAACAGATGAATACCATGCAGGGACCGATGAAATCCATGCAATATCTAATGCCGGTGATGATGATTTTCTTCTTTAATAATTTTTCATCCGGTCTTACCTTCTACTACTTTATTCTGAACATTCTTAACTTCGGACAGCAGGCCCTCATCAAAAAGTATTTTATTGATGAAGATAAGATTCTGCGTATTATGGAAGAGAATAAAGCGAAAAACAAAAACAAGAAAAAGTCAAAGTTTCAGCAACGGTTGGAAGAGGCAATGAAAACAGCCGAAGAAACCAAGAAAAATAAAAAATAGCCAGATTTAGCATAGCACCGCTCTGTCCGGTATTGTCTCAAATGAGCACTTTTTCCCTGATATGGATGGTGTATTTAAGGTCTCGGAACAGGTTAAATACCATCGGAATTCGGGGATTAATTCTAACATTTTTTCACCTCTGATCATCGATCAACCGCGCTCAAAAAATTGGCAGATTCTCAAGGAAAAGAACTAATTTTGATGCAAATTGGAAGTTCTACAAAATTGTAATTTCCCCTATGGGTAAAATTATTGCCATTGCCAATCAGAAAGGTGGTGTGGGTAAAACTACTACTGCGATGAATCTAGCTGCGAGTTTGGCTGCGCTTGAATATAAGACGTTGGTGGTGGATGCTGACCCACAGGCAAATACCACCTCGGGAGTAGGGGTGGATCCAAGATCGGTTACATATAGTGTGTATGAATGTATGGTCAACGGGACCGATGTGAAGGATGCCATTGTCGAAACAGACATCGACTTCTTGTCGGTGATTCCATCAAGAATTGACCTGGTAGGAGCTGAAGTGGAAATGGTTAATCTGAAGAACCGAGAAGAAAAAATGAAGGACGCTTTGTCGGAAGTGATCGATGATTATAGTTTCGTTATTATCGATTGTTCACCATCCCTTGGTTTGATAACCGTGAACGCGTTGACGGCAGCAGATTCAGTAATCATCCCGGTGCAATGCGAATATTTTGCATTAGAGGGTCTTGGGAAATTATTGAACACTGTGAAAATTATTCAATCACGATTGAATACAGATCTTGAAATTGAAGGCATCCTGTTAACCATGTACGATGTTAGGCTGCGTCTGTCTAACCAGGTAGTAGACGAGGTGAATACCCATTTTAAGCAAATTGTATTCAAGACCATTATCCCCAGAAACATCAAGTTAAGTGAAGCTCCGGGGTTTGGTGTTCCGGCTATTGCTCATGACGCAAAAAGCAAAGGAGCGATCAGCTATCTGAATCTGGCCCGGGAAATTCTTAAGAAAAACAATCTGGCCTAACTGAGATGTCTGAAAAAAAACCGAAAAAACGAAATGCCCTGGGAAGAGGCCTTGGAGCACTGTTGGATGACTCAGTAGTATTTGAAGCACCAATGCACCAGGGCGAGTCGCGAAATATGAGCGAAATCGTACTGGATCAAATCGGGGTCAATCCGTTTCAACCCCGGGCTAACTTTGACCAGGAGACGCTGAAAGAATTGGCAGACTCCATTCGAACTCAGGGAATTATTCAGCCTATTACCGTTCGAAAGTTGTCAGCGGGTAAATACCAATTAATTGCCGGAGAGCGTCGACTTCAGGCTTCAAAATTAGCTGGGCTGAAAAGAATACCCGCGTACATTCGCACTGCGAACGATCAGGAGATGCTGGAGATGGCCCTGATTGAAAACATTCAAAGGGAAAACCTTAACGCCATTGAAATCGCGGTGAGCTATCAAAGGTTACTTTCCGAATGCCATCTCAAACAGGAGGAGCTAGGCGACAGAGTAGGCAAAAATCGTACGACAGTAACCAATTACTTAAGGCTGCTTAAATTGCCTCCAGACATTCAAATAGGCATCAGAGATAAAAAAATATCTATGGGCCATGCCAGGGCGCTGATAAATATTGAGAATATTGATACACAACTCAATCTTTACCAGCAAATTATCCGGGACGATCTAAGTGTTAGAAAGGTAGAAGCTCTGGTCAGGAAGAATGTAAGTGGGTCGCGGGAAAAGGAAAAACCGCAGACCGGCACTGAAAACAATGCTGCCATGAATCAGCTTAAGCAGAAACTCAGTTCTCATTTCGGATCGCGAATTCAAATCAAGGCCGACGAAAAATGTCGGGGAGAAATCCGCATACCTTTTGTTTCTACAGATGATCTGAACCGGATTTTAGAGATACTAGATTTTTAATTCGTGTTGCCACGTCTCTTACTGTTAACCTGCTTACTACTTATCTCTGCGGTTGGAATACATTTTGGACAAACAGCAGATACTTTATCACCTGTACCCGACGAAATTTTACTGGTAGGAGAAGGTGCCAAGAGTAAGGATCCTGAAAGAGCGGCTCTGTTATCCGCTGCATTTCCGGGATCCGGTCAGATATACAACAATAAATACTGGAAACTCCCCATTGTGTATGCCGGTGGTGCAGCACTGGGTTTTGGGATTCATTGGAACCATGTTCGCTATAATGATACGCGAAATGCTTTATTTGCAGTACGAACAGGAAACACCGATCCGGAGAATCCCTTGCATGGTCTATCAGAAGACACCCTGGAAAGAGAAACCAATCGGTTTAGAAGAGACCGCGATTTTCTGATCATAGGATCTTTACTGTCTTATTTCATTGTTATGGTAGATGCCTATGTGGACGCACATTTGAAAAATTTTCCAAAAGAAAAAACCACATCAATTTTATTAGCACCCAGTCTGCGTCAGGATTTCGGTATAATGAATGGCGGGTTGACGGTAAGCATTAAATTCTAAAAATGAACATAGGGATAATCGGATACGGTAAAATGGGCCAGGCAATAGCTACTATTGCAGAGCAGCGTGGCCATCGGATCACCGGCAAGATTGATATTGACAACAAGCACACATTAAAAACCTGGAGCAGTGATCAAATGGATGCGGCAATTGAATTTACTGCACCGGATCAGGCCTATGATAATATTAAACAGTGCATCGAGTTAGGAATACCGGTGGTTTCAGGAACCACAGGCTGGCTGGAAAATAAGCATAAGATCGACCGGTTTTGCCGCGAACAAGATGGCACCTATTTCTACGCTTCGAACTACAGCCTGGGAGTGAATATAACTTTTAAAGTTAATTCCTTTCTGGCCAGGATAATGAATGCTTACCCGGATTTCCAGGTCAGTATGGATGAAACACACCACAATCAGAAGAAAGATGCCCCCAGCGGCACAGCTATTACCTTAGCAGAAGGGATTATAAACGAAATCGACCGGATAACGGAATGGGAACTGGGATCGACCGCCAGAACAGGGGCTTTACCTATCCAGTCGTATCGGGAAGGCACTGTACCTGGTACGCATACTGTGCGATATCTGTCGGATTATGATGAAATTACCCTACAACATAAAGCCCTGAACCGTACAGGATTTGCCATGGGAGCGGTTTTAGTAACCGAGTGGATACAAAACCGTAAAGGTATTTTAACAATGGATGATTTTTTAGATCTTTAACGCGCGAAAATTTATGAAGGAACTGGGATTTATGAAAAATATTTGGAAGAAGAAAACCACCAAAAAGAAAGAAAAGCCGCGCAGTAAGACCCGGGAGTGGATTGACGCGTTAAAGTTTGCCATTATCGTGGCTACTATATTGAAATGGGGCCTGCTTAGTGCATTTACCATCCCTACTCCATCTATGGAAGGATCGTTACTGGTCGGCGACTATTTGTTCGTCAGCAAGATCCATTATGGTCCACGGACTCCGGTAACACCGTTACAGGTTCCACTAACCCATCAGAAAATTCCGGTGTTGAATATTACCTCATACCTGGACTGGATTCAGTTGCCTTCTGTCAGGCTACCCGGATTCAGGGATGTAAGACGTAATGAACCGGTAGTTTTTAACTATCCCGGAAACCCCAACGTTCCCGGAGAAGAAGATCATCCGGTAGATTTAAAAACCTATTATGTAAAACGTTGCGTAGCCATTCCAGGCGACATCCTGGAAATCAGAGAAACACAGCTATACATTAACGGAGAACCGGCAACCAATCCAGCCAAGCTGCAAACCAGTTATAAGGTAACCAGCCCGGTTCCGGTAAATCAAAGAGTTTTTATGCGCCATGGGATCTGGGATGTGGAAAATTGGGGAGTAAATACCTACTATGTCAAAGGAGCTATGGAAGATGACATCAATGAGCTCTCTAAAATACCCAATATTACGGTTGAAAAAATGAGCGTAGATCCCATAACCGGCAGTTTAAAGTCCTGGGAGCCCGGTGAAGGACAAATCAATGTTTATCCCGATGGCATGGAATTATCCTGGAACGAGGATAATTACGGACCCTTATTAATCCCTGCCAAGGGTACCACAATTGACATAAACCAGGAAAATCTGCTTAAATACGGTTACTTCATCCAGAATTATGAAGGTCTGAAAGACGTTACTGTAGAGGAAAATAGCTTAAGCATAGACGGACAGCAGGTACAACAATATACATTCAATCAGGACTATTATTTTATGGTTGGTGACAACCGGCACAACTCCATAGATTCAAGATTCTGGGGATTTGTACCTGAAGACCACATCATGGGAAAACCGTTATTCGTATGGATGTCTATTGACAGCAATCAATCCTGGTTTCAGAAAATTCGATGGAGCAGGCTGTTTAAAGTAATCGAATAAATTTCACCACTTAATGGGAGTCTTACCATTTTGTTCCAGGTAAGCATTGGTTTTACTAAAGGGTTTACTGCCAAAAAAGCCCCGATGCGCAGATAGCGGGGATGGATGGGGTGATTTGATTATCATATGACTATTGTTGTCAATTACCGCGCCTTTCTTCTGCGCGTAGCTTCCCCATAGAATAAAAACCAGCTGCGTACTTTGGCTGGCCAGGACTTTTATCACCTGGTCAGTGAATTGCTCCCATCCCCTACCCTGATGTGAACCTGCCTGATTTGCACGGACCGTTAAAGTAGCATTCAGGAGCAACACGCCCTGATCGGCCCATCGCTCAAGGTTGCCTGAAGGGGATGGCACTATACCCAGGTCGGATTCAAGTTCTTTGAAAATATTCAGTAGTGAGGGCGGTTTCGGAATGTTGTCGTTTACTGAAAAACACAGGCCATTGGCCTGCCCAACACCATGGTAAGGGTCCTGGCCCAGAATAACAACTTTGACTCTTTCTATTGAACATCGGTCAAACGCACTAAATATTTGATTGGCTGGAGGGAATATGCGATGAGTTTGGTATTCCTCCCGTACAAAGTCTGTCAGCTGCTTAAAGTAAGGGCGGCTAAACTCTTCCTGAAGTGCTTGCTTCCATCCAGCTTCAATCCTGACATCCATATTGATTTTTAATTCAAAATAAAATTTAGTTTTCAATAACCAATGCTTTGTGAACTTTAGTTATCTTTATTAATTAATTAACCCGGTATCAACGGCTTAGGATGGTAACTGCAGTCACTAAAGGAGTAAAAGTTTCAG
>BQJT01000256.1 GCA_021604845.1 Cyclobacteriaceae bacterium
GTTCTAAACCCTTAATCCACCAAAGCCACATCCCCTTTTAAAACCACCTTTCGCCCATCGATCAACTCAATTTCTACCAGATACACATAAACCCCAGGTGCTTGGGGTCGCCCCCGAAAGGTGCCATCCCAGCCAGCGGAAGCATCATTAGGTGCAAACTGCTCTTTTAGAAAAACCTGGCTGCCCCAGCGGTTGAAAATTTGCATCCGAGTAATTTCACGGACGGTGTTTTGTTTGGCAAATACTTCCAGTCGGTCGTTAATGCCATCTTTATTGAGCGGCGAAAAAATATTAGGGATAAAAATAGCATGTCTTTTATCAACAACAATGGTAACCTTGGTTTCTGTAGTACATTCATTCACAGAAGATACCTGTAAGTGATAAGTGGTCGAGCTTGATGGATAAGCAAGTGGGGAAAGGCAATCATTACAACTGAGATCAATTGCTGGGCTCCATTGAATATGCTGAATTTCTGAAGCCGGTATGTTTAACCGAGGCATCAGGTGTAGCGTATCCCCTTGTTTCATGGAGAATTGCTCCGCCAAGTTAATTTCAAGAGAAGTAGGGGGAAAAAGCGTTGCTGATTCTTCATAAAGGCAGGCATTTGCATCCTGAATCACAACTTCGTAATCTCCTGGTTCAAGTTGGTTGAATATTGTTGCTGTAAAAAAATGTTCGCCTGCATCGATGGAGTACAAAAAGGGCTCCATTCCGTTAGTAATGTTGGTGATGGCAATGGAACCAAAACCATCAGTACAATTGGGTTGTTGGATTTCAATCTTTGCTGTCTGGGGTAAAATCATGGATACTTCAACTTCGTCAGTACTGCGGCAGCCATTGCTGGTGTTTTCTACCGTCAAAAAATAGAGCCCGGGAGTATCAACGGTTGCTTGTAAATCAGTAGCCCCTCCTACAATATGGCCATCCTGACTCGTCCAATGATAAAGAAATTGTGGGCCAGTAGAAGAGGCTTCACCGTTAAGTTCTACGATGTTGGCCGTGCAGTTTAAGGTACCCGAAAGTCCAGCTTCTGCTATAGGAGGTGTGATATTTTGTTGCACGATAACGGTAGCCGTATCAGAGCAATGATTTTCAGGATTGGTAATTTGTAATTGATATTGTCCAGGCTCATTGACTTCTATGGAAGATAGGTTACTAAAAATAGCATTGCCTGCTGGGTCCGTCCATTGGAAAAGCAAACCGGGGTTAGAGAGTTCACTACTTCCTTGCAAAGTGACCAAGGTATCTTTACAAGTCAAAAGATCAGCGGTCGAAACCTGGCTTCCAGGGGAGAGGGTATCCTGACTAACCAATACAGAATCCGTACTTTGGCAACCATTATTGAGGTTTTGAACCAATAGATAATAAGTTGCTGCTGCATCAATGAGAGCCGTATTTGTGTTGCTACCACTTAAAATATGGCCATCCGGGCTGCTCCATTGATATTGCACATTATCACTACTGCTTTGGCTGCCATCTAAGCTTAGACTATTGATGGCACAATTTAAAATGGCTGCTTCGCCCGCATGAGCCACTGGATGAAGGGTATCTGCTTCAACTATGGTAGAAGCTTGTGAAATACAACCATTTTGCAAATTGGTTACTGATACTTCATATTGTCCAGGTGCCCCTATCAATGGAGTAGAGGAGTCTGCATTTTCCAGAATATTGCCGTTGGGACTTTGCCAGTTAAAGAAAAAATTGGACCCTCCAGTAGCGACGGCTTCTAATAACAAACTGGGGCGATTGCAAGTTATGTCGCCTGGAATTGCTATGCTAAGAATTGGGGATAGGGTGTCAATGTTAATTTGGACTTCATCGCTGGCAACACAATTATTTTCAGTGTTTAAAACGGTCAGCTGATAAATGCCTGTTTGGTCAATTGTAGGGCTAAGGCTGGTTTCATTTTGAATAGGGTTTCCTTCTTGAGAAAACCATAGGTATTCAAAAAGGGGGCCCGTGCTTGAGCCACTGCCATCAAGTGATAGGCTGTTTTGAATACAAGTTAAACTATCTGTAAATCCCGCCTCAGCGATGGGTGTCAAGGTATCTATACTGACATTAACAGTGTCGAAAGTGATACAGCTATTAACACCGTTGGTAACTTCCAGGAGGTATGCTCCAGCCTCTGTGACCGAAATGGTTTCGGTATTTGCAATGGAATTGATTTGGTCATTAATGTTATACCAATGGTGAGAGAAATTTGTTCCGGAAGAGGAATTGCTTCCGTCCAGCATAGTACTGGTGATGGCACAATCCAAGTGTTGATCTATTCCCGCATTTGCAAGTGGTGCATCTACATTTTGAGAAACAGTAGTTGATACAGTGGTAGTACATCCGTTATTATTATCTGTCACCAGCAAGTAAAAAGCCCCAGGGTTATTCACATAAGTACTAAAAGAATCAATTGGACCGAGGATATTGGCGTCGTCACTATACCAAAAGTAATTGAGGTCGTTTACATTGCCAGGGGAGCTAGCTTCAAGTGTGGTTGTGAGTACCAGACAATTTAGCGTTTCCGGCGCTTCAATACTAACTACAGGTGTTGTTATATCTTGATTAACCACTACCGAGGCCGAGTCTGCGCAAAAGCTTTCCTCATGGATAATGAACAATTGATAGGTGCCAATGGCGGCAATATTTGGGTTTAGGCTATTTTCACCTTGCAGAATATGCCCATCCTGGCTTGTCCACTGGTAGCTATAAAGCGGCCCTTGTGATGAATTTCCAGCCTGGAGCTCAATAATGGTATCCTGGCAAGTAATTAAAGACGGTGCTTCAATCTCAACTATTGGGGTTTCAAATTGGCTCGAAATAGCAACCGTATCTTGAGCGACACAGCCGTTGGATAGATCGGTGATTTGTAATTCAAAAATACCGGTTTGATCTACGGTTGGAGAAAGGGTATCTTCACTAATTTGAAAAGCCCCTTCAATTGTATTCCAAGTGATATCAAAGTCAGGGCCATTGCTCGATTGTTCCGCTTGAATTGGAAGAGAAGGAGCGGCACAGTTTAGCTGCAAATCTGGCCCGGCAATCGCGGTAGGAAAAACCTGGTCGGTAATGATTGTGATGCTATCTGTTTGTTTACAGCCATTTGATTGATCCGTAATTTCAAAAAAATAGGTACCGCCAGCACCAACAGTGATGTTTTCAGCTGTGGATGGAGAGGTGATTTGGCCATTGATGGTATTCCAATGGTAGCTGTAGTTGGGACCTTGGCTAGAGCCAGTGCTTGGAATATCAATCGTTGGTTGGGAACAGGTAATATTTTCCACTGGCCCAAAACTGATGAAGGGTATCGTCCGGTTTTCGGTAATCAGAACCGAATCCTCAGAACGGCAGCCATTCGTTTCGTTTAGAACCTCTAGTATATAGATACCTGTGGCATTAACGCTAGGCGCCAAACTCATAGGATTTTCAACAATATTGCCAGTAGTG
Source organism: Cyclobacteriaceae bacterium (assembly GCA_021604845.1). GTDB lineage: Bacteria > Bacteroidota > Bacteroidia > Cytophagales > Cyclobacteriaceae > SZUA-3. Next base: position 3,442 of record BQJT01000256.1, read on the forward strand.
GTAGTCCAAAAATAACGGAATTGCTGACCTTGGCTGGAGTTGTTGGCATCTAAGTTTAGCATTTCCAAACGGCAAGTTAGGCTATCGGTTGGCCCTGCCTCGGCAAAAGGTATAGCCCTGTTTTCAATGACTTGAATAGCCGCAGTATCAAGGCAGTGATTGAAGTTGTTGCTAATAATAAATTGGTATTCGCCAGGGCTATTGATTGAAAGAAGTAAAGAATCTGCTATGATTTCATTGTTTGGATTAATCCACAGATAATCAAATTCCGGCCCTTGACTTGATCCCTGGCTACTAATTACAACCTGATCCGTTACACAATCCAGCGTGTCACTTACACTTAGGATGGCTATAGGGAATTGAATGCGATCCTCAACAATTGCGGTTAGGGTTTCCTCGCAGCCATTTTCGTCCTGGACCACCAAGTCATACTGCCCGGGCTGTAGCCCAAAAATGCTATCGGTGTCTTGAGAAATGTTCCAATTATAAGTCAAATCTCCTGTTCCACCACTTGCCGTTATGGTTATAGTACCAGTGGGTGAACCACAATCTACATGATTAAGATTTAATAGATCAACTGATAAAGCATTGGGCTCGGTAATCTGGACTTCCGTAGTATTAAAACAGCCAATTTGATCTACCACGGTTACCTGGTAATACCCCGTATCAAGGTTTGTCAGACTTGCTGAATTATCGGGAATTTGGTTCCAGGTGTAATCGTAAGGCATTGTTCCTCCACTAATTTGCAAATTAATTGCGCCATTTGCTGCTCCATGACAAGTCACTTGCTGGACCTCTGGTTCTATCGATACCTCCTGCTGTACGACTTCTACCTGACCACTTACGGTACCTTCACAACCATTGGCAGAAACTGCAATTAATTCATAGGAGCCTAAGTCCTGAACCGGCAATTTAAAATTATTAGTCTGGATATTTGTTAGTGTATCCGGAACCCCATCAAGGGTATAAACCATTTCAAAGGGGCCAGAACCGGTGAGAAGGACTTGCAAACTATCGACCATATGCCCTTCACATAAAATACCAGAACCACTAAGTGTAGCGCTCGGTGCCATGCTGTTTATCCTGCTACTGCCACTTACCTCCTGTCCACAATCATCCGTAACCGTGAGTTGAACCACCTGGTTTTCGGATGGATTTGGAATAACTAAACTTGGTTCGCTACTTCCATCATTCCAGCTATAAGTATACCCAGGAATTCCTCCAATAACCAAGGGCGCAATATTGGCCGGACTGCCGTCACAAACCGTAATATCAGACATAAATAACTGGAGTGGTGGCGCATCAAAAATGTTGAGACTGGCAGAAGCGCCTTCACAATTGCAGGCTTCATACAAATCAATGGTTAGCACATCCATTTCATTGTTGATATTGTCTGTCAGAACGATAATAGGCAGGCGAAAGGTGGCTGCTCCAGCAGGAATAATCACGGAATCCGGAATGGCCAGGTAGTCTTGGCCGGCAACAGCAGTTGAAGAACTAGCGATTGAAAAATGAACAACCACTTCCTCGTTGAGGTTGGTTGATTTGCGTTCAAAATCAAAAAAACCATTATTGCAACCTTCATATACAATTATTTCATTCGATCCAAGGCCACTCACGCCTGCTAGCGTGGTAACATCTGAGCCAGCTGCAAAACTGTTACCTCTCAAAAATACCGCAGAATCATAGCGATCATCCCCCCGGTCGCCTACTACTATTTTGATATGGTAGGTCTCACAAGGAATCACTTCAGCAGTTGCTTTAAGAATTGTGGTAAATCCGTCAAATGCCAATTCATCTACGGCTATACCTTCGGCATTATTGCAGGATTGGCCTTGACTCAAGGGAATATTATTTTGATAATAATTGGAGTTAACAAGATGGTTCACTGTATTGATGGAAACATAGGTATCGCTCTGCGGAATGAGGGCTATATTTTCTGCATTACCAGTAAATGGACCATTTATACCAGGGCCACTGATAAAAAAGCCAAATAGGTCATTAAAGTCGAAGTTGACAAATTCACAAAACTCTTCAGAAGCAAAAACATAGTCAAAAGAGATGCTTGAAACCGTTGGAATGAAGTCAAATTCAATAGTAGCAACATCCTGGAATTCGCTGCCCCCGGAGAGTAATGTTAGGTCGGGATCTCCAGCCAAATCATCATAGCGGGTGCTGGTGTTGGATGCACCGTTAGGCCCTTCAGCATTGGCAATATCGCCGGTTGAGATCATAATCCCTTCTTCAAATCCAATAGCGTTTTCGCCGCCACTAAATTGGCCTACCTGCCCAAAGGTACCACTGATGGAAGCTTCGCTAATATCAAAACAAGTGCTTCCAATAAAAACATTTTCGATAAGGTGCAAAGCATTACTATCCGGCAAGGTAGAAAGGCCCAAGTTTTTGACTGCCGAATTTTTCTGATAAAGAGGATTATTTGTTTTTCTTGATTCTGTGGATTGCCCTTTTGTTGTTAAACAAAAAACCAAAAGGAGTAAACCCACTCCCAATGTTTTTCTCATTGTGTTGTTTGTGTTTGAGTACTACTTACAAGGGGGCGGGGAAATTGATTTTACAAAGATGCATATTATTTGATAAGAATATTTGACTTTTTTAGATTTGGCAGAATAACCTTAATCGATCAAAGTCACATCGCCTTTGAATAATACAACCGATCCATCAACCATTTCTATTTCCGCC
>BQJT01000257.1 GCA_021604845.1 Cyclobacteriaceae bacterium
GGCCAGGTTGGTCACCATTGAGGTGACGCTGAACGAAGGACATAAATTTTATACCGTTGGATTGCCTGACAATGCAGTTAAAGAAAGTCAGCACAGGGTGTTGGCCGCTGTTAAGTTCGTTGGATACCGCATGCCCAGAAAGAAAATTGTGGTAAACCTTGCTCCCGCCGATATCAAGAAAGAAGGTTCTTCCTACGACCTGCCTATTGCGCTGAGTATATTAAGAGCCACCAACCAACTCAAAACAGACCTGCTCGAGAAGTATGTAATCATGGGTGAGCTATCCCTGGATGGACAATTGCGGCCTATTCGAGGAGTACTGCCGATAGCGATTGAAGCCCGTAAATCAGGTTTTAAGGGTGTGATAGTTCCCAAACAAAACGGACAGGAAGCGGCCATAGTAGATAACATTGAAGTGATTGCGGTAAATACCATAAAAGAAGCAACAGATTTTTTCGAAGGTAAATCAACCATATCACCGGTAATTTGTAATACCCGGGACATATTTTTTCACCACATAAACAATTATGCGTTTGATTTCTCAGAAGTACAAGGGCAGGAAAATATAAAAAGAGCCCTGGAGATCGCCGCGGCCGGTGGTCACAATGTTATAATGATTGGACCACCTGGCGCTGGAAAAACCATGCTGGCCAAGAGACTTCCTTCAATATTGCCTCCTTTAACATTACATGAAGCTCTTGAAACTACCAAGATCCATTCCGTAGCCGGCAACCTTTCTGATGATGCAAGTTTGCTCACCACCCGGCCTTACCGGGCTCCGCATCATACCATCAGTGATGCGGCTCTGGTAGGGGGAGGTGGCGTGCCCCAGCCGGGTGAAATATCGCTGGCCAATAATGGAGTATTGTTTTTAGATGAATTACCCGAGTTTCAGCGAAGGGCGCTGGAAGTACTCAGACAACCACTTGAAGAGCGGAAAGTTACTATCTCACGTGCCCGGTCCAGTATCGAGTATCCTGCCAATTTCATGCTAATCGCCAGTATGAATCCTTGTCCCTGTGGTTTTTACAATCATCCCGATAAGGAATGTGTCTGCGCACCGGGAATGGTGCAGCGGTATTTAAATAAAATTAGCGGTCCATTGATGGATCGTATTGATATACATCTTGAGGTAACTCCGGTATCGCTGGATGAAATGATGATCGAAGGTCGCGCAGAAAACAGTAAGTCAATCAGGGAACGGGTTATTAAAGCAAGGGAATTACAGGGTACCCGGTTCCAGATCACTCCTCAAATCTACTGCAATGCTATGATGCCCACGAGAACGGTAAAAGAAATATGTGTGATCAATACGGCCGGAAAGAACCTGCTGCGAACTGCTATTCAAAAGCTGGGACTATCGGCCCGTGCATATACTCGTATCCTGAAAGTTTCCCGCACCATTGCCGATCTTGCTTCCAGTGAAGGGATTAGAGTTGAGCATATAGCAGAGGCCATACATTACCGAACATTGGACCGGGCAGCCTGGGTATAAAAGTAATTTTATGGAGTCCAACTACCTGAGAAATCAAAAAGGGTCCATTTTTGGCCCCTTTTTTGGTGGAGTTTCCGCTATAGTTTACTGATGTAAGGTTTTATCCAATCCATGACTTTTTCTTAGGTTACTATTGAACGAACCCTTGGTATTAACCAGTACTCTTTCACAGGAGGAAAATTTTTAACCAAAATATGGGTTTATGATGACACCTTTACAATACCTCAACCTCAAATGGGGTTATTTAACTTTTCTGCTGACAATTTTCAGCTTGTCATTCTTATATGGGAATGACAATACCCCATTTACCTCCAATGTAACTCAGGATGCCGGGCAGGCAACTTGGCTTAGCACACTATCTACGGATTATGCAGAAACTAACAATCAGCTATCTGATTGCCCGGACTGCTTTTCAAGTGAGTTGGTTAGTACTACACACACTGAAGACGGCTGCACTATCTATAAGATTGAGGTAACAAACGATGGGGATTGCCGACATGCACTATCGCATTATACCGTGGATGTTCCCTGTGGTAAAGTTTCAAACATAAGCAACTCAATGAATTGGAAGGTGGAAGTTGGTAAAGATCCTACCACTGGACTAAATGGATTTAAAATTGATGACATTAACGGGTTTGGAGAATCCAATCAACCAGGAAGCTTCCAGATTGAATTTACTATCTGTCCCGACGATACCAATTGTGGTAATGGTGAGGATTGCTGGGATACCAAAATTGCCCATAAAGCCGGCCAATGTATAACTAAAGAAAAGCTGCAATTATGTAGAACACTTTCAGACGATTCTACAGACAATGGCGACGATCAAAGCACGGATAAGGATTGTTTGGCATCTGCTGCAGATGGTGGTGGTCATGCGGTCTGGATTAGCAAATACCTTAACGGCCAGAATGCCCAGTTCCAGTTTGATCAGGATGGCGGATCGGTACACCAATTTGCAGATGGCACCGCCCATATAACCGGAACCATTTACCTGCCTGGTTCTCCGGATGATGAATGGGAACTTGATGTATGGATGACCGATCGTAAAAACTGGGAGCAGTGGTCAGCAACCGGCGGGGGTTATAAAGGAGACCACAATATTGTAGGTGAATCATACAAGGATTGGTGGTTTTATATAATGGACACCAATAAAGACAACAATCTAATTGGCAAAGGAAAAAACCAGGGTGAAATACTATCTCTGAGTCATTACCCTGCAGGATACGAATACGCAATGCAAGTTGGCAAAGCTGCCAATGACAAGAACGCAAACTACGGCTTATCCGTTTGGTTTACCTTTGAACGGGATGGAAAGATCTGGCGCGGTGATTTTAATTTTGATCTCAGCTGTGAAGAGGTAGAGCCTCCGGTCGAAGATTGCGACATCAATGAACTTTCTGCAAACCTAAGAACTAACGATGTTTCCTGTGCGGGAGCCCAGGACGGTAGCATTAATATTGAAATCATAGGCGGTAAGGCTCCGTTTACATTCGGATGGTCGAATGGCGCCAGCACCCAGGATATAAATGCTTTAGCAGGAGGAAATTACTCTGTAGAAATTGTCGACACCGATGGGGCTACACTGCAGCTTTCTGCCACAGTTTTTGAACCAGCCGTACTGGCAGTTTCAGGAACCACCAGCCCCTTAAGTTGTGGAGCTACCAACGGAAGCATTTCACTTAGCGTGTCTGGAGGAACATCCCCCTATGCTTATAGCTGGTCCAATGGAAGTACCGAAAAAGATATATCCGGGCTGGAAGCTGGAACATACCAGGTGACAGTTACCGACGCCAACCAGTGTTCGGTAGTAGAAGACTTCACTATTCTGGCGACTTCCGATATGACTGCCACCATTACCACTAACGATTGTAATGATGGTTCTCTGGTACTGGATATCGTTGGAGGCGTGCCTCCGTACAACTATGACTGGTCAACAGGAGAATCGACCAAAGACATCAAAGTAGATGCAACGGGTTCTTATGAAGTTGTGATAACAGACGTAAATGGATGTAGCACTTCTGCCAGTGTTGAAATTACCGACCTTACTACTTTTGAGCTATCCGTGGAAACTACCACACCAACCTGTAGCAGCAATGCTGATGGAGCCATAGACCTGACGGTAACTGGTGGTCAGTCCCCATATACCTATAGTTGGTCCAATGGTGCTACTTCCGAGGACCTGAATAACGTTGCTTCAGGTAACTATTCAGTAACCGTAACTGATGCCAGAGGTTGTATTCAGGAGTTAACACACTTTCTGAGAAACCCTATGAGTATCTTTATTACTGAGGACATCGATCTTATTGGTTGTGATGGAGATGGTAATGATGGGGGTATCAGTTTGACGATATTTCCTACCGGCACGTATGACATCCTATGGTCTAATGGTGCAACTGATGCGAGTATCAGCGACCTGGGGCCTGGAACATACAGTGTGACAGTAACCAGTACTGATGGTTGCCAGGCAACTAAGAGTTTCCAATTGGAATCACCGGAAGATTTTCAGGTGGACCTAACCCAGCAATATTGTGGTGATGGCAGAATCTGCCCTACTCTGAACGGAGGAATAGGACCCTTCAATTATCAATGGACTGGTCCGAATGGAACAATTCCCAGCAGCGATGGATGTATCGAAGTAACGGAAGCCGGAGACTATACCGTAGATGTAATTGATGTGAATGGTTGTATTAAAACCGCTACTATCAATATCGGAACGCCGAACCCCTCTGTTGATGCCAGTGTTTCAGTATCAGCGCCTACTTGTCCCGGAGCTAATGACGCCAGTGCGGTGTTATCGGTTAGCGGAGGAGATGGAAATTACAACATTGTTTGGACTGGTCCTACAGCAATCCCTGTTGACGCACTAAGCGCTACAGGACTAGCTCCCGGAACTTATACTGTTAGAGTAACTGATGGCAATGATTGTCAGCAATTCAGGGCATTCAATATTCAGGACCCTCAGGGGCTGGAAATTACTGCTGCTACTATCACTGAAGTAAGCTGTAATGGTGAATCTGATGGAACTATTGATATTTCAGTGGTTAATGGAGCTGCACCATATAGTTATCTGTGGTCCAATGGAGCAGCGACCGAAGACCTTATTGCTGCTGGTGTAGGCAACTACTCTGTAACTGTAACTGATGCCAATGGTTGTAGTATTGTGATGAGTTATGATCTAATGGTTGACCCTGATAACACGGGTTGTGATGATGGCAACGGAGATGGTGACGGTGATGGAGATGGTGACGGTGATGGTGATGGTGACGGAGATGGTGACGGAGACGGTGATCAGGATCCTTGTATCCGGGACTGTAATACCTGTGACGGAAAGATTACCGAACTCACCTTGAAATACACAGGTGATATACCTAACGCTCAAGTTACTGTAATGCAGAAGAATGGAGGGCAGATCGTGTTCGATAATGTAGTGGCAGCTAACGATGAGTTTAGTTTCCAGGGTACTGATAACAAGGGTACACTGACTTCAGAAATTATCATTTCTGTTAACGGAGCGAATCCAACCACCATTCATACAAGTTGTTCCCAACCTATTGGACCCGGCTTGATCGCGGGTGACTTTGAAGTTGTTGAGGGCGAAAGTCGAAACGGTGGACTTCTTTGTCCGGTTGAATCAGGCACAGAGCAGGATCAGGAAGAAGAAGTAATAGAACCTAAGGGAGAAGACTGTGCGGAAGCTAATGATGCTCAACTGATAAGTATTTCAGAATCTGATGAAGGCTGCATCACTTATACCCTGGAAGTAACCAACAATGGAGCTGGTGCCCATGCACTTTCACATTTCAGCGTTCGTGTTCCATGTGGTATTGTTACTGAAGCAAGCAATTCCGGAGGATGGAAGATGGAGTTAAACGGAAAGGACCCTAGCACAAATCTTTACGGGTTGAAAGTGGATGATATCCATGGCTTTGGAGAAAAGGGTCAGGCCGGATCGTTTACGGTAACCTATACTGTTTGCCCTAACGAAGATGAAACCTGCGTTACCAAATTAAAGTCGGATGATATTATTGTTGGCTATAAGGCCGCTCAGTGTGCTAAGATTGAGGCTATCAAGTCTAACGATCAGCTGTCTATGGCGCTTGAGCAAGATAATGAACCACTTACATTTATTAAGTTCAACGTTTATCCTAATCCGATCGACAGGAATAGTTCATCCGGATTGAAACTTGAGTTCGAAGAAGCCAATATTGGCGAAACTTTAAATGTAAAACTGGTTGAAGCAACCGGTAGAAAAATCTATACCAAGCGTATTGAAATAACGGGCGATAACCAGGTGTTACCGCTGTCAATGGCTGGACTTACGCCTGGTATCTATTATGTGACCATATCCAGCCATCACAAGGTTTATTCGGAAAAAATAATCGTTAAGTAGTGTAGTAGATATTTAAGATTAATCCACCTTGTGGTTTATCTCGAAAAGCGAGTGGAGAGTTATCTCAAAGCTCGCTTTTTTTTTACCTAAGCCAATGGAAAGCGCGACCAGGAACACACCATAACCCGGCGCGCAGCTGCGAGCCGGATTATAGACTGCCGATTCCACCTTATGTATTAAAGAAACAGGTTCCTGTATAATCAAAAAAGGGACGCTGATGGCGTCCCCGGTTTTC
>BQJT01000258.1 GCA_021604845.1 Cyclobacteriaceae bacterium
CTGGTGGTTGAGTTCAACCTTTTACCCTCAACTGTTCCCACGGTAAGAAAATAATAGGCAGTATCCGAATACAGGTTTTTCTGATAAACCAGATGGGCTTCCCGGTTGATATACTCCAGATTTGGACCTTCTGAATAAAACAAAACATAATCATTCCGGTCAAAAGACCCGTCTTCCAATCCTACCTGATAAATGGCGTTCTCCACTAAATCATTGGCTCTGGACACATCATTGCTCTGATCCAGCATACCCCCTCCCTGGCCATAAAGTTGGATATTACCAGGCTGAATCGAACCGGGATCAAAACCGGATTTGCGCAAGGTTTGAAAGTCGATCTTGTATATTCCTTTGGAGACTACTGCAAGTTTGGCCCATTGGCCACCGGACAAGACCGAGGTAGGTTGTCCGGTACAGTAAAAGTTTATGGCAAATACTGCGAATAAAAGATGATATACCCTGGAATTGATTCCGCCCATTTCCTCAATAAACACCGGCAAAAGTACGCTTTGGCTGGTTCCTGCCGGTTTTCTTTAAATGCGATAGCCAGATTTTAGCAAAGTGGTTGTTCTGGTCACTGCCTAACCCTTCAATTCTGGCCATTTTGCCAGACAAGAGAGATCCCTATGTAAATAAATAAGATCCATGGAATGCCTAAGGTTCCTAAAAATGCAATAAGGGTGACGGCACAACCCAAAATAAAATACCGGTGTTTGTTATCATTCCAACTAAAGTTTTTAAACTTAAACCCGATCAGCGGGACGTTTGAAACCATTAAGTAACACAATAGACCTACTATCAAAAACCAAAAAACCTGATTTTCTAACCCAAGACGTATAATATCTATATTTTGGTCGGTTATCATAGGGAAACTACTGATCAACAAGGCAGTTGCTGGTGTGGGTAACCCTTTGAAATTAGTACCCTGATCGGGGTCCAGGTTGAATTTCGCCAGTCTTAGTGCCGAAAATACGGTTATCAGAAATGAAAGGATGGCCCAGGGAGTTGGAATAAAAGATAGCCAAAGGGTGTAGAGAATTGCAGATGGTAACAATCCGAAAGAAACCAAATCTGCCAGTGAATCCAGCTGCTTTCCTAACTCGGAAGCAACGCCTACTGCTCTTGCGGCCAGACCATCCAATACATCCAGAACTGCACAAATCCAGATCATATATACTGCTCGCTCCAGGTCTAGTTCAAAAGCCCAAACAACTCCCATACAACCCAAAAACAGGTTGCTTAATGTGATCAGGTTGGGAAGTAAACTCAAAGGTCTTACCATTTCAGACGAGTGCACAAAAAGGATTAGATTTCTTTTCCTCTCCAATGGTAGTTGGAGGACCGTGACCACAATATACCGTAACATCATCCGGTAATAGGAACATCTTGGTGTGGATGCTGTTGATCAATGTCTGATGGTCCCCGCCGGGAAGGTCTGTACGACCAATACTGCCTTGGAACAGCACGTCGCCTCCAATACAGATTTTGGAATCTTTATGGTAAAACGCAAGATGTCCCGGTGAATGCCCTGGAACCAGCATGATTTCCAGGCTGATTTCGCCAAACCTTAAGACATCGGATTCATCAATGAATTCGTCGATTTCAGATTCTTTATATTTAGGAAAACCATAAACCGGCGCATAAGATTTTACTGCTCGATATACCTCTTGCTCGCCTTCAGGAATGGCCAGGGGAGCATTGAACTTCACTTTGGCAAATTCATTACCCAGCACATGATCTATGTGGCAATGGGTATTGACTATTTTAGTTATGTTGATCCGGTTATCGGTCACGAATTCCAGAAGTTGTTGATTTTCGTGATCCTGATAACATCCTGGGTCCAAAATTATTCCGTCTCCTGAATTATCATCATACAGAACGTAAGTATTCTCCTGGAACGGGCCAAAAACAAATGATTCGAGTTGCAGCATATGAGCAGAATTGGTCACAAAATTGTCGAATAAATGTCAATTATCCATATAGCATGATTTAAATTGGCGAATGCATTACGATTACCTGGTAGTAGGCCGTGGGTTGGCCGGGTCTTTGCTGTCGTATTTCTTAATAAGAAACGGCAGGCGTGTGATAGTTTATGACCATACTGAACAACCGAAAGCCAGCAATGCCGCTGCTGGAATATTTAACCCATTTACCGGAAGAAAACTGGTTAAAACCTGGATGGCTGATGACCTGTTCCCTTTTTTAGTAGATTTTTACCATAAGTTGGAGCAGGATTTGGAGATTAAAGTAATGCACAAAATGCCAATGTATCGCCCTTTCTTAACCTTGCAGGAGCAAAATGATTGGGGAGCTAAAATTCACGACCTGGCATACAGTCAATATATCGACTCCATAGTTGGTCCCGAAGAACGAATCTCTGAAGTAGCTAACCCCCTGGGTGGGATGATGCTGCAACAATGTGGTTTCGTTGACATTGGCGCACTGATTGAGGGAGTGAAAAGATACCTGATTCAGAACAACAGCTTACAGCAGCAACCATTGTCAATTAAAGATCTGGAACTTGAGCAGGATTACGTGGTTTATGGTCAGCATCGGGCTGCACGAATTGTGTTTTGCGAGGGGCCATGGTTGGAAATGAATCATTATTTCAATTGGCTTCCACTAAGACCAGTAAAGGGAGAAATCTTGGAAGTGGAGCTCCGGGACCCGTTGAGCTTTATAGTGAACAGGGGAATTTTTATTCTCCCTGTTAATGGCAGGATTAGCCTGGTTGGAGCTACCTTTGACCATCAGAATTTGGATTGGTCGATTACCGAAGCCGCCAGAGACCAGTTGGAAGTAAAACTCAAAAAGCTATTGAAGATACCCTATAAAATTATTGGGCAACGGGCGGGTATTCGCCCAGCATCTGCAGACAGAAGACCATTGATAGGAATCCATCCTGAATTCGAACCTTTAGCGGTTTTTAATGGTTTAGGAACTAAGGGCGTTTCGTTAGCGCCCTATCTAATTTATAGGTTTTTTGAATTTATAGAGAAAGGAGAACCGTTGATTCCTGAAGTGTCTATTAGTCGCTATTTTTCTTTATATTACAGTAAAAATTAGTCCGGCATATGGTGATTAAAAATATATTGTGCTTGCTTTTATTGGTCGCATTAAGCTGCTTCCATTTGAGTATGAACGGGCAGGAATCCATCGATGATTATGGCAAGAATAGAGTACAGTACAAGGATTTTTCCTGGCAGTATTATAGCTCGGATAATTTCGATGTGTATTTCTATGAAGGCGGTCGGCAAAATGCCCGTAAAGCAGCAGAATTTCTTGAAGGAGAATACGACAGGATCACCCAGGATGTACTGGGGTATGCCTTATATTCGAAGGCTAAAATCTTCATTTACAATTCTGTATCTGATCTGCAGCAAAGCAATATTGGAATAAACAATAAAAATTTTACTTCCAGCGGGCAAACTGACTTTGTAAAACCACAGGTCGAAGTAGCCCACCCGGGGAACGCCACTGAATTCAAGCAGGAACTGATCTATAAAGTCTCAAAATTGCTTATTAGAGACATGATGTACGGAGGAAGTCTTACAGAGATGTTCCAAAGTTCCTATTTGTTTAACCTGCCCGATTGGGTGATAGAAGGAGGAGCAAGATTTATGACTCGTGGCTGGTCAGTTGAAATGGATGACTACATGCGGGATTATTTCAGGGAAATGAAGTTTAAGAAACTGGGGAAACTAAGCGGTAAAGAAGCTGGCATTGTCGGACAATCGATATGGAATTACATCGCCGAGAACTACGGGCAAAATAATATTTCAAATATTTTGAATCTTACCCGGATTAATCGCAGCGAGCAGAACAGTATTATTTATACATTGGGCGTTACCTACGACCGGTTCATTGAGGAATGGAAGGCATACTACGTGAATATGTCAGATCAGGTAAATAAAAGTTACCAGGCTCCCAGTGAGAATTATGCCATTTTGGGTGAGAACAAGAGAGGTTACATCTATAATCAGGTGAAATTCAGCCCGAATGGTAGTTTGATGGCTTATTCAACTAATTTCAATGGTAAGCATGAAGTCCGGATCAAAGACCTGACTTCAGGAAATGAAAAGTCGGTAGTCAAAGGGGGATATAAAGTTATTAACCAGGAAGTAGATGAAAAGATCCCGCTATTAGGCTGGAAAGATAACAATACCTTGGGAGTGATCAATGTTGACAAGGGTGAATATCAGTTGATAATGCACGATATAGGGTCGGGCAGGTCACAAAGAAGATCATTGGGAAAGGTGACACAGGTAAAAGATATTTCATTTCATGAGAACGGAAAGGTTGCAGTTGTAAGTGCAGAAAGTAACGGACAAAACGACCTGTTTCTACTTTCCCTGGGAAAAAATTCATTGCGCAGGTTAACCAATGATACATATGACGACTTATTTCCCAAGTTCATTCCCGGTTCCAATAATATTGTTTTTTCCTCCAACCGGGTTAATGACACTATTAAAAAGGAAAACCTTAAGCTCAAGGAATCTGATGCTAATTTCAACTTATTCATATTAAATCTTGATTCCTTGAGTCAAGTGCTCACCAGGGTTACCAATACACTTAGTCATGATATTCAACCGATGCCCCAAGACAGTAATATAGTTTATTATATCAGCGATCAGAAAGGCATATACAACCTTTATAAGTATCAATTGGACAGCAAACTGTATACACAGGTATCAAACTTTTCAAAGAGCATTAAACATTTCGATATAAACTTTAGCAAGGGATCCATTACCTACGTAATGACCAGTGCGGGGGCGGATCAAATCTATTATCAACCGAAATTTGATCTTAATCAAAATAACTTTACCCCACAAACCAGGCGCCAAGAGGTTAAGCAGGCCCTGTTTATCTCTGAGCGAATCAGGGAGCGCAAGCTACGGGAACTTGAGGAGCTGGAACAGGCACCGGAACCAGTGATTATTATTGATCCGGAACAGGTACAACCCATAGATAGTGTCGATACTATCAATGAGGATGATACCGGGGTAATTGATACCGATAATTATGTATTTGATACGGATGTTGATGATGATGATACCGGAGCCATCGATACGGACAACTATGTATTCGATACGGAGGCCCTGGAAGAAGTAGCGCAGGAAGAAGAGCCTTCCGTGCTGCAAAATTTTCGCAATCTTGCCAGGGAAAGTGAAATAAATGGCCCGTTTAGCTACGAGCCCAGGGTAGGATTCGACAATATTGTTTTTTCATGGGTAATAGACCCGCTGATTGGCTTTGGTATTCAGGCTGAAGTGACAGTAAATGATCTGCTGGAAAATCATAAGTTCTATGGCGGGGTACTGGCTACTACCGACCTGAGAAGCGGAAGTTATTATGGGGAGTACCACTATCTTAAAGACCGCCTGGATTACCACTCGGGATTTAAACGTCGTACGCTGTACAGATCGATTAATGATCCCATTGCTGATTATGATATCAAGTATATTATGAACCGTATAGAGGTTGGAGTTAGCTATCCGGTCAATATCAGAAGCAGAATTAGAATAAGCCCGTTCTATACCGGAACCAGATCATATGACCTTGATCCAACCAAGCTTAGTTTTCCTCCGGGTACCCCAGGTTTACCAGAGCCGGCCGATACAAAAAGAGATTACCTGGGAGGAAGATTGGAATATGTATATGATAATACGGTTGTAAACGGTTTAAATTTTGAAGGAACCCGTTTAAAAGCATTTTTTGAACATTACGAAGGGCTTAATGACAGTGAATTGAATTTCAATACTTTCAAACTGGATCTGCGGCACTATCATAAAATTCACAGGGAGTTGACATTTGCCGGTCGTTTGTATTATGCAAGGTCATTTGGTAACGACCCCAAAGATTTCCTGCTGGGAGGGATGAGTAACTGGTTGTTCAATGATACCGATAATGAAAACAATGAAGGAGATCCATTGTTTGATCCGGTGGATGAAGATAATAGTGATATACTTTTTGTGGAGTATGTAACCAATATGAGGGGTTTCGACTATAATAAATTCAGTGGAAACAATGCTCTGCTTTTCAACGCAGAATTGAGATTTCCTATCATTAGGTTTTTCAACAGCGGTCCTATTGCTTCAAACTTCTTTAGAAACCTTCA
>BQJT01000259.1 GCA_021604845.1 Cyclobacteriaceae bacterium
CGAAATTGGCATGGATGCCAGCAGTAGCATTAATAGACCGCTTCTCAAAATCATACCCAAAAGTAAGTATCAGCCATCAATTTTAACATTTCGCAGCCTATTTAATACGGACTGGTTGAATTGTTGGCCATCACCAATAAACTGGCATTCGATTGGCAGATAATAAATTGGCAAACCGTCAAGCAGTGATTCAAACTTCTTCAGTCGTACCATATCCTTTTCAGTAGTTAGTATCGCATCACATTTATTGCCCAATGTGCCGAATCGCTTTATCAAATGGTCAATGTGTTTCTTTTGATAACGAAAATGGTCCCGGTAGCTAATATGATCGACCAGCGTAAACCTGTCTGACACATATTCTACCATGGTTTTCGGTTTCGCAATGCCGGTCAACAGCAATATCCTGGAACCAGGTAGCGGGATTTTGCTATTGGAGCAATGGATGGGGTCCTGATAGATGATGCGGGTAAAGTAAACTGGAGCTTGCTGGTTATATTTCTTTATACCATTTCTATACTGCTCCCTGTGATCTGGCTCAAGACCGGATGGACATTTGGTAACCACTATAATATCCGCCCTACGCGCCCCGGATCTAAATTCACGAAGCCTTCCGGCAGGAAGCACGTGATCCCTGAAAAACGGGGTCCGGTAATCAGTGACCAGTATACTGAGATCCGGATTAACCTCGCGATGTTGAAAAGCATCATCTAAAATCACCAATTCGGTTCCTGGTTCCTCCAGCAAAATACTGGGAATAGCCAAGGCTCTGGATTCGCCCACAGCAACTTGTATCGCCGGATGAAATTTCAGATACATTTGAAGTGGTTCATCTCCTAACTCTTCGGCAGTAAGATTTGGAGTAGCCAATTTGAAACCGGTTGAGGACCTTCCGTATCCTCGGCTGAGTACTGCCGTTTTATGATCTATACTTAACAGCCTTACCAGATATTCTACCATTGGTGTCTTGCCGTTCCCTCCGAGACTGAGGTTTCCGACAGAAATAACTTTCGTTTGGAAGCTGAGAGACCTTTTATAACCAATATCAAACAGGTGATTCCGTAGCAACATTATCAGGCCATACAGCATACTAAATGGCCACAGGATCACTCTCGACATCAACCTCATGGGGAACAATTACCTGGCCTTGGAAATAATTTCAATTGAGTTAACTTAGTGCCCGGACCTCCGGATGCGGCATACGTGTAGCAAATTCCCATAATTATGGTGAAAATAAAAGACATCACCCAGTATTTAGAGCGAATTGCCCCCCTGAGCTATCAGGAGCCTTATGACAATTGCGGCCTACTAACAGGAGACGAGCAACAAACAGCAAACGGTGCACTGGTAACCCTTGACTGTACAGAACCTGTGATAGATGAAGCTTTGGATAATGGGTGTAATTTAATTATTGCACATCATCCAATATGGTTCCAGCCACTTAAAAGCCTTACAGGAAAAACCTATGTTGAGCGGACTATCATTAAAGCCATCAAACAGGATGTCGCTATCTACGCGCTTCACACCAACCTTGATAATATAAAAACGGGGGTTAATCTTCGACTTGCGGAGAAGTTGGGATTATCCGGGCTGGAGATTCTACAGACCAAATCCACCGCCTTAGTAAAACTGGTAACCTTTAGTCCCAAGCCAAACACTGCCGAAGTTTTACGGGCGCTGCACCGGGCGGGTGCCGGCGATGTAGGCAACTACCGGGATTGTTCATTTGTAACAGAAGGCACCGGTACCTTCAGACCAAACGAACAGGCGCAGCCGCATATTGGTAAGACAAACCAATTAGAACGCGTTGATGAGGATAGGATCGAGGTTATTCTGCCCGGGTTTTTGAAGCATCAGGTATTATCTGCATTATTTGAAACCCATCCCTATGAAGAAGTCGCCTACTATTTACAGGAACTCATCAACACTAACCAGAATATAGGATCAGGAATGACCGGCTTGCTTGAAACTCCTATGAGAGCGGAAGATTTTCTGGATTATGTCAAAGAGCGAATCGGCACACCTTGTCTTCGTCATACGGAATTAAACTCCGCTACTATTCAGAAAGTGGGTATCTGTGGTGGAGCCGGCAGTTTCTTAACCAGCAAAGCCTTAGAAACCAACTGCGACGCTTTTGTGACATCGGATATAAAATATCATGATTTTTTTGATGCTGACGGCAAATTGCTCCTGGTGGATATCGGACATTACGAAAGTGAAGTCGCTACAAAAGAGCTGGTCTGTGACATTATAAAGAAAAAATTTTCTAAATTTGCAGTTCGTTTATCGACAACAGATACAAATCCCATCAGATACCTCTAACTAAATGGAAAATACGGTCGCTCAGAAACTTGAAGCCTTATTAAAATTACAATCAATTGATTCCAGACTGGACTCTTTAAAAAAAGTTCGAGGGGCGTTACCGGATGAGGTAATGGATCTTGAAGATGAGCTGGCCGGGTATCAAACCCGCATTGATAAGTTTAATCAGGAATTAGAAGACCTCAATCAGGAAATTACCTCCAGGAAGGAAGCCATCAAAACCAGTGAATCCCTGATAAAGAAATACGAGGAGCAGCAAATGAATGTAAGGAACAATCGTGAGTATGACGCGATTACTAAGGAAATGGAGCTGCAGGCACTGGAAATCCAAATTTCCGAAAAGAAAATAAAGGAGGCCGGAGTAAAGATTGAAGCCAAACAGGAAGAAATTGATGGTACCAAAAATCTTATGGATGAACGGACCAAAGATCTGGATACCAAGAAAAAGGAGTTAGAAATTATAACTTCCGAAAGTGAAGACGAGGAAAAGTCATTGATTAAATCCCGGGACAAAGCAGGAAAAGGTATAGAAGACAGATTATTTTTAGGTTATAACAAGATTAGAGATAACGCTCTGAATGGCCTGGCGGTAGTAAAGGTGATGCGCGGCGCCTGTGGTGGTTGTTTCAATGTAGTACCCCCTCAGCGGCAGGTTGATATCAAGGAAAGGAAAAAGATCATCGTTTGTGAGCATTGCGGACGTATTTTAGCCGATGTCGAAGCAGTAATAATAAAGGAAAAACCAAAACGAAAGACTACCCGTAGAAAGACCGCAGCCTCTAAAACCGCAGCCTCTAAATAGGGTTCTGCGTATATTACCTGTTAGCATTTCCATTCGAATTCAGGTGGTAAATAGAATTGACTCTATCCAGTCGGAAGTAGCTGCCACTGTAGGTAATATTATAGAGCCCGGTGTTATTATGTGGGAACAAGTTCATATACTTGAGCGGGTAGTTTAGCAACAAGCATATAAATATTCTCAGAGCACGGCCGTGCATACAAATCAACACTGTTTTTTCGTGATGATTTGACATTATATGCTCAAGAGACTCCTGTTGCCGAACAAATACCTGGTCCGGACTTTCGCCGCCAGCTATACGAACGTCGGTATTACCCTTACTCCATTGGTTGGTTACCTCCTGATATTCCTGGTGATCACGGGCATCAAAGGGTTTACCTTCTTTAGATCCCCAGTGTATCTCATCTAACCCGGAAAGTGGGGTGTAGGCTATTCCGCTATCAATAAAACCCTGAACCGTTTGTCTGGTCCGGCGTAAACTCGAAATATAGATTTTATCAAATATTACTGATTTATACTGCTGAAAGAATCGTTCAGCCTGTTGGCGCCCTACCTCATTAAGAGATGAGTCAATACCCCTGCCCTGAACAACGCCTTTTAAATTAAAGTCAGTCTGTCCGTGCCTGATCAAATATATCTTTTTCGTTCTCAGAATTGTATCTATTTTTGTAACCAACGTAAAACTAGTATAAATCCTACGTAAATGTCTGCCATTAAGGCCACTGTTGATCAACTTAATGCACTTAATCCCGGGACTCTGTGTGAAAACCTGGGTATTGAATTTATCGATGTAGGAGAAACCCATGTAACCGCCCGGATGCCGGTTGACCCAAGAACAATACAGCCATTCGGTTTACTTCATGGGGGAGCAAGTGTGGCTCTCGCGGAAACTTTAGGAAGTGTAGCTTCTCAGATGGTGGCGGGATTAGACCGGACTTGTGTGGGGGTAGAAATCAATGCCAACCATTTAAAAAGTATCAAACAAGGATTTGTATACGGAACTGCCAGGCCTTTAAGACTCGGAAAAAATATGCATGTCTGGAATATTGAAATCATCGATGATTATGAAAATTTAATCTGCATAAGTAGATTAACGGTGCTGGTAAAAGGAAAACCCTCTGAATGACGCAAAGCCATAGCATCACATCCGAACTTAAGCTCAATCACTACCCCGGCCGTAAGGTCATATCAACTCTGTTACACCTGGCTTATCGAAATGAAATGGCAGTTGCTGTATGGAAACTTCCCGGGGACCCTAAAATACATTTGGCTATAGATACTGGTAGGCAACTGAACCAGGGAAGAATAGATTTGGAAGATTCCCGCAGTGGTTTTCTGATAGCACCTTTTCAAAATCCGGGCAGGACTAAAGAAATCTATTTGAAAGCGGACGTATACTATAGCTCTGATGACAGCGAGTTAAGGGTCTCCAATTCGGTTGCTCAAGCTGCCTCAGAGCATCTGCTTAAACAATTTAAACAGGCGCTGGAACGAGACCTGGGAGAACCCAGTCTCTACAATAGTCAAAATCCAGCATCAAACACTTCTCAATTGGAATACATTAACATGGTGCAAAAAGCCCTTTTGGCATTGCAAAATGGGATATTCCAAAAAGTGGTTCCAGCCGCGCTCAGGAAAGTGAATTTAGGTGCGTCTTTCAGTTGCTTAAACATTTTTGAAAAACTTTGCATGAGTTATACCGGAGCTTTTGTTTCGCTGGTTAGCACTCCGGAACTGGGAGCCTGGCTAGGAGCCTCTCCAGAGGCTTTAATCGAAGTGAATCGTGATAACATCTTTTCCACGGTAGCAGTAGCAGGGAC
This sequence comes from Cyclobacteriaceae bacterium, assembly GCA_021604845.1. Lineage (GTDB taxonomy): Bacteria > Bacteroidota > Bacteroidia > Cytophagales > Cyclobacteriaceae > SZUA-3. The sequence goes on from BQJT01000259.1 coordinate 4,939, forward strand.
ACAGGCATATAAAGAGGAAATCCCGCTACAGGAAGTAGCCTGGAGGCAGAAAGAAATAGAAGAACAGGCACTTGTCAGTCGATATATAATAAACTGCTTCAAACAGATCCGTTTAAGAGAATTTGAAGAATTAGGCCCTAAAACGGTAGTCGCCGGCAATCTGCTGCATTTGAAAACCACCTATTCCGTAGATATGCGGGATACTAACTTTCCATTGCTGGGCAGTGTAATGCTCGATTTGCTGCATCCAACCTCCGCAGTTTGTGGCATGCCAAAAGTTCCATCACAGGAATTCCTGAAAGAAAATGAAAATTTCAACCGGGAACTATTCAGTGGATATTTGGGCCCTGTGGGTATTGAGAGTGAAACCCATTTATTTGTCAACTTAAGATGTATGAAGATCCAGTCGGGGGAGGCATTACTTTATGCTGGTGCGGGAGTCACCGAAGATTCCATCCCTGAAAAAGAATGGTTCGAAACCCAGTTAAAGTGTGACACGTTGCTTGATGTTCTGAATCTATAAAGCAAGGCTGACTTGAGTATTCCGCAAACCATTATAGATATTCCGGTTATATGCAGCCATCATGGTATCGATCAGCTGGTAATGTGCCCTGGGTCAAGAAATGCTCCCTTGACACTGGCCTTTGCAAGGTATAGTAAGATTACCGCCAGGGTAATTAGTGATGAACGGTCTGCCGGATATATTGCGCTGGGGATCTCTCAGAGTCTAAATCGTCCGGTGGTATTACTCAGCACTTCGGGAACTGCCGCATTAAACTTTGGTCCTTCAATCGCGGAGGCATTTTATCAACAGATCCCATTGTTGGTGTTGACTGCAGATAGACCACCGGAATGGATCGACCACAACGACGGACAGTCCGTAAGACAAACCAATGTATTTCAAAATCATACCAAGAAAAGCTTTCAGTTACCAGTTGACGTGGCACATAAGGATGCCAAATGGCACGCCCAAAGGATAATTAACGAAGCCATATTAACTTCTACCTCCGGGATTCCTGGACCTGTACACATAAATGTTCCTTTTAGGGAGCCATTATACCCGGCTGATGGCTTTAAATGGCAGTACAGTAAAAGGGTTCCGGTAGTTAAACGCAGTTTTACAGTTAGGAACCTGGATCATGGGCAATGGGATATGCT
>BQJT01000260.1 GCA_021604845.1 Cyclobacteriaceae bacterium
ATACCATATTGTCAAACAGGGAAGAGATGGGTAAAAACATCAAATCCATTGTGGAAAAGGAAACTGTCGAATGGGGCATTGAGATTTTAGATGTAAAAATTAAGGACATCCAGTTACCGGAAAATATGAGGCGTATGATGGCAAACCAGGCGGAGGCAGAACGATCCAGAAGAGCGAGGATAATCCTTGCTCTTGCCGAGGAACAAGCTGCCGGCAAGCTATTAGAGGCCGGTAAACTTATAGACCAATCTCCCTCAGCCATTAAGCTTAGACTGTATCAAACATTGGCAAACATTGCTTCTGAAAAGAATTCCACCATTCTTTTCCCTTTCCCGGAAGAAGTTTTACCTAGACCAAAGAAGGATTGAATTACGGAGATAAACTGAACTGGTGTTTTTTAAAAAATCAGTAGTACACTGACTAATCTGAATACTACAAATGAGGGTTTTTGTACTTTAGGTTAAACCCGTATATTGATAAATCGATGCGGTTAATCCAAAGCCTGAACAATTTTTTAAATACCAATAAAGCAGTTGGAATTCTATTGCTAAGAATTTTTATTGGTACCCGTTTATTATATGGGGTACTGGATAATGTGCTCAGCTGGGAGCGCATGATTGAATTCTCCGAATTCCTGCAGATAAACCAATTTCCTGTTCCTATAATAAGCGCGGTTACTTCTGTTTACATACAATTCATAGGAGGACTATTTATACTTCTGGGATTCCGGATCAGAGTCGCATCTTTTCTGTTGACGATCAACTTTTTAATCGCCTTGATGGCAGTACATATTCCATCAAATGACACTGTCGAAGGGATGACACCGGCATTGGCAATGTTGTTTGGATGCCTAACTCTTTTATTTACAGGTGGTGAAAAATATTCATTGGAGGAATATTTGGAAAAAAGTAAAAGGGAGGAGGACAATTGAAAATCGCAATTATTGGTTCCGGGGCCGTGGGCGGGTATTTTGGAGCCAAACTGGCTAAGTCAGGATTCGAGGTAAAATTTTTAGCCAGAGGCAAGCAACTTGAAGCCATGCAGTCTCAAGGGCTTAAGGTGAAAAGCATCTCGGGGAACTTTGTAGTAAAACCGGTAGTGGTAACCGATCAAATCCGAGAACTTGGACAGCCTGATCTGATCTTACTGGGAGTAAAAGCCTGGCAGCTAGAAGAAGTCCGACATCAACTGATTGATATTGTCAACTCCAACACAGCAGTGTTGCCATTGCAAAACGGGGTACTGGCAGCAGAAGAACTGGGAAAATCACTGAATAAAAAGATAATTCTGGGTGGGGTATGCAGAATAATCAGCAAAATTGAATCCCCCGGAGTCATAAATCACTTTGGTGCCATCCCCACTATTATCTTTGGATCGTTTGATCACCGCAAATCAGATCTATTGTCGCAGATAAAATCCGTTTTCGACCGCGTAGGAATTGATTCCCGAATATCGGAAGATATAGATTCGGATATTTGGAAAAAGTTTGGATTTATTTGTGTTGGAGGGCTGATGGCAGTGACCGGATCCACCATTGGGGAAATGAGAACCTTTGATGAAACCCGTTCCCTGATTACCAGCCTGGTGTCTGAGGTCTGCGTACTGGCGGAAAAAGCAGGCATAAATATGGGCATCGATTTTGTTGATCAAACCCTTTCGTTTATCGACAAACTTCCAGAAGATACCACCTTTTCAATGGCCAGGGATATATGGGAAAAGAGGCCATCTGAATTGGACTACCTGAATGGAACGGTGGTAAAACTAAGTCAAAGGTATGGAATTGAATCTCCAGTTAACCAATTCATTTACAGTGTGCTGAAAATCAAGGAAATAAAGGTCAGGAGTAAAGACTGATAAATATGATTACAAAGTTTTCAAGTGCATTACTTTTGATTACCCTTATGGTAGGTTGCATTGATTCGAAAAAAAATGGCACGCATTCGAAAATAAGACAAACAGTAGATTCCATTCAATTAGTGGACACACACGAACACCTGATCCCGGAAAAGATGAGGCTTTCAACCACTACAGATTTCTTTCATTTATTCAAAGATTACATACGAAATGACCTGTTATCCTCAGGAATGGGGAAAGACATTGAACAGTACATACTTAATGCCGAAAACCCGCTTGATTCACGTTGGACCAAATTTGCTCCTTACTGGCAAAAAACCCGAAATACCACTTATGCCAGGAATATTATGCTCGCGGCCAAAGATCTGTTCGAGGTAGAAGATATTAATGAAAATACCTATCGGTTGCTAAACCAGAAGATGCTGGAATCAAATAAACCAGGTTGGTATAATTATGTACTGAAAGAAAAAGCGGGCATTGAGGTAGCCCTTTTGGACCCGCTTGCCTATGGATATCCCCAAGATTCTACCATTCAAATTCAAAAGGAATTTTTTGTTCGGGTCAAACGCTTCAGTGATTTCATCAGTATTGATAAAGATAGAATCCGGAAGATTGAACAAAATACAAACTCGGTTTTGAATGAACTGGATGACTTGCTGAATGTGCTGGATATAGAAATTGAAAAAGTTGCTAAAAATCATGAAATAGTCGCCTTGAAATCCGGTCACGCCTATAGCAGGGCTATCCGTTATGAGGATGTGACACACGCAGAAGCCGAGAATGTCTTTAACAAAATGATTAACTCCCCGCAGCAAATTGAGTTTAGAGATGAAACTAAACTGCAGGACTTTATCATGCTCCATTTAATGAGGAAGGCGGAGTATTACAATTTACCATTCCAGATACATACCGGGATTTTAGCTGGTACTTCTCATCAGAATAACATTAGTAACACCAATGCCATCCATCTTTCGAACCTGTTTCCAAAGTTCCCACAGCTTAAGTTCATTATTTTTCACGGCAGCTACCCATACATGGCTGAACTAGGGGTACTGGCAAAAACCCATCCGAACGTTTACATTGATATGTCCTGGATGTATGTAATATCTCCCGAAGCCAGCAGGAGTGCTCTGAAAGAATGGCTTCTGACGGTACCTTCAAATAAAATAATGGCTTTTGGCGGAGATTACGGACAAACAGTGGAGGCAACCTATGCACATGCGGTAATGGCCAGAAGAATTGTAACCGAAGTGCTGATTGAGATGGTAGACAAAGAATATTTAAATGAACAGGATGCAATTTACCTTGCAAAAAGAATACTTCGTGAAAATGCCCTGGAGATTTACAACCTGGAAAAAAAAGAAGGTTATTACGCCAGGGGTGAATAAAAGCTACAGTGTATCCAGATACACCATGGACTGATGCACGCTCTGGTCCATATTGGTACGCCAGCGAACAAAGGTACGATCACGCAATCTCTACAGGCAGCTGACTTTCTGAAACTACAAATCAAACTTTAGCCCACTGGTCAATACTAACTGATCTGTGCTTGCAATAACATATTTCATCTCCAGAAAAGGCGAAAAGTTCTTACCCAAAGAAAAGTTAGCTCCAATTCCCAGGTTCAGTCCAGCTTCACCATCACCAAGGTTATACTCAGCTTCTGTCTGCCCGGTATCGGTATCGGTTTGTTTATACTTAACGCCCATATGAGAATAATTCAAACCTCCAAGACCGTAAAACCCCAGATTGGCATTATTGCTAAAGTAGTAATGAACGTTGCCATTTAATTCCCATAGTTTGCCTGTAACTTCAATTTTACTTCCTGAAAATACCTGGGATTCTTTTTTTGGAAAATAATAAATAAAATCAGGAGTAATAGAAACCTTCTCACTCACAAAGTACTCACCTCCTAAAGTTAGTCCGACTGTCTCAATTTCTGATCCGAAGGAAATACCTGGGTAAATTTTTACTTGTGCCACTGAAATGTTTGACATTAGACTGGCTACTATAAAAAGCAGGATATGACTATACGTTTTCATATAAATATTCTTAATGACCACTATTAATTTTAAACTGCCAAAGTTAGCGCGTGCAAATTTTTAAACTTGAGTAAGCATTAGATTAACATTACATGGGTGGTAGCCATATGGTTTTTATCAATATTGATCGCCCGGCTTGCATAATACTTTTGACATCAGCAAATCACTGATGGGAACATTATACAGGCATATTGGGTATGGAGCACAGGAACTATTACCAGGGTAAAGAAGGAGTGGTAAAGCTAATCGAAGTCATCTCCAAAAATGACCTAAATCATGGCGGCTATAATGAATACCTTTGAAATTTAGGCCACGAAAAAGTAAATCTTAGGTTATGAAAATTTCGAATATTTTAATGCTAATCGTATTAACGGTTTTTGTGGCTTGTACAACCAACTCCACAACCAATGAGCGCTCGAATTCTCCAACCGCGCAGCTTGAGAAAGGACAATCTACAGTAGCCGATGATGTTTCCGAAAGAAACATTTTACATGTGGCTATCAACTCTGCAGATCACTCTACTTTGGTAGCGGCAGTTCAAGCAGCTGATTTAGAGGATGTGCTTACCAATGCAGGACCTCTAACTGTTTTCGCACCTACCAATGAGGCCTTTGAAAAACTTCCTGACGGTACTCTGGATGAACTTTTAAAGCCGGAAAATAAGTCAACTTTGGCCAGGATTATCACTTTTCATGCAGCACCGGGAAATTATGATCATAATAATATTAAAGGAGTGATGGGAATTGGTCAAGCTACTGGAGACAAAGTAGTAGTTGAAGTTGAGGGTGACGTTACCAAAGTTAATGGAGCTGAAGTTTTGGCCTCTGTAAAGGCATCAAACGGATACGTTCACGTGATAGATCAAGTATTACTTCCTCCGGAAAAATAGACATAGATTCTTGGAGGGGAGTGTGCTCGGAATGACATTTCCCTCCGGGAGAGCGTGTTTGGGGTGGTAGGTTCTGTGCATTTCCGGTCCTTCCAAATTTCATAATTTCTAATTATATTAGTGTTTACTAATATAATTAGTATCAAACGATCCATCTTACATATAGACCTCGATACCTTTTTTGTATCCTGTGAGAGGCTGCTGAACCCTGCCCTTATGGGGAAACCTGTGTTAATTGGCGGGACTACATCACGGGGGGTGGTGGCATCCTGCAGTTATGAAGCCCGGCGCTTTGGTATCAGCTCAGCTATGCCCATGCGTCTGGCCATGCAACTTTGCCCTGAAGCTGTGGTAATCCGGGGTGACAGCGGTTTGTACAGCAAATATTCACACCTGGTCACCGAAGTGATCAGAGAAAGCGCGCCTACCTATGAAAAGTCGTCCATTGATGAGTTCTACCTGGACCTTACCGGCATGGACCATTTTTTTGGTTGCTATCAATGGGCCATTGAACTCAGAGACCGTATCCATCAAGAATCGGGACTGCCATTATCCATGGGACTTTCAATTAATAAAACTGTTTCGAAAATTAGCACCAATGAAGCCAAGCCCAACGGTCATTTACAGATTTTGGCTGGCCAGGAAAAAACTTTTTTATCACCCCTGTCTCTGATGAAAATTCCTTCGGTAGGAGAAAAAACCTTTGCCATTCTCAGAGAAATGGGCCTGGAAAAAGTACGTACTGTGCAACAAATGCCCAAGGATCTGATGCAGTCTTTGCTGGGAGTAAGTGGCGGCACAATCTGGGATAAATGTCAGGGGATCGACCTCGCTCCGATTGTCCCCTATACCGAACGAAAGTCCATTTCTATTGAAAGAACCTTCGAACGGGATACTATCGATATCAATAAAATGAACAGTATTGTGCTGGCCATGGCGGAAAACCTGGCTTTTCAACTACGCAATGGAGTCAAGCTTACTTCCTGTGTCACGGTTAAGATCAGGTACGCCGATATGAACACCTATTCAAAACAAAAAAGAATTCCTTACACTTCCTGTGATAATACACTTATTGGTCTGACCAAAGAGCTGTTTCATTCCCTATATGACCGCAGAATCAGGGTGAGGTTAGTGGGTGTCCGGTATAGTCATTTAGTACATGGAGGACATCAGATCAATTTTCTGGAGGACACCGAACAACAGTGTCAGTTGTACCAGGCCATGGACATGCTGCGTAAACGATATGGGCAAGATGCTGTTAAAAGAGCCGCAGCAATTGGATCGAGGGCTATAGGCCGGGTCAA
>BQJT01000261.1 GCA_021604845.1 Cyclobacteriaceae bacterium
TATATGGTGATTAGGGCGCCGGTGTCCACCTCTTCCCATTCCGAACAGAGCAGTTAAGCCCGGTAGCGCTGATGGTACTGCCTTCACCGGTGGGAGAGTAGGTCGTCGCCAGACTTTATTAAAGAGCGTTCAGCACAGCTGGACGCTCTTTTTTTGTTACCAGGTGTGTGAATGAGTAACGTGCCCAACAAATCACCAAACACAAATCATAAATCCGAAAATCTGCTAAATTAAGCAATCAGCTAACCGGGTAATCATCTAATCCAGTAATCAACGGCATGAATGTTGGTTTTTTCATGAATAAATGGTAACATCCATACTGTGTGCAACTTGCCTGTAATGCAAATCAAGTGCCTAAACTGTGGAGTACTCATCCTGATTGGCCTGCTACTATTAGCATGTACTCGGCCTGAAGAGCCTGAGTTTGTCCGCATGAAGGACCTTAAAGTTGAGGAGTTTACCGAACAAGAGGTAAAATTGTCCGGTGCTGCTATTTTGTACAACCCAAATAGGTTTCCAATAACCGTAAAGGAGATAGATGTATCAGTAAAAGTGAATGATCACGCAGTTGGCAAAGCGAAGCAAATAGGTGAAGTTAAGGTGCCGGCCAAGGCGCAATTCGAAATTCCAATGAGGGTAAGTTTTGCTCCTGAAGAGGTCTATGACAACCTTCTAAGCGGGTTGATCGGTTATATAATGAAAGGAGAATTCGATGTTTACTATAAAGGTTATATCAAAATAAAAGTGTCAGGAGTGGTATTTAGAGTTCCTGTCGACCATAAAGCAAAGATCAAAATCTAAATCAACCTACCACTACCGTGGTCATATTCTCTCTCACCAGATATTGCCTGCTTAATTCCCGAATGCTGCTGCTGTCGATATTCCGAATTGTTCGCAGATAATCGTCGAAGTATTCATATCCCAGCCCGCTGTAGTGGATGGTTTTAAATTTATCAGCAATTGCAAACGGAGTATCCAGGGAAGAAACAAATGTACCCAGCATGTAATTCTTTACCGTTTCAAGTTCTGAGTCAGGTACCAGGTCAGTTTGCAGTATTTCGATTTCTTTTTCTACTTGGGTTACCGTTTGCTGCTGAACTGCCTTTTTTACATCGGTGCCTACTGCCCAGATACCGATTTTGGAAAGACAACTAATGCTTGAATGAATTCCATAGGTATAACCTTTATCTTCACGGATGTTGCGCATTAACCGGGATCCGAAATAGCCACCAAGAATCTCATTCACCACCAGTGTCCCGGGAAAGTCGGGATGCTCCCTACTGATAAACGGCATTCCAATTCGTATGGACGACTGTAAGCTTCCTTCAATTTCCTGGTTGGTTTTGGATGGCACATATTTATTTGTGGGGCTGGAATTGTTCAGTTCTTTGCAATTCCAGCTATCAGTCCCCAAAACATTATTAATGCACTGAAGGTGGTTTTCATTTACCTTTCCTGAAACAAGAATTTCATAGTTCTGTTTCATGTAAGAATGGTAAAAGTTGGCAATCATATCCACGTCGACCCTTTCTATTGCTTCCGGATACAAAATCTTACCATAAGGATGCTGCTCACCGAATATTTTATTAGCGAATGTCTGGGCCGCCAGGTAATTGTTCTTTTGTAAGTCAACCAGTAACTGCTGCCGCTTGCGCTGTTTAAGGTTTTCTAGCTCCGATACCGGGAACACGGGCTGTGAAATAATTTCTTTCAGCATTGGCATTAAATCCGGCAAATGCCTGGAAAGCAAATGGATACTCAGGGTGATTTTGTCAAACCCGGGGCTAACTTCAATATGAGCGCCCAACTGATCAAAGAAAGAGGCGACTTCAGATGCTGAGTGACCAGCGGTTCCTTCGGTAAGCATCTTCCCGGAAAGATAGCTGACACCGGGATATTCCTCAAATAACTTTCCCGCCTTAAATATTATTTCCAGCCGAAGCACCGGTTGTTTACCGGCATTGACATAAAATAATGGTATTCCGTTGTCCAGGTGAGTACTTTGGGCTTGAGGTATCGACACCTGCTCAATTTGTCTGATGGCAGGTGCAACGGTCCGATCCGGCATCTATGCTGGTTAGTTATCGAAGTTGAATAACAGGCTAAATCTTAAAGTTTCGGCAAGTGGATGTTCCTGCTCTGTAGGAATCAGATAGGCAAAATCAATACCAAATACCTGATACCTGAAACCTAAACCTACAGTAAAATATTTTCTGTTACCTTTGTTTTCATTCTCATAGAAGTATCCGGCCCTGGCAGCAAATAATTGATTATACCAGTACTCTGCTCCAAATGAAATCATGAATTCCTGCATTTCTTCGGAAAACCCATCAGGAGCATCAGCAAAAGAACCAAACATACCTGAAATTACTCCACGGTTCGGATCCTTACCTCTAAGTATCACGGGATCACCGTTCTGATCGTAAACAATATTTCCGTTTGAGTCTGTCTCATAAATCGGAGGTGTTGGTACCATCAATTTATTGAAATCCAAAGACAAAGTGATGGTGTTGTATGCATCAAAATTTGCCGTCCAGGCAGTACCAAGGCGCAAATTGGTGGGTAGAAAATCTTTAGTCTCATCATTCAGGTAACTGATCTTTCCACCGATATTGGAAATAGAACCGGCGAATGCAAGTTTCGAAGTACTGGCACCCATCTGTAAATCGGTGTTATAATAAACTGCGATATCACCGGCAACCGACGTGCCGGGTTTGCTGTCATCTCCTATAGTAGATATGTTTTGGCTTATATTGCTATGGATAAAGCGTAAACTAACCCCAACGCCCAGCTTCTCACTTAATTTCCTGGAGTAGGTACCCCCCACAGACCATTCACGTGGCCGTACACTTCCATTGGGAGATCCATTGTCAAGAAATAGATTAATATCGCCCAGATCAAAATATCGAAACTCAAGTCCCACTGCCTGATCGTCAGTCAACTTATAATATCCCGATAGATACGATAACGACATATCATCTACGATTTTACCCAGCCATGGTGTATAGTTCAAAGAAAAACCAATGTTATTCTCTATAAACGCAAGCTTGCCGGCATTCCAGAAAATGGAGTTAGCATCTGGCGCAATCGCTGACCCTGCATCACCCATTCCGGCGGCTCTGGCATCAGGTGAAATTGATAGAAATCCTACCGCAGTGGTAATAACTCTGCGTGTGGTATCTTGCCCAACGAACTGGCCAAGGCTTTGTTGAATTGACCCTAATTGCATCATTGCGAAGCAGATACCGAAAATAGTCTTTTTATTCATTCCGAAACTTTTCAGGAACGCAAATTTAGTCATTTTATTAATATCATTTTTTGATTTACTACATTTTTGTTGCCACTGGTCTTCGATCTTACGGAAACCTGGTACAAATAAATACCGTCTTCCTGTCGTACTCCGCCCCCATTTGTACCATTCCATATGATATCTCTTATAGTAGACGGGCTATTTTCGTAGCTGGTCAAAATTTGGTGCACAAGTTTACCCTGTCTGTCAAATATGCTAACTGTTATTTCTAAATCTTCTCCTGGTTGATTGTGATCTATAAAAAATGCAGTAGATTCATTGAACGGGTTTGGAAAATTATACAATTCACTGATGTTTAAACTGGCGCCATCATAAACGAAAAAGTCCAGCTTTGCTTCACTTGAATTGCCATAAATGTCCGAAACTTTCAGGGTAACTGCTTGTTTTCCATTTTTTAAATTGTTCAGTGGATAACTTACCCAGCCACTTTGATAAGAATCCGGATCCGCTTTATAAAAATCGTTGAGAATAAATTCCTGTCCAGAGTCCAGGGTGGCAGTTATATCCTGACCTGACCCTGTACTTAACGTATTTATTCCGCTTTCATCGGTCAACCGGACTAAAAGTACCGGGTTCTTATCTGTAGATCCTCCGTTAGTAAACGAAAGATCGTCCATATATAACGCGATTTGAGGTGGGGTATTATCCTCGGGTGGATTTTTATTGTTTCCCCCAATAAAAAAGGATGTAGATACACCACTGGCATCTTCTAATCCATTGGAACTCAGTGCATAAAGACTTATTTTTTCTTCACCAATTTCATGGTTAATATTTTTAGGAACTATAAAATTCACTTCAAACCGGCCGGATTTAATGGTGGACTGACCCCTGAAAACAATATTATTCCGCTGCTCGAAGGTAAATGTACGCCCTCCTTCACTGCCCAGGGTTTCCGTGGTAGATGGATTATCAAAAACTGTAATTTCTGCTGTACCGTGATAACCACCAAGAAAGGATCCGTCTGTATCCATTACTTCACCCCGGAGAGTAACCTTACTGAGGGCTTTAATGGTATCACCGGGGATACTGTCATTTAGAATGTCGGTGATGCTAATTTGTTTTCTAGGATATGCCAGCTTCATGGAGGGATCACCTAGCAAGGTAAAATTTCGGTTTGCTACAATTTGATAACTGTCATTTTTGATATACTTGAAAATGTCACCCAGCGTGGGATATCCGGTGATGCTTCGATTCAGCGCTATTTCATAAAAAGCCTGGTTAAGAATAAAATTCTTACTGGCGAATACCGGACGGGCGGTGGTTACCAGCCCGATGGCCCCTCCTTTAGGGTTTAATATCAACTTTTCGGCACCTGATATCCGATCAGGATCATCGTACCGTCCGAATTCGCAGGTAGCTGTAACAAAAAGTGGCAGCCGGTCCATATTTTCCCAGGCATTGATCATATTATGGCTAAGTATGGTTTCCTGGGCCCAGCGAAATTCGCTCCCGTGGCCAGTATAGTTAATGATCAAGGCTCCTTTCTTAATGGTTTCCTCAAGTGCCTGATTTACCGCATCCGCGGATTCACCGTTCGGCGTGTCTTCCTGTGGATATGCATCCATATAAATCTTGTTCACATTAAAATCCTGATTGGCTGTATCAACCATTGTAGCCAACCGGTCAGCATCCCTTTGGTGCAGATTAAAATCACCGTCATCGGCCACATAGTAAATATCCTTGCGCCAGCTGCCGTTGCTGCTGTTATTGGTAGCGTAATGTATCAGCTTATCCACTACTGCTGCAGCTTCCGATCGGGTAGTAACTGGTAAACGACCAACACTAATATCCAGGAGATGACCCCCTGCTCCCGATAGTTCCTCCGACCAAACCCCTTCATCCTGGTCCAAAAACCCAAAATAATCATCCGAATTATAACTGTAAATTGGGTCTGTAGAATTTCTGGATTGATAGGTTGGTACAAAATTGGTATTGTCCTCGGTTACATTCTTGTAATCATAAGAACACCTGCCAAATAAAAGAAGGTATTTTAAATGATCACTCTTTTCATATAAATGCTTTACCAAATCACGTATTGCTGTTACATCTTGCCTGCCGGAGCTGAACTCGTTATAGATCTCATTAGTAGTAACCACAGAAACTTTTAACCGGTCGTTGAGTGCCCGAAAAGCCGCCAGTCGCTCGGCTTGTGGTAAAAAAGTAGCATGAGTAACTATGAGCATGTCCGGTACTTCCATCCCGTGCAGGTTTTGATTGCTTACAGGAAATACTGCAGAGGGAACCGGAAAATCATCGCCTGAAAAGGCGGTAAAGGATCTTAGTATATCACTTTCAACCCCAAACACCGCTTGCCCGCCGACTAATTGGAATTTCTGCAAGGTAATATTGTGTGGATCTGTAACATCCCAAATGAGGGTATTCTGGTCTGAATTAGCAATTTTGTAGGTACTGGCGGAGTTTGCTAAACTTTCCGGCGAAGAAAAGTAAATTGCCTGACGGTCAAGTGAAAGCGGTGTTTCAAATGTGACGGTAAGGTAATCCAAAAGCCCGCGTCCAGGTCCCTGATAGGAAATTACCAACTCCAGGTTACCCTTGTTGTCTATTTGTACCCCATCCGCAACCAGCGTATCCTTTACTACCACTCCCTTTTCATCATAGGTTCCTGGCCCAATGCCGCCAGCTGCAATTGTACCGGCCTCCGTGCCATTGGCGGAAATGACGAAACTCGCTGCTTCATTACTCCGATTTACCGCTCCGGCGGTAATTTCTAATTTTGAGCCGGGTACCAGTACCGGGG
>BQJT01000262.1 GCA_021604845.1 Cyclobacteriaceae bacterium
ATCAGGGGATTTATTGATGCACCGTTAACATTTGCCCGGGCATCCACAAAAATGGCTATGTCGTCAATCCCCTGGGTAGCATACTGTTTTTGCAAATATTGGGCAAACTGCCAGATCATATCCGGACGACCACCCATCTTATAAGATTGTTTGAAGGTGAGATACTGCCCGGGTTGCACCACCTGCGTTTCGCCGGTTTGATTATTTAATACCCTAAAACTGGCAGTTCCGTATTTGGACCGCAGCATCATTCGCCAGGCCATCCGGTGACCCTCTTCGGTTTTAAGTACATCACCGGGAATAAAGTAATGTCTCACCGGTAGCCACAGCTGCAGTATAAAATAGGCCAGCAGCACAGCCCAGAGCCAGGGGGAAGTCTGGAAATGCGTTTGTGTATCAGTTTTGGCCTGTTGCCGGGTGTTTGCCGGTAATTGTTCTTGAGTTTGTGATGGTATTAAATATCCTGGAATTCTGGACCTCCATTTATCAGTTGGAAAGAACAACACCAGGGAAGCCAGCATGAGATAGGGGAATATACCTATACCAAAGACCACTGAGTTGAAAAGATGGAATCCTGCCGATACTATAAATCCTGCTTTCCTGCTTTTGGACCAGTACATAAGGGGAATGATGGTCAGATCGTAGATTAAACCACCCACCACTACGGTTTGCTGAATCCAGTCGGTTTGCAACCAGGGGCCGATTATCGGATAGTTGGCTTTTGAGGCGAAAGACAGGGAAATAAAAGTGCCTTCCAGCCATCCGGGGTAAATTTTTGCTACTGCAGCGAAGGAATATACGATTAACAGTTGCCACTTGAAAATTTCAACCGCCCATCTGGGGCAGGTATTCATGGCAGTAACTCGCTTTGATTTTACATCCAGTGAACCATTCCTGTGGGCAGGGACCAGTAACATTAAGAAACACAAAAGAATCAGCAGGTAATAATGATTGTTGTAACTGGTCTTTTGCATCAGGTAAGTAGCCCACCATAATAAGCTAAATAAGCCCAGACTATACCGGTAATACCAACCCAGCATTACCATCAGGCCAGCACAACCCATCAAACCATAGTAAAAATACATGCCGTAACCCGGAAGCGGCTGTAACCATTCAAACCCGATAAAGCTAAAAGTGAATTCAGGCTCTATAAAAACCCGTTTCACCCAACCCGTAAGAATTGCTCCGAATGATTCTGCAGCAATCAACAGTCCGAAGGCCATTCTGAATATGATCAGGGAAGAATTATCTACTGATTGGTTCAGATAGGATTTAATGGAACCAAACATCATAGACCTCGGCGGTTAATATTGTGCGGTTTCATCTGCTAAATTGGTATGGTCACCGCTAATTTCCACTAATTTTAATAGTTTTATAGAAACCCCGGATAGAATGAATGCTAATATCTTAAAATTGATGCGGTTTTGTTTGATTGTCAGGGTAAAGTCTAAAAAAACGGCGGAAGAAACTCGCTAAATTGCGGAGGTTGAAAAGATATATCCAAAGAATACTTGTTATTGCATGGTTGCTAAACTCCAGTTTTTTATTGGGAGCAAATGCAAGGGGAGGAGACCCTGGCAATCCGGGGTATCTACCCGCTGATAGTACCGAATTACCACTTGAATCGGCAAAATACTGGGAATTTGGAGTGATTGGAGGGTTTCTATTCAGCACTATTGAAGGTGATCTAACCGAAGATCATTCGTACCTGGCGAACTTTAGCGCAGGGCTTTATGGCACTACTTCGTTATTCCCGCCATTGGGTTTGGTGGTGGAATTGTATTACGCCAGAATGGGCACTGGCTTTGCCAGCATAGCAGACTCGAAACGGCATTTGAATTACCTGGTGCTGCCGGTAATGTTCAGCTATGAATTCAACCCGGGTATGTCGCTGGGAATCGGACCTTATTTCGGATATTTACTTTCCGCTCAGGATCAGGGAGATGATTTTACCGAAGACATAACCGATCTGATCGCAAGGCTGGATGTTGGGGTTAAAATAGGGGTATATTTTCAGGTTAGCAGAGCCATGGAGTTAGCCGTTTCATTTAATCGCGGATTTATCAATACCCAAAGAGGAGGCCGTACCGGGACCTTCAAGCATTACAATCAAAGTATTATGTTCACAACTTCACTTAACCTGACCGAGTTGCTAAAATGATGCATTATAAGCATCGATAATTGAGATTATGAACCCTAATATAAAAGGCTGGTTGCATGGTTTCTGCCTAAAACTGGAATCTGATTATTGGAAATCAATCGAGAGGCCCTTGGATACGGGTTATGAGCCAGCCCTATATCGCACCATACAGCCGTCCGGATTGATGTACGGACATCCGGTAAAGGAATTAGGAGCAATTACCTATGGGCCGGATAAATTGGATGCAGTGGCCCGTATGAAATTAATTTATGCCGAATCACTGCTAACTACCGGGAGTTTAAAATTAAAATCGGATAATCTAATAACCGAAGAAGCCAGTACAGAGCATTTGGTAACCGAATTATCGGATTATTTTTTGAATATGTACCCGGGTTTGTATCAGGGGAGCACCTCAAGCTATTTAAAGAACCCCTATCAGCTAACGGAAAAACTGATCAGTCAGCGGGTTTCGGTAAAAACCTCGCTGATGAAAAATTACCTGGCCAGTTTATTTCACAACAGTTTGCTGTTTTTGGATGTGTATTACTTTGGGGAATGGGTGAGTAGTTTTGGGGAAATTCCCGCCAGTGACATTATTAACGAGCAATCCAGATTAAGATTGACCATACTGGGTGTGATGGCGTTGGCAGCAAATGCCGACAATAAATTGCAAAAGGAGGAAAAAGCGCTTTTTGAATTTTACCTGGAATCCGCGGGGTTGGATGCGGCCATGAGCAGGGAAGCCAGGGCCTTGTTGAATAACTTTGGCCGCCTGTCCGAAGTGGATATTCCACAGATTGAAAGCTGGTTAATTAGAAAATACCTGATGGAAATGGCTATACTGGTTACTTTGGCTGACCGCGAGATTAACCCGTCCGAGCAAGAGTTTATCGCTGAACTGGGAGAAAAACTGAATTTTACCCAGTCCGAGATCTCCGACAGCATGCTGGCAGTAGAGAGTTTTGTGCTGGCCAATTGGCCAGCTATGCATTACCTGTTGGGTAAACACAACCTGGAAATAATAAGCGGTAGATTTGTTACCCGGCTTAAAAATTATATAAATATAAATAAAGACTATGTAGTTCAGGAAATCCAGGAGAGCAGAGAACTATTCCATTTATTGGGTAAAAGTAGAACTAATACTTTAACTGAAGTAGAAAAAAAAATTGTAAATGAACAACTTATTGATATTTTGAAAACAATTCCTGCGTTTGTAATCATAGCTCTTCCTTTCACATTTATAACCCTGCCTACGTTGTTAGCCCTGTTGCCTAAGAATGCTTTTCCCAGCTCATTTAGGGAATAGGGGGGAAAATAAACATGATGAGTTTTATAATTGACAGGCATTATCTATATTGCCCGGTCAAAAAAATAAGCGAAACGTCGAATGCAAATTGGCATTTTATCTGAACCAACGGATCAACGGGTGGCCCTGGTGCCGGAAGTAATAAAGCAGTTAATAGGGGGAAATAACCAGGTATTAGTGGAGTCCGGGGCCGGAGATCAGTCTTATATCTCTGATCAGGACTATATCGAATCCGGAGCCAAAGTCACCAACTCCACTGAGATTTTCGGGTCATCGGAGTTGATTATCTCCATCAATAAGCTTCCGCTGGAAAGCTATGACCAGTTGCAGGATGGAACGGCGGTCATATCATCATTTCAACCTTTTAATGATGTTATCATATCTAAAGAACTGTCCATCAGAAACTTAACGGTTTTTAGTATGGATATGGTGCCCAGGATAACCCTGGCGCAGGCAATGGACGTTCTTTCCTCTATGGCGTCAATAGCTGGTTATCAGGCGGTATTGCAGGCGGCCACTCATTTGCCCAGGTACTTCCCCATGCTCACCACTGCTGCCGGCACCATCCCTCCGGCAAAAGTACTGGTACTAGGGGCTGGTGTCGCGGGATTACAGGCGATTGCTACTGCCAAGCGATTGGGAGGGGTAGTGGAAGCGTTTGATACCAGGTTAGCGGCTAAAGAAGAGGTTGAGAGCCTTGGAGCCAAGTTTGTAATGGTAGAAGGAGCCACCGATGATAAGGCAGCAGGTGGGTATGCGGTGGAGCAATCCGAAGATTACAAACAAAAACAACAGGCACTTATACAGGAAAAGGCTGAAAAGGCAGATGTAATCATCACCACCGCGCAGCTTCGTGGAAAACCAGCACCATTGCTGGTAACGGAGGCTACGGTAAAGTTAATGAAGCCCGGGGCGGTGATTGTGGATCTGGCGGCATCTACCGGCGGTAACTGCGAACTGACCAGGAATAATGAAACTATTCAGGTTCACGCGGTAACCATTATTGGCAATTCGGATTTAGCACAAAATGTGCCGATGCATGCCAGCCAGCTTTATTCAAAAAACATATTCAACTTTTTGAAGGTATTGATCACAGATGAAGGAAAACTGAATCTTGATCTGGAAAATGAAATTCTTAAATCCAGCTGTATTGCGCATGCGGGACAGGATCTGTTTAACCGATCTATGAACTCTGATCGGTGATCTCTGATCAAGGGGATGAGGCAATCAGAGATCATATATTAGAGATCTAAAATTTTAATTATGGAGCTATTAGCGAACTTTATCGGAGAAAACCTCACCATGATTTATATCCTGGTTTTTATCATTTTTCTGGGTACGGAGGTTATTTCTAATGTGCCTACCGTATTGCATACGCCCTTAATGTCCGGGGCCAATGCCATCAGTGGTGTGGTTATTATTGGTGCAGTGCTGCTGATCAGGCAGGCAAGCTCCGATGATGTTCCTATCCTGATCCTGGGTTTTTTCGGTATTATGTTGGCCATGATCAATGTTGCCGGCGGCTTTGCCGTTACCAACAGAATGCTGGAGATGTTCAAGAAGAAAAAGAAATAACCTTTAAACACTAACACTTTGGAAGGTACCATTACCAATTTTGCATATCTGATTTGCATTTCCCTGTTCATAATCGGGTTAAAGAAACTGAGCCATCCGGATAGCGCCAGGAACGGCAACCTGCTGGCTGCTACCGGCATGATTGGAGCGCTGGTAGTAACCTTGATCACTCCGTTACCCGCTGGAGATAACAACTACGGCTGGATCGCCGCAGGAATTATTTTGGGTACCATTATCGGGCTGGTAGCTGCAAAACGCATAAAAATGACCGCCATGCCGGAAATGGTAAGTTTATTCAATGGCCTTGGCGGGGCCTGTGCTATGTTGCTGGCCATCGTGGAACTTTACAACCATCCTCAGGGAGTGACCCTGATGAGCGGGCAGATTGCCACCACATTCTTCGCATTGTTTATTGGTAGTATTTCATTTACCGGCAGTCTGGTTGCCTACGGAAAGCTGGATGGATTCCTGCGTGATAGCCTGGTACCCCCGGCGCCGAAACTGGTAAACATGACCTTGTTACTGGTGGTTCTGGGCCTGTGTGCTTTTACCATGATGCAGTCCGAGCTCAATCTCACTTAC
Organism: Cyclobacteriaceae bacterium; assembly: GCA_021604845.1. Lineage (GTDB taxonomy): Bacteria > Bacteroidota > Bacteroidia > Cytophagales > Cyclobacteriaceae > SZUA-3. The sequence goes on from BQJT01000262.1 coordinate 5,604, forward strand.
GTGATGGTTATTCTGGCATTAAGCCTGATCTACGGGGTTACCTTCGTTACCCCTATAGGAGGCGGTGATATGCCGGTGGTAATCTCCCTGTTAAACTCATTTACCGGTTTGGGGGCGGCTTTGGCAGGTTTGATATATGGTAATCAGGTAATGCTGGTGGGAGGGGTGCTGGTAGGCGCTTCAGGAACCATTCTTACCATATTGATGTGTCAGGCAATGAACCGGTCCCTGATGAATGTGATTATCGGTGGATTTTCCGCTTCAGGAGGTGGAATGGCACAAAGCGGCGACCAGGTAGCCAAAGAGGCCACCTTCGTGGATACTGCAATTATGCTAAAGTATGCGCAGAAGGTGGTGGTGGTTCCCGGATATGGGATGGCGGTTGCACAGGCACAACATACCGTCCATGATTTAGAGAAG
>BQJT01000263.1 GCA_021604845.1 Cyclobacteriaceae bacterium
TAGACAAATCCAACCAGCTGTGGATTGGTACACGCAATGGTTTAAACAATTTCAATTTTGAATCTGAGAAATTTAAAAGCTACGGCAGCAGTCCTAATCCATCGTTAAATCCAATTAACATGCAAATACTATGCATCGAAGAGGACGATGCAGGTACTCTTTGGCTGGGTACGCCAAAAGGGTTAACCAAACTGGAAAAGACCAGCGGAAAAATAGTGTTTCAATCGGTTAATATTGTACCCGGTGCTGAAATCAAGAATATTCTGGAAGATGATGACCACAATTTATGGCTCAACAGTGACCAGGGGATATTAAAATATAATCCGAAGTCAGGATTAGTTAAAAATTACCTGTCAGGAGAAACCTTAAAAAATAGAAACCAAAGGTTTGGCGCGTTTTACAAAAGTGAAGACGGTGAATTTTTTGTTGGTGGTGGTAACGGACTGAGAAGGTTCTATGCGCACAGCCTCAAAGACAACTCCAATATCCCTCCGGTGGTAATTACCGACTTCCAGCTATTTAATAGTTCAGTACCCATAAACGACACCACCAGAAATAAGCCCATTTTAAACCAACACATATCGCTGACAGAATCCATTGAACTTACCTACAGGGAGAGTATTTTTTCATTTGAGTTTGCTGCACTTGACTACTTTGACCCGGAAAGGAATCAATTCATGTATAAGATGGAAGGATTTCATGACGACTGGATCAATACAGAATCAGACAAGAGATTTGCCACGTTTACCAACCTGGACCCCGGCAATTATACATTTAGGGTAATCGCCTCCAACAACGATGACCTTTGGAACGAAGAAGGTGCGTCGATCCTGGTAACAATAAAGCCTCCTCCCTGGAGTAGTTGGTGGGCCTACATTATATATGTAGCCCTCTGTATCGGGCTGGTCTTTGTATATTTTAAATATCAACGAAGACAACTCAAACTAAAGCAGGTAGCGCTTAAACGAGAAAAATTACATAATGAACGTTTACAGCGGGCTGATAAGCTCAAGGACGAGTTCCTGGCAAACACATCTCATGAATTGAGAACCCCACTCAATGGCATTATAGGTATTGCGGAATCCCTTTTTGACGAAGTAGATGATAAATATGACAACATCAAATCGGACCTGTCCCTATTAATTTCTTCAGGTAAAAGACTTTCCAGTCTGGTAAACAGTATCCTGGATTTTTCCAAATTAAAAACCCATGATTTGCAATTAACCAAGGTACCGTTGGACCTGCACTCAATGGTAAATGTGGTTATCCGGTTAAGTACTCCTTTAATTGAAGGAAAAGACCTGGTCTTTGCCAACCGCGTTCCTGTTGATGCACCTGCCATATTTGCAGATGAAAATCGGACCATGCAAATACTCAATAACTTAATTAGTAATGCTATTAAGTTTACTGAAACTGGAACTATAAGTATTTCTGCCCGAGAGGAGAACGGTTATATGGCAATCTCGGTTACCGACACCGGCATTGGTATTGCCAGCGATAAAATAGATACAGTCTTCAAGGAATTCGAACAAATAGATTCTTCTATCACCAGAAAATATGTCGGAACCGGGTTGGGGTTGTCGATCAGCAAGAAACTGATTGAACTACATGGAGGGCAGATAACAGTGCATTCAGAACCCGGGAAAGGGGCTACCTTCACCTTTACAATGCCCATTTCCAGGGATAAACCGGACGAGTTTAAGAAAACTTCAGAAATATCCAGAGTTCAGCTTCATTCTCAGCCAGACGAATTCGATTATGATGCGGTTCATAGCAACCATGAAATTCGAATTCTGGTGGTGGATGATGAAACCATTAATCAAAAGGTGTTAATCAATCACCTCTCCAAAGCAAAATACGATGTAACCACCGCGTTCAACGGTGAAGAGGCACTGATTGCCCTGGATCACATGGGTAAATTTGATTTGGTACTATTGGATGTGATGATGCCTAAAATGTCCGGATTCGAAGTATGCCAAAAAATTAGGGAACGATTTTCATCTGCGGAATTACCGGTAATCATAATTACCGCAAAAAACCAGGTAACTGACCTGGTAGAGGGATTTTCCAGCGGAGCAAACGACTATATCGTGAAGCCATTTTCCAAAGATGAATTTATTTCAAGGGTAAAAACCCACCTTGAACTTCATAAGATAAACTCTGCATACAACAGATTTATACCCATTGAATTTCTGAAAAGTATTGGTAGGGAAAGTATACTGGACGTTCAGTTAGGGGATCAGATCCAACAGGAAATTACTGTCTTATTTTGTGACATCAGATCTTACTCCACTCTTTCCGAAAGCATGACACCCAAGGAAAACTTTAATTTCTTGAATGCCTTTTTAAAACGGGTGGCTCCGCTAATAAAACAACACAACGGGTTTATTAACCAATTCCTGGGAGATGGTGTGATGGCGTTATTCTTAAAATCAACCGGTGACAGCATCCGGTCCTCCATAGCCATCCAAAAGGAACTTCATAACTATAATCAGGATCGGATCAGGGAAAATCGATTGCCCATTGAAGCGGGTATTGGACTACACAATGGTCCCTTGATGATGGGGATCATTGGTCATGAAGATAGAATGGATCCCGGGGTTGTGTCTGATACTGTCAACACCGCCGCCAGAATGGAAGGCTTGACCAAATACTACGGCGCTTCTATAATTCTAAGCGAAAGCACGCTACAAAAAGTCCCCAATCCCAGTATATTCAACTACAGGGCCTTGGGAATTGTCCAGGTAAAAGGTAAAAACCAGGCTTTGAAAATATATGAGGTTTTTGATGGAGATAAGGAAAATTTATTCGAACTAAAACTAAAAACAAAAGATGATTTTGAGGAAGGTCTTAATAATTTCCTAATTAAAAATTTTACTGAAGCAGCTTCAGCCTTTAAGAAGGTTCTCCACATCCATCCCCAAGACAAGGCTGCTCTGCTTTATATGGAAAGATCAGCAGAGTATATGGTTAAAGGGGTGCCTGACCGCTGGGTAGGAATTGAAACAGTTAGTGAAAAGTAGCCAGTGGAACCGTTAATATTAAATTCTTATATTCAGGTACTGTTCATGCGTGAAAACCGAACAACTATTGAGAAACTACTATGAAAAAAATAACCAATAAAAAAGAACAGGATGCCCTCTCAAGGAGAAATTTCCTAAGCAAAACTGGCGCGGGAATCGGGGGGCTGGCGCTGGCACCCTTGGCATTGGACGCTACTACAAGCTCTGAACTGATACCTAAAGAAAAACCACATCCCCTTGCGGATATACAGCCGGAGTGGCGCAACCGCAATCAGGAAATGTCCTATCGAATGTTGGGCCGCACCGGCATGATGATCTCTGAAGTGGTCTGCGGAGGTGATCCCGTACGAAGTGATAATTTCCAGCAAGTACATTACGCACTGGATAAAGGGCTCAATTATCTGGATATGGCACCTGCGTATGGCAGTGGGGATTGTGAAACTGCCTATAGCAAAGTGATCACCAACTCCTCTATGCGTGCCAAAGTCTTTATGACCACTAAAGTCAGTGGTTTTACCAACGTACGCTCGGACCTCTACCAGGACATTTTCAAGGGACTGCCATCAGAGAAGCAAAATGCCATACTTGACAGGGCCAATGAAATTAGGGCGGAACGGGGCGTAGACAAACCGGGATATTTCTTTAGATATTGGACCGGGCAAAAGCGCAGCAATGACCCTTCTTACCTGGCCAATGCCATGGTCAAAGATTACGGCCATCTGGTAGATGGCAGCAAGGCGTTTAAGAAAAAAATCAAAGACTCCGTGGAAGGAAGCCTTACCCGGGCCAAAACGGATTATTTTGATATCCTGATGTGCCCTCATGGTGCCAATTGCCCGGAAGAAGTACAAATCCCTGAGATTTATGAAACCTTCAGTGAATTAAAAAAAGAAGGCAAGGTGCGTTTTCTGGGGGTTTCTACTCACAATGATCCTGCAGGCGTCTTACGGGCAGCCACGGAGACCGGTGAATACGATGTGGTGATGTGTGCTTATAACATTGCCAACGGAGGGTACCTGGAAGATGCCATCGCCAATGCCTACCAAAATGGGCTGGGCATTATCGCCATGAAGGTTGCGATGGCAGTGGCTACGCACCACGAAGCCATTCAGCCCATCCCCCAATGGCGGATCGACAAAGTAAATCGCATAGTACCCGGAGACCTGAAAGCTCCGATGAAGGCCTATGTCTGGGCCTTGCAAAACCCCTATATCTCTGCGGTTATCTCTAACCTCTGGGACAGGCAGTTTATTGACGAGAATTTGTCATTGGCAGGAATGAAGGTGGATTTGGCGGATGGCTAGGCTTGTAGCTTCTGGAATTCAAGCTTTGGCTGATACTCCCTTCTTCATTCTAGTGCCAGGTATTTAAAACCTACCCGGTAAATATTGCCGTACCCGTTAAGAATACTGTTTGATTCAAGGATAAGATCATCGATGGAAGTGATAGGCTGGCGGTTTGCAGCCGCGCGCTCACTGGTGAAATAGAAGTTATGTCGTGGCCAGTCAACAAAGGGACAGTAATCGAGTTTAGCGGAATTCACTGCAGGACCCATGTTGATGGATTTATTCCAGCTTCCGTTTTCATTCCTGGTACTGTAATATAAATCTCCACCGCCAAAGCCGTCCTGCCTGCCGTAGGAACTAAAAATAATTAACGCTTCATCGGGACTTATATAGGCATTGAATTCGTACCTGGAGGAATTAATGGTGGAGTCCAGTGCAACGGGTTTTTGAAATTCACCATTTACAAATGTAGAATGGAAAATATCTTCCAAACCAAATCCCTCTTCCCTGGTGGCGGTAAAATATAAATCACCATCCTCACTTACCGATGGATAGAACTCATCTCCCCTGGTATTTATTAGGGTATCCAGCGCCACTGGATTACTCCAATTATCGCCCACCCTATCACTGAACCAGATATTGTAATCTGCTCTGGAAGTATCCCCATCGATCGGTCTATTGGAAGCGAAGTACAACCTGCTTCCATCAGGGGTTATGAAGGGTTCAATATCCTGGTGTTTACCCGATAGGGTTACTATTTCCGGCTCACTCCAGTTCGCTTCAACTTTTCTGATCATTACCAGGCATCTCCTGGTTTGTTTGTAGTTGCCCAACGTATAGATTACCATGTCACCCTCAGTTGAGATGGCTATATCCCTCTCATACAAGGCGGTTGAAACAATATGCCCGGCAAATAGCTCAGGGGAAACCGGGACACGATCCAGTTCTAAATCAACTTGCCTAATGTCAATCTCCTTGCAACAGACGAGGTTCAACAAAAACAGGAATACAAAAACGCTGTGGTTTGGCATCATAAAAGATTATCTGATAAATTGCATATCGGACCTTAAAATGTCAAGCACTTTATGAGCTTTATAGATTATTACAAAATACTTGGCATCGACAGGAATGCCTCCAAGGAAACCATAAAAAAGGCCTATCGCAAATTAGCAAGAAAATACCATCCTGATTTGAATCCCAATGACAACGAGGCAAAATTGAAATTTCAGCAAATTAATGAAGCCAACTATGTTTTGAGCGATCCTAAGAACCGCGAGAAATACGACCAATATGGAAAAGATTGGAAACATGCAGAGGAATTTGAAAAGGCAAAACAACAACGGGCATCAAGGCCAGGTGGAGCAGGCAGAACTACCGGTAGGGAAGACTTTTCGGATTTTTTTGAATCCATGTTCGGAGGAGCTGCAGCAGGCGGGAGACAAATCAAATTCAGAGGTGAGGACTTTCATGCCAGCATGCAGTTGTCGCTTTTAGATGCTTACAAAACACATAAACATACCCTCCAGGTCAATGGGAAAAAAATCAGGATCACAGTACCAGCCGGTGTTGAAAATGGTCAAACCATCAAAATAAAAGGATACGGCGGAGCAGGCATAAACGGTGGACCGAACGGAGATTTGTATATAACATTTTCGATTGGCAAACATCCC
>BQJT01000264.1 GCA_021604845.1 Cyclobacteriaceae bacterium
CCAGCGGGCCAACCGGTTCAAGGGATGAAGTGTTCATTGAAGTGGACGATAACTTTAAGCTTAAGGGCATGTCTAAGGATAAAACCATCCTGGGATCGGTGTATGGTGAACTTACAGGTATTTCAAAGATTTCACAGACAGCCTTTGCTGCAATGAACGATTATGCCAGAAATAGCTTTATTGAAATTCCAGGGCTGGACTATGAATATGCACTGGTGGGAATTCGTGGACAGGAAAATATTTATGTTCACAAGATTGATGATTATATATGGTGTGAAATTGATGATGAACAACATCTGGCACGAGCTGAAAAAATGATTTACCCCAAAATCATGTCGGGTAAGGAATGAGTGATATTAAACTGGTTATATTCGATTTTGATGGTACCATCGCCGATACCATGGATCTGGGATTGAGCATTGCAAACATTCTGGCCGTTAAGTATGGATATCGAACCGTTACTAAGGAGGAACTCATTAACTATAGAAACCTTGCTACCAGGGATGCTTTGAAAAGTGTTGGGATCAGCTTTTTACAATTACCATTGATTGCCAGGGATTTTAGAAGGGAATTGAACAAGAAAATTGAATTGTTGAAACCAGTTAAGGGAATAACAGGGGTAATTTCCCAGCTACACCTTAGCGAATGTATGGTAGGCATCCTAACTTCAAACTCCACCAAGAATGTGACCAGCTTTCTGGACAGAAATTCAATGAGGGAAATGTTCCACTTTATCCAGCCTCAAAAAAGCCTGTTTGACAAAAGTAAAACCTTGAAATCCATAGTGAAAGGTTACCGTTTTCACAGCTATGAGGTTCTTTACGTGGGCGATGAAACCCGCGATATAGAGGCAGCGAAGAAAAGTAATATTCCAGTGGCATCTGTTTGCTGGGGTTTAAATACCAAAAAGGTTTTAATGAAACACAAACCGGACTATTTGATAGAGTCCCCTTCACGATTGTTAGATCTGGTGCATAATCAATTCAAATAATTAGCATAATTTTTTATCCTGAATGAAAATTAGACTCAGACTATTCGGATTAATGGCTCTTTTTTGGATTGCATTTTTCGAAATTGCCAGGGGATTGTTCCTGATTTATCATTTTCACCTGTCCAGCCAGCTCCCAGTTTCAGATATTTTATTGGTCTTACTTCACGGCCTTAAGATGGACCTGTCAGTTACTGGCTATGTGCTTCTCATCCCCGGCTTGTTGATGGCCCTTCCTGTCCCGAATAACATTTTTCATAATTTTCTGAAATACTATACGGCCGTTTTACTATTTACCTATACTTTTTTATTGGTGACAGATATGGAGTTGTACCGTCACTGGGGATTTAGATTGGATGATACACCACTCCTGTATTTATCAAATCCGAAAGAAGTGGTGGGTTCTTCAAATCCCTGGATGACGCTGGCTTTAGTTATAGGCTGGCTAGCTCTTTTCGGGATTTCTTATTGGGTGTTTAGCAGAACAGTGCTGCCAGTCAGTAAACTTGTCGGAAAGGGTAGTTTAAAAATTTCGCTGGTGGTTTTGCTGATTACCGCTTCGTTGATACTTCCCATCCGGGGTTCACTGGGACAGTCTAATATGAATGCTGGATTTGTCTACTTTCACAAGACAAACACCTTTGCAAATCATGCTGCCATAAATGGAATATGGAATGTTCAATACTATTTGTTAAAGTCCGGGAAAGCACAATACGATGAAAGCTTTTTTAACCGGGATAAAACCACCAATTATTTCAATGATTTGTATTCCGACCCCGGAGTGCCCCCAAAAATATTTCAGGTTGATCGCCCCAATGTGATTATTCTTGCTCTGGAGAGTTACACTTCAAAAATTATCGAACCGTTGGGTGGTGTCCCCGGGGTGACTCCAAATTTCAATTCACTGACCAAAGAAGGGATTCTATTCAGCAATATATTCTCAAGCGGAGATAGGACCGACAAAGGAATCGTTTCGATATTAAGTGGCTACCCGGCCCAACCACGGACATCGATCATGAAATTCCCGAAAAAGACCCAGAGTTTGCCATATCTGAACCAGGACCTGAAAAAGCTGGGGTACCACACCATTTATACCTATGGCTATGATATTGACTATGCCAATTTTCGATCATATCTGGTTAATGCAAAGTTTGATGTAGTCCAAAGTGACCGGGATTTTAAACCTCAGGAACGCAATTCCAAATGGGGGGTTCATGACCACGTGGTGCTGAACCGGATCATTGACGATTTGGACCACAGCCCCAGACCATTTTTTGTATGTTCTATGACGCTAAGCAGCCATGAACCGTTTGAGGTGCCTATGGACCCGGTATTTACGGGGGAAATTAACCAACAATTTTTTAATTCGGCATACTATACCGACAAGAGCATTGGCGAATTTGTAGCCCTCGCGAAGACCAAGGAATGGTGGAAAAATACCGTGCTTATACTGATTGCCGATCATGGTAGCAGGTTGCCTAATAATGACCCAAACTATGCACCCGGCAAATTTGATATCCCAATGTTATGGCTGGGCGGAGCCCTGAACCTTCGTGATACGGTGATTACCAGCGTTGGATCTCAAACAGATATACCCAACACCCTGCTCTCTCAACTTGGTGTAAATACAGATTCATATCAGTTTAGTAAGGACTTGCTTTCAAAAGACGCGGATTCGTTTGCTTTTTACTCATTTAATAATGGATTCGGATTTGTTGGAAACGATTACCACCTGATATATGATCTCAACGCACGCCAGTTTATTGCTGAGGAGGGAAGTGTTGATCCAATCAACCGTGAGCAAAGCCAGGCATACATGCAAAAAGTGTTTTGGGATTTCAATGCCCGGTAATGTTTGCCTTCGAGAGTTTTCTCAAAATCAAATAGCGAACCAGAAAAAATGCCGGTATTGAAATAAGTAACCAGATCAATACTCCACAGACTATATTAAATAAAATGGGCTCGAGCGCCATAATACCCTGTTCCATTAACTGCTCCAGATTCGGAATATCGGGTGCTCCCAGCAAATTACCACCGATCTTTATCAGCGGAATAAACGTAATCAATTGCAACGGATAGACCAGGTAATTGGCCATTTGGATAATAATAACGTTCAATTTCAGGGGGATTGCCACCAGAAAACAAAGAATGGTAGTAACTCCTAAAACAGGAAATACCCCTAACGTTACCCCCAGAGCCACGGTTAAGGCCAGTTTTTCAGGGTTTTGCCCTGATTTAAAATAAGCGGATAACTGCTTCCAAATTTTTAAGTACGCCTTCATATAGTTTTCCTCTCAGTGATAACGTTAGTTAATAAGCTGCTGTTTGGTAGAAGACCTAAATGAAGCCATTGATTGCGACGGAAGCAATCAATGCAGATCAAATAATAATGAGTTAAAACATTGTTTACCTGAACCATCTTTTGGAATTTTGTGCGTTAGGTCTAAAAAACTATACTTCAGGGCACTAAAGCGCTGATGTTACTTAGATATTGCTTATATGAAATTTTTGTCCCTTCGGGAACCACTGGAGTATTTTTCCACTAAGATAAAATTTGATCACAGCATTTACAGGAGCTTAATCCTAAGATTTTTGCTGGCCATGTTTCTGTTCTCATTGACCAGGGTTGGATTCATATTATTCAATCGGGAGTATTTTCCGGATATAAGCATTGGCAGCTTGTTGCGAATATTTCAGGGTGGCCTCACCTTTGATTTGACGGCTGTGCTTTATATCAACCTTTTATTCATTTTTCTAAATGTAATTCCATTCAAAATTCGGCACCATAGCATATACCAAAAGGTACTAATGTACTGGTACTTTGTTACTAACGGATTGGCCCTGGCAATCAATTGTGCAGATATCATTTATTTTCAGTTTACCTCGAAAAGAACTACCGCTTCGATATTTGAGGCTTTTTCCGGTGAATCCCAAATGGGTGCACTGTTTTTCCAATTTATTGTCGACTACTGGTATGTGACGATTTTTTGGCTTTTGCTGCTGTACTTAATGGTGATCTTGTATAAGATGGTAAATGGTCATGCTACCAGGGTCCATCAATCTCCTGCATACTTTATTTCAAATACATTCATGATGCTGCTGGTTGCATATCTGACGGTGGTGGGAATAAGAGGAGGATTTACCAAGTCTACCAGACCCATTAACCTAAATAATGCCGGTAAATTCGTAGATAAACCTATTGAAATGGCTGCGGTATTAAACACGCCTTTTTGTCTGATTAGGACTATTGATAAGAAACCTCCCCAAAAGTATGATTTCTTCACCAGTGAAGTAGCATTAAATAAGGTTTACCAACCGATTTATTATCCAACGGGAAGTAGAAAGCCAAAACATGATAACGTAATGATTATCATTTTGGAAAGCTTTAGTCGCGAGTTCATCGGGTCTTTAAATCCCGATGCAACGGAGAGTTATACCCCGTTTCTGGATTCACTAATTGAAAACAGCCTGGCTTTTAGTAATGCCTATGCGAATGGTATGAAATCTATCGATGGACTACCAGCCGTGGTCAGCAGCATACCTGCGTTGGTGCATCCTTTCGTGTTGTCGCACGGATCGACTAATAACATTAACAGTGTCGCCAGCCTTTTAAAAACTAAAGGATACAACTCCACTTATTACTATGGAGGTCCAAACGGGTCGATGGGATATGACGCATTTGTCAACCTGGCGGGGTTCGACCAATATGTGGGTAAGGACGAATACGGTAATAATGATGATTATGATGGAGTCTGGGGCATTTGGGATGAGAGATTTTTTCAGTTTACCGCTGACAAGATGAAGAATGTTGAAGAGCCATTTTGTAATGTCCTGATGTCGGTATCCTCTCATCACCCCTTTAAAGTTCCGGATAACTTCCGGGAACAGTTTAACCATGAGGATCCATATGGCAGGGTAATTCCCTACACCGATTACGCCTTAAAAAGGTTTTTTGAAAAAGTTGCTACCACCGAGTGGTTTGAAAACACACTGTTTGTAATTACGGCCGATCACAGTGCAGGGCACTATGCACCACAATTCAAAACTACCGTGGGTTTATTTGCGATTCCAATAATCTTTTATAAACCTGATGGAAGTTTCAAAGGAAAGTCTAATACGGTGGCGCAGCAGATCGATATATTACCCACGGTTTTGAACTATTTGAATTTTGACCAACCCTATGTTGCTTTTGGAAACGATTTGCTTAATGATTCATCGACTCACTATGCTATGAATTATGTAAGCGGCAGTTACCAAATTGTAAGTAATGAATATGCCCTTCAGTTTGATGAAAATCGCACTTTTGGTCTGTACAGGTACCAAGAGGATCCATTGATGGAGCGAAACCTGATGAGTGAGTTGCCGCGGATAAGAGAGTCACTGGAATTGAATTTAAAAGCAAGAATTCAGCAGTATAGCAACCGCCTTGCGGATAATAAAATGACTATTGAAAAAGAACACCAGTCAGCTATGCAGTCTCACCTTCAACTGAAACCTCAATAACGGGTAGTCTTTAAAAAAAGAAACTGGTCACAGTTATGTCTGCGACCAGTCTCAACAATAACTTTTACTGATTACTACTATGAACCTATTTTTGTAATCAGGTCAGCTGCCCTGTTTGAATATCCGGCCTCATTGTCATACCAGCCTACAACTTTCACCAAATTGCCCATTGCTGAAGTCAATCCGGAATCAAAGATACAACTGTGTGGATTGCCAACAATATCGATGGACACAATGGGATCTGCGGTATATTCAAGAATACCTTTCATTGGCCCGTCAGCGGCGGCTTTTACTGCTGCATTTATCTGATCTGCGGTTACATCCTGCTTAAGTACTGCTACCAGGTCGGTAACAGAACCGTCGGGAATAGGCACCCTCATGGCAATTCCATCCAACTTGCCTTGCAGGTGCGGCAGTACCAGGCCTACGGCTTTGGCCGCGCCGGTGGATGTTGGTACT
>BQJT01000265.1 GCA_021604845.1 Cyclobacteriaceae bacterium
TTTCCGAAAGGCTTGGCTCTGAACTTTACCTCAATATTATGCTTTCCCAGCTCCAGATGGCTGGTTTCAGCAGCCAGGGTAAAGGACTTTCTCAGGGGGAATGCTACCGGGGTTTCACGAGATATCTCAGTTGGTTTTTTCATAAGACCGTTGCCAAAATCCAATGTTATTTTATCCAGTGGGATCACATCGCCATCGAGTTTTACCTGGATAATCTCGGTCAACTTCGCATTTTGTAAACGGTTTTTTAACGAGAATGAAATGCCTCCATTATCATTTTTTAGACTGCCAAAGGTGTACAATTGCTTTAAAAGGAGACTTGGAACAGTCATGTTTATCGGGAATTTTTTAAAAAGGGTCAGGCAGAATGATAACTATGTTAAATATAGCAAAATGCTGATTGAAGGCCAAGTTGGCTATAGCAGATATGACTTACACAGCGTATCCCCACTGAATCAAGAGAAATACCTGTACCAGACCAATTATAAAGCCAAGTATTGCTCCGGCGAGCTCAATAAATCGCAGCTCTTTCTGAATTACAGACATCATCATATTTTCCAACTTGTCACTGGTGAATGAGGCTACCTGGTCAAATACCATATTCTCCAGGTTCACCGTATCCAGTCTATTGAAGAACTGGTGGGTGATTTTAGGTACGAATGTCTCAATTTCACTGCATATTTTGTCGCGGAGCCGGGCTATCCTGTTGTCATTGATAAAGGTCTTAACGATGGGGTTTAACGATGCGATCTTATCTCTTAAATAAACTTCTACCTCTTCCTCGATGGCCACTCTGATCTGTCCCTGGGTAGCCTGCCGGTCGATCTCTTCCTTCAATTGATCCATTGACAACAATTCATCAGCTACCAGTCTGGCCATTCGCCGTGCGAGTACCGTTTTGCGTTTTGGGAAAATACCCTGTACCCTGAACAGTAAAAAATTCATTGGTTTTCTTGGGTAGAAGAGCATCTTTATAGCTATGTAGTTAGTAACATAACCAATAATTGCAGAGATAAATGGAATAGCATAGAGCATCACAAGGGGCCTGTCAACGGTTTCTTAGTATAGAAAGCATCAGCAAAAACGACATGCCTGCGCTTATTAAATATCCAGCCCAGCTCAACAACGGAACACCATATAACATTTGTCCTCCCGTTTGATAGATCAATAACAAAGTAGAGGATAATACAAACGTGCAGATTAGCATGGCCATTACCACCCGGTTTGCTATACTGTTCAACTTCTTTGCTATTGGCTCCAGCCCATGATACTCCACATGATAATAGAGCTCGCCTTTACGGATCTTTCTGAGAATATATTTTAGTTCAGCAGGAAACTTATTGAAAAACGATAGAACTTGTGAGCCGGTAAATAGTAGGTCAGAACTGATATCTTTAAAGGATAATTGTTCCAGAACGAGCTTTTTCCCATATGGCTTGAAGAATTCGAAAGTCTGGAAACCGGGATGTATTCTTTCCCCAATACCTTCAAGTATCACCAGTGCTCTTAACATTAAAAATATATTTCCCGGAACCTTTAGTTTGTAATCGTAAATAATCCGTTGCAATTCTATGGTAAAGGCTGACATATTTATTTCTTCAAGCTCCAGGCTTGAAAACTCCTCAATCAATTCGGCAAGTCTGTATTCAAACGAGCGGTTATCCTGTATATCGTGATCAATTGCCAGTTTCTTAAAATTGATGGCCATAGCCCTTGGACTTTTATTTGCCATCCCCAGTAAGATCCCCGCAAATGCCAGTTTATCGCGCTTAAGCAGCTTACCCGTCATCCCGAAATCGATTAGACAAATCACCCCATTCTTCTGTACCAGAATATTGCCCGGGTGCGGGTCTGCATGGAAATATCCAAACTCAAATATTTGTTTGAGGTAAATGTCCATACCGCGCTCCGCGATTTCTTTAGGATCCAGGCCCCATTCTGCTAGTTGTTGGGTATTGGTGATTTTGCAACCGTGAATCAGTTCCATTATCAAAACCCGTTCTCCAGATAGTTCCTTAAAGGGTTTCGGTACGGTAAAGCTGGTTTCGTTTATATAGAATTTCCTGAAATAGACCAGGTTGCGTGCTTCAACGGTAAAATCCAGCTCTTTTAACAGTGTTTTTTCTACTGTCTTCAATATTTCTTCCGGATTTAGCAGACCTTGCTTCTTAAGATAATTTTCCGTTAATCTTACAATTTCCCTAAGCAATTCAAGGTCGGTGGTCACCAGTTGTTTTACCCCTGGCCGGCGGACCTTTACCACTATATCCAAACCGTTTTTTAGCCTGGCCCGATGCACCTGACCAATAGATGCAGACCCTAATGGTTTATCTTCAAAGTACGAAAACAGGTCATCAATTTTTCGACCTGTTTCTTTTTCAATAATCTCTTTAACCTGACTCACCGGGAACGGGGGGACTTCGTTCTGGAGTTTTTCCAGCTCAGTAATCAGTGCCACCGGTAAAATATCCGGTCGATTACTCAATAGCTGCCCCAGTTTAATGAAGGTAGCACCCAGCTCTTCGGTAACCATCCGGATTCTTTCCCAGCGACTGAACTCAAAAACAGACCGGTCATGCCGGGACCAGGTCAGACGTTTCTTTTGCGGTATTAGTTTTCGGAGTGGGGTATTGACAACAATGTCTTCGAATCCATACTTCAAAAAAATCCGGATCACATGTCTAATCCGGTTTATATTTTTTATGGTCTGATCAAAAATCACGGTTTATGCGTTCTTGTAAAAATAGAAAATTATAAATAAGAATTGTCCGTTATTGGAGGGGCGTATCCGGATACGTACTGATAAAAAAAGCAGTGCCTGTATACAGGCACTGCTTTCTACCTTAATCCTTCAGATTAATTTTGGGTGGGCTTTTTAACCGTTCGTTTGGCGGTAGCCGGTTTTCTGGCCACTCTTTTTACCTGAGCACTGGCCTGGGACATCTTAGATACCTTGCTTTCCAGGGCTTTCACTCGCTTATTTAACTCCAATACTTCCTTGGCTTTTGAAAAATCGAACTTTTTAAGCACCTCCTCGGTGATTTTACTTAGCTGTACTTCAAAATCCTTCTTTTTGGACTCTGTTTTCTGAAAGAAGTCATCAACGATTTTTTTCCCTTCTTTCTCACTGATTTTTTCTTCATCAACCAGTTTATCGATACTCTTTTGCAATTTCTCAGCTGTTAGAGATGCTATTCCTACACCTGTGTACACGAATTTCTTAATTAAATCTTCCATTGTGATTGCTAATTGGTTAAAATTGATCTAAATCAACATGCCGTCTCCTGTATAATAGTATGCATGCATAACATTTGTTACCTGTAATAATAACTACAATTTACTAAAAATCAATTCTTTCTTTCAGGAATTTGAACATTGATCTCAGCTGCATACGCTGTATGGCCTGATTTTCAAATGAGAACCACAACACCTAATTCATCGGTTACCCAAAACTCCAGTTCGCCATCGAAGCAGACCATAGATACTCAGGTGAGCAATTTTAATCCGGCTTATGCGCATAGCCTGGTAAAGAACCTGATCATACCAATAAATGACAGATACTTTAAATGTAAGCTGATTGGTTTTGAACCCTTGCCCCAGCGCAATAAAAACGGACGACCGCTAATTTATATCAGTAATCATTCCGGAATGGCTTTCCCCTGGGACGGGGTGGTGTTTTCATCAATTCTATTCAAAAACTGCAACTACCAGTTAAAGAATGCGGTCAGGCCGTTGGCTGCTCCTGCACTTACTCAAAGCAATCTAATGAATGCTTTTATGATCAAGGATTTCTGGAAGATTTGCGGTGCCGTTGAGGCCAGATACCAGCAATTTGAGACCTTGATGAATCAGCAGGATTCAAATGTTTTCGTGTACCCCGAAGGGGTTGACGGTATAGGGAAAGGGTTCAACCACAAATACCAACTACAACGATTTGCTACTTCCTTCGTCCGCATGGCCATAAAGTACCAGACCGAGGTGATTCCCTTTGCCACCGTAAACGGCGAATATATAAATCCTTATGTACTAAGCTGGCCCTGGCTAAATAAATGGTCAAAAAAAATTGGAATCCCGTATATCCCGATAGGTTTTCATACGCTGCTTTTGTTGGTTTTTCCATGGTTGTTTTATTACGGGCTACCGGCTAAATTAACCTACGTTCGGGGCGAAACAATCAGGCCGTATAAAATGGTAGACAAACCATTCGAAGAACTTACGGATTTTGATATCAGGGCAGTCAGAGATAAGATAAAGAATAAGGTTCAAAAGGAACTGAATATGGCGGTTGAGAAATACGGTAAACAGCGATTTTCCAAAGGGAAGTTCAAAGGCAGCACTTTTAAAGAACTGCTTAAACTATGGTATTACACGCCGCTTGGCTGGCCCCTGTTGTTTCATGAACACCATAGGTTGTTCATGAAAAACCACGGCAAACCGTTTAATATGAAAGTGAGCTTCTGGTCCGGATTTAAATATTTGTTTAGAAATCCTTTTACTCTGTCTTTTTACCTGCCGGTGATAGGCTGGATTCCGTTGCTGATCCGAGGATACTGGAAACACAACATTAAGTAGTGCTTAATTTTTAGTTTTTAGTGTTTAGTCTGCCTTAGAAAGGGACCTACCTGTGTTCTATAGGCTGTTGTAATCAACCTTATCAGTGGTTATCTGCCTTCGTCTTCTGGGTAAAGTAAAAACCCAGCTCTTTCTTGACCCCCTGTGGAAGTTCAGGCAGTGATGATCTTGGAACAAGCAGTGTAGTAATATTATGGAAATCCTTGAATACATGATGACTGGCGGCAGTTTTTAGCAAATAATCATGTCCGGATGACCCCCCGGTTCCCGGTTTTTTTCCCAGCAAATTCATGGTCATTTGAGCATGTCTATACCGCCAGGTTGTAAATAACTCGTCTATAGTGATAAGACGTTGCAGCAGGTTGTAAGGCATTTGCAGAATGGGCTCGTCTTGATAAAGGTTAATCAATAAAGCGGCCAGAGCTCCTTTATAACTTAACTTTACCACACCATCCTTCAACAGTGTCTGATATTGTTGGTGGTCTAAAATCCGATTGAAAAAATCTTCATTTTCAGCTATCATTCCAAGACGCATGTCTCTTTCTTCGGATGACATATCCTGGTTATCATTAATTGCTTTTCGTTCTGATTCAATCATGCTGTTAACCGCCTTTTCATACTCTTCTAAAAAATCAAAATTTTCCAGGGAGAGAAACGGGGTTCGTTCCAACCAGGCGGTAACTGCTTCCAGTAGTGATTGACCATTTTCAATTTCCTTCAGCTGCTCTTTCTGAGATGCGGTAAAAAAGTCGGTGTATCGAACCTTACCGTAAGTCGCACGATGCTGTTCTTTAAGTCCCAGCATTACTTCGACTAACCTAAACTGGAAACTTTGAAATCCCGAAGCAGGGAAAAGTAGACCTCTGAATTCCAGAAAATCCTGTGATGTCATGGTTTCCAAAACCCTGATCTGCTGAATTAGAATTTTTTGAATTTCTATTACCCGATCTAAATTCGCGACCGCTTTGCCGATATTTCTTTCGTCCACCTGGTCTTGATTAAACATGTCAAGTACCGCGCGCAGCTCATGTATTATCTGTTTAAACCATAATTCATATACCTGATGGATTATGATAAAAAGAGTTTCATCATGTGCTGGTTTGGAAGAAAACGCCTCGCTTCTAAGCTTTTGTGCCCCCAGGATCTTTTCCAGTTGCAAGTAAGTTTCGTAATGAACAGGTTCTTGATTTTCGGCCATGGCATAAATATAATACCTGATTTCAACTGTATACGGATATCCTTGGATAAATCACCGGCGACCTACCAACTTTAATAGTCGCTCCGGGTAATCAGTGATGATTCCATCCACTCCGGTTTTAATCAGCCTGGCCATTGTGGTGGTGTCATTTACAG
>BQJT01000266.1 GCA_021604845.1 Cyclobacteriaceae bacterium
GGAGAAGAGGCGATCATGGCCCAGGTAGTTCCAGGGCCAAACACGGCTTCAGCCAGCATATTGTGATCAGCTGTATGCTGATAGCGAGGATACCAGTTATTTATGCCACTTCCACCATAATTGTCGCCGGTAGTGTTGACATTCGGCTGTGGAGAAAAGCTATTACTAATATTTTCTGGGTTGAAGGCTGCTTTAGAGTAGTAGGTGTTCAATTGCGAACCGCCACTACCCCAAAAAACGGAAGCAAAATAAACGACCTCCCTATTAGCATCTACAATAGGTTCAAACCAGCGATATCTGAAAAAATCCTCGCCCTGTGGGTCCATACCCAAAATTTCTTGAGGAATGGAGGTGCTGTTTGTAACGGCAGTGCCATAAATGTTGTAATCCACCTGCCCATTGGTGTTACCATAAATATCTGAATAAGTGGTTCCATAAGGAGAGTGTGTATGATAAAAGGAGGTTTGGGCGTTACCACCATCATCATCGCAAATATAAAAAATGGTACTACCGGTTAGGTGTGATCTTTCTGCCATTGTAGCACCTGGAGAGCCCGAATATTCCCAGGAACCCAGCAAACCCAAATAAGCACCTAAAAGCGCGTGCTCTGTAGCTACGCCTTTATCGACTACAAATGGAGGCATTTGATTGTCGCCAGTTACGTATTCCAAAATATCAGGAATGGCATTAGTATTGTTGTCGATGTACAAATAAGCGCCCGGGTGTTCGAAAAAACCGTCAAATGGGCCGCCTGAAATCAAATTATTTGGGACAAATTGCCAATAGTCCGTCGAGCTGTTGCCATTGGCTTCTGCCACAGTTCCATTTCTGAATAAATTGGCTGGCATTGATGTGACACCAATAGGTTGTACATCCGAAGCATCTGGAATCCCATCATTATCGTCATCTGGGTCGGCGCTATTGTTAAGGCCGTCCCCATCCAAATCATCTCCCGGAGCTGTTTCAAAAAAGTCCGGGGTACCATCCTTATCGGTATCTATGTCCAAAAAGAAAAAGCCAAAAATATGGCTTGCTCCGGCTCCCTCACTCATGTAATCCACCAGAAGGGCTTGTTTTTGTGGTATTACAATGGAGGAGAGGTTGTTAGTGCCTTGGGAAAAAAGTAAAGAGATAGTGGCAAAGAAAATTGTAGTCAGCAAGAGATGTTTAAACATCACAACTAGATTTTGGTCGTCTATAATAAAAGCAGATTACACGGTAATTTACAAAAATGGGAAAAAAGAAAAAAATTGCAACTTCTTAGAGCATGAAAATCCTAACATGCTCTTATAATAATATATCAGTATGTTTTACGCTTGGATGGCTTCATTGTTGCGAAACTTTTCCATTTAATTAATGGTTAACCAATCAACTTTATTTTTCTATCTAGGCAGTAAAAAAACCGGGCTTGTCAACTAAATATGGTGTATCCTGACGAGAAAAACAGGAGCCGCTCATCAGCGACTCCTGCAAAAAACCTATTTCAATAATACCACTTCTTGATTAGGTCGTAGCTGGTAGGTTGTAGGTTTTAGGTTGCCTGAGCCACGAGCTATTCTACATCCCCACCATGACTACCTTCTTTGTCACCCGATCACTGCCGGATTGTAATTCAACCAGGTAAGTACCCGGCCCAAATTGTTCCAGATTTAGCCGCTCGGTAGGGTATTGCACTTCGCCCAAAGGCTTTTGCCATATTGTTTGTCCATAGTGATTGTAAAGGCGAACAGTCACTTCCTTGCCCAGAAACTGGTCCAGTTGTAATGTAACCTCATCTGAAGTCGGGTTGGGATATAAACTGAAGTCAAAATCAGGCCTTGTCTCCTGGGCGAAATCTACAGTGATGGGAGCCACCAAAGCACTAACACCACTAACGGATACATTTTCATAAACGCCAGTTACTTCCCCACTACTACTGCTGTTCATAGTGATCATGCCTACGTAAATACAGGTGCTCATGGCGATCTGAGTGGAAAAGACAGTCGACCAATTGCTACCATCCATAGAGTGGTAGGCACTAAATAGATTACCGCTACGGCTGAGCCGCAACCAATTCTTACCCTGAGTTTGGAAAACATGAGCATAAGCTGGAGCGCCGTTACTCATCCGAGCCTCCCGGCGGGTTGAGTTGGAATTACTGATCAATAATTGGATCATTGGGGCACTGGGATCGTTGCTTTCCCGCATCGAAATACCCGCCCAACCATTACCAAGCACTTCATTGATCTCGGCGATAATCTCACCATCTCCGCAAAAATCTTTTTGGATAAAGCCTTGCTGGTCATTTTGCCGATAGTAGCTGGGATCGTAACAGCTTTCACTGGCCAGTTCAAATGTATGCCTATCGGGATCGTAGTTACCAGTTGCAGGTTCGCAACCAATTCCAATCGGATCAACCGACCAGCCGCAGGGAAGACCAGCGACGTCAACGTTGGCCGTGCAAGATGCTGTATTGCCGTTTGCATCTTCTACCGTGATCTCTACTGGAACGACACTATTGATCTGATCGCAAGTAACCTGCAGGATGGATTGATCTACCAGGAAAACATCGCCACAGTTATCACTGGAAGCTCCCTCATTCCACAGGCTTTCAATCGCCAGGTTGATAGATGCTTCACCATTAAACTCAACGGTTGGATTAAAACACGCTGGTTGCGGTGCTTCCTGATCTGTTACCTCAACATAAAAAGCACATTTCACCTGATTACCAGAAGGGTCTTTGGCCTGCCACTGCATTTTCCAGTTTCCGGTTCCCAGCGTTTCAGTGGTACTGGTTGACCAGGAAGACCAATCTTCTCCTGAAATGTTATTGCCCGACTCGTCTACCAGCCGGTACCTGTAGCGAAGGACGCTCACTTCACAGTTATCAGACGCAAGGGGTACTGGTACAGTGAACGTACTACTACAATTTTCTGGGTCCGTATTAAGGCTTAAGTCTCCAGGGCAGCTAATCATAGGAGCGGTAACATCTTCAACCATGACTGTAGCCGAACAAGAACTGGTGAATTCACCATCACTTACCGTAAGCGTTACCGTATAAGTGCCCAAGCCAAAACTGGAACTGTGATCCATACTAAATGTTAATGGGTCGAGATCAGGGTCAGAAGAACCCCCATCCAGGTCGGTCGCATTTACAATGGCTTCACAATTATCATTTGCTGGGACGGTCAAATTTTGACAAACGGCCATTGGAGAATCATTGCAAATGTTGTTTGGGTTTCTTATAGAAATGATTGCCTGGCAAGAACTGGAGTTGTTAGCAACATCCGTTACGGTAAGCGTAAGCGTAAAATCCATATCTCTGTCATTACAACTATAGCTGGTTGCACCACTGGAAATACTCGGTGTCCAGTCACAATTATCGTTGGAACCCAAAGCTATAGCCTCTATTTCTGCAGAACTAAGGTTATAGGTATTTTGATCTGGCAGATTGATCGTAAGATTATTGCAATTCGCAGTCGGAACGATTGGATCCTGCACCACAATAGTAGCTTCACAGGTATTGCTGTTCCCATTATTATCCATTGCAGTGAGGATAACGGTTTGGTTTCCAACATCGGTACAAATAAAACTGGTTTTATTTAAGGTTAAATTTGCGAGGCCACAAGCATCATTTGAGCCATTGTTAATCTCGTTGATAGATGTGGTGGTATTTCCGTTAGCATCCAGCTGAACGGTTTGATCCTGGCAAATTGCCGTTGGAGCTACATTATCTTCTACAAAAACCGTTGCTTCGCAGGTGTTTGCGTTTCCATGAATGTCTAGCACTGTCAGAATGACCTGATTGTCACCTATGTTAGCACAGGTAAAACTGGACACATTCAAGGATAGGCTGGCTATTCCACAGGCATCACTTGAATCATCGTCAATTTCACCACCGGTAACAGAGCCGTTTCCGTTATTATCCAGTTGTACGGTTTGGTCTTGACATTGAGCAGTCGGAGAGACATTGTCCACGACTATTACGGTGGCCGCACAAGTGCTGCTATTATTATAACTGTCGGTTGCTGTAAGGATTACCGTATTGGACCCTACATTAGAACAATTGAAGTCGGTTTGGTCAAGTTCCAGGCTGGCAATTGTATTACAATTGTCCGTAGAGCCGTCATCAATATCCGCATTTGTAATCGAAGCATTGCCACCCGTCCCCAATTGAAGGGTAGCGTTTTTGCAATTGGCAACAGGAGGTACTATATCATTTACGGTCACCTGAAACGAGCAGCTGGCGGTTAATCCATTAGCATCAGTCACCACGAGTGTATTGGTGGTAACGCCAACCGGAAACTCAGCACCACTTGGCAAGCCGGTGGTTAGTCCAATTTCCTCATTACCGCAATTGTCTGTACTGGTTATGCTATATTCAACCAGCGCCGTGCAAAGGCCTGCATCGGCATTTATTGAAATATCATTGGGGCAGGAAACAGTGGGTGGAGTCATATCATTTACGGTGACGTTAAATGTGCAGCTTGAACTATTATTTCCTTTATCTGTGGCGGTGAAGGTAACCTGCCTAGTTCCGATTTGGAAAGTACTTCCCGGATCAATACTGTAAGAGAATTGGGTAGTGTGATTCGCCTGAAGGACCAGCGCCACATGAGCGCCGTTGTTTGTACTCACCCCAACAGATTCTATTCCACCTGAAGCAGCCTTATAGGCCCCCCAGCAACGGCTGGAACTTGAATTAAAGCTATTATCAAAAACTTCTGTTTGACCGCTTTGTGGATTGATCGAGTTTCCGTCTTTGCGCATAAACCCTTCATAGATCATATCTTTTAACTGGGTGCTTACCTCAAGGATGTTCTTTCTCGTACCCTGAGCCATATCTCCAAATGGTGCACTCTGGTTGACGTGTTCAAAAGTGATATATCTGACGAGATTTGGGAAACCTACTCCAGTGACCTGGGCGGTAGAGCTAATCGCACTTCCGCTGCCTAGGGGCAAATACCAGATTTCGCAGGTGCCTGAAACATTGGCATCTTGTTTTATAGCGAGGCTCATAGCATTACCATCGTAGGTAACGGAAGAGATATCATCGAAATGGCAGACTTGTACAAGTAATAAACGATCGTCTCCCGCCGGTACAGTCGATGAATTTCCGGTATAAGTCACAGCTTCTACTGGTGTTTCGCAGTTATCAACAGCTGATCCGGCATAGTTTACTATGGCAGTACAGGCGTTGGCGTCTGCGTCAACAATAATATCGCTTGGGCAGCTTACGACCGGAGTTGATTGATCATCGATGATGACGGTTTGGTTTTGGGTGGAAGTATTTCCCTTACTGTCTTGATAGGTCCAGGTAATATTGTAAGTGCCTTGTTCTGTGAAGGTCAATGGCGAATCGGTTGTAGCAATGAATGTTCCTTCTTCACAATTATCCGTAGCGGTTGGAATAGTGCTAACTGTGACCGAGCATGCGTTGGTCAGGGTTGGAAGGTTAGTTACATCCGGTACCGGAGCACCACTATCGTATACTGTTACAGTAGAAATACAGGTAGCCGTATTTCCAGCTGCATCAGTACCGGTAAGGGTAACTATTTGTTGGCCAATACTGCTACAAGTAAAAAAGTTGTTTGAGGGCGATAGAGAAACAATCCCGCAATTGTCTGTTGATCCGTCATCGAGCCTGTCTTCAAAATTGGTGATCACTCGGGCGCTACCAGTTAGACTCACGTTGATATCTTTACATTTCATATAAGGAGGCCTGGTGTCTGGCATAGTAATCGTAATGTTTTTGCTATCTATCCAGCTCGTAATACCGTCTTCGATTTGGAGTAAGGAAACGGTATAGTTGCCAGGAAAATATATTACAAACTCACCCGTGGTATTTGACACAGTTCCTCCTGGTCCGTTTAAAAAATAATGCAGTACGTTACAACCGGCTTGATCAATTAGGTGTGTTGTTATCAGGGACACC
>BQJT01000267.1 GCA_021604845.1 Cyclobacteriaceae bacterium
TTCAAGCATACACTGAAGAATTTCAGTAACATGGAAACCATAGGCGTCCAGGGAAGCGTATCCTATGGCCACCGCTTCTGTAATTTTAGTCCCCAGAGGATGTACCAGGTCCGGATCGCGCCAGCAATACGGCAAGGATGAACCTGCCATCATTGGTACATTCAGCTCTTTGGCCCGGTCATAGACCCACTTGCTATCCAGCCAACTATAGGCCAGATGCTTGTCGGTAAAAACCGGCACTGATCTGTCCGAGGCATCAAATACCCTGAAAATCTGTTCCAGGTAATTCATCCGGGGATACATTTTTACCCCCAGCCGGCTTTTTGGGTATTCACCGTGCTCCCCAATATAGATCACCGCGTCCACTGCCAGTTTATCGCCGCCCAGGGTCAATGCTTCGGCGATGGTAGCATAGATGGTTACTCCATTCATCTCAGCGATTCGAACTCCGGTATCATTTGCTCCAATCTGGTCGATCCACACAGAAACGATCTTTACCCGGGGAGTAACCATCCCGTCATCAGTCGGTATACCGGCGAAAAGTTTGGTTCCAATCACGTCGGCATGGGCGCTGTTTCTGTAGATGTTGGCTATAAAGGCGACGGTTTTTAATTCACTGTTGTCAGCCATGGTACCGGTTACCTCTTCTAAAATGGAGGCGGCGGTACTATGTTCATTCCACACGAATGCCGGAACCAGCGGTAAACCTGAGGCAGTAAGCATTGATTTTTTAATGAAACTCCGGCGTTGGTTGCCCTTTTCTATACTCATTTTATGATCCTTAATCTTATTGGTAAATTTTCTTTTTTGGAAAAACTCAGCGACTCTTGTGTGTATACCTTGTGCCCCGAGCTCTGCGCCCTAGTACCCAACCGCATAGCCATTACGGCGAGGATCCGCACCGCCCATGATCCAACCTGTATCGTAATCAATGGTGATACCTTGCACCCCGCCCACCGTCATGGACCAGTCGCCCAGGCTGGTATCTAATACATACCCCATAGCTTGCAGGGTTTTTCGTGTCTCTTCCGGTATCCTGGTTTCAATTATAAGCTCCTTAGCCGGTACTGAACCCAACTCATCCTTCCATCGGAAACGAGGAGCACTGATGGCGTCCTGTATGTTCATTCCAAAATCTACCACGTTCATAGCTACCTGCGGTACTGATTGTAATATCCCGAAACTTCCTGGAGAGCCTACCACGAATTGAGGTTTACCATCTTTATGAAACTGAAGCATCCCACCAACACACCATCCCACTGCTTTCCCCGGCTCCACACTATTTGCCTTACCGGGTTCCAGGGTCATCCAGTCAATTGCACTATTGAATATCAGACCTGTTTTTCCTGCAACATACCCCGACCCAAAACCTCCTCCGTGGGTCTGGATGATCACTACCGCGTTGCCCCAGCGGTCGGTAGCTGATAAACTGGTGGTGGAAAATTTATATTTGTTATCGTTCGAGTCATGGGTATACCGGGGTATATCCATAATGGATCCAACGTCCCGATTGATATTCGACTTTCTCTGTTTAACCCTGTCAACAACTTTTTCTCTTTGTTGGGCAATGTACTGTTCTGATAAAAGTCTGTCTACCGGAACATCAACATAGTTCGGATCCCCCACGTAGGTATCGGTATCAATACGGCTCAGATTTATTGCTTCGAAAAGATGGGCAAGGTAATCAACGCTGTTGTGCCCCATGGCGTTCAAATCAAAACCTTCCATAATCTTCAGTGTCTGAAGTTGTTGAATGCCCATGCCCGGAGGTGGGTTATTGTAAACGGTATATCCGCGATACTGGATAGAAATTGGGTCTACCCATTGCACTTTGTCGGGAACCGATGCCAGATCCTTTTCTGTAATAAATCCTCCATCCTGCTTAAATGCCTGGGCAATTTGGCGGGCTATGTCGCCTCTGTAAAACACATCAATACCTTCGTCAGCAATGCGTCGCATGGTTTTGGCCAACGGTTTATTGGTGAAAGTATCACCAATTTTATAGGGGTCCTTCCCATTTTTAAGCAAAATAGCTGCTGATTCAGGATAGTTAATCACCCTATCGACAGTTACCGCCCACATGGCCTGATCCATTTCAGTAACCGGAATTCCGTTTTCCAGATAGTCAATGGCCGTTTCGAATACCTGCTCCAGCGACATGGTACCATAATCTGCTAAAGCCCTGTTCCATCCTGCCAGGTTGCCTGGAACCGCCGGGGTACGAGGTCCGACAGTTTCCAATACCCCACCATGACCAGCTCCATCGGCCATCTTGGTATCATTTGCAACTATAGATGCTTCAAAAGTTTCGGGAACCCACCCTCCAAAAATGAGCGACCTTACCCTCTTTTCTTCAGCCGAGTAAAAGAGCATATATCCTACCCCGGCGGTGCCGGACATATAGGGTTCTACCGCATTCAACGCCGCCGCTGAGGCAACAATTGCATCTATGGCATTCCCACCTTTCTCCAGGGCCTTATGCCCGGCCAGGGTGGCCAAAGGATTAGCGGTAGCTACCATGCCCAATTTTCCCATGGCCGCGGGACGCAGGTTTTGTTTGACTGCCTGGGCATGAATCGCTGAGGAAACAGCCAGGGACAGTATAAACACCCATACACACACGCTGGTTAACTTCGACGGTTGTTTGTTCATTATTTTTAGAATTATTCTGAAAGGCATAGTTGGTAATTTAATCATTAATTTCAAACGGGAATAAAGGTTTACGCCGGTTTCTAAAATCAAATAATGTCATGTCAGCCTGGGTAACTCCCGGTGTATTTACCTGAACAATGGTTGGGCAGACCGGAGCGTAAGCCGCTATCGGTGCATTTACACCTTTGGCCACTATCGCATCAAACCGTGCGGGATTAATATCGAAACTGGTCAATTGGCGCAGACTAAAAGGCAGCACACGCAAGGTCGTCAGCATAATCATACTTCCTTGTTCGGTTGATACAATGGCGGTTTTTCCCATCCTGAAGTTAACCTGTCCCCCGTGCCGCGGGTGATCCTCAGTAAAATCGCCTTCCGAAAGCCGGACCAGGCTTACTTTTATTTTGTGGACCTTCCTCCCGTTTCTACCAGTTCCTGTAATTGAGATGTCGAACATTTCTCCCTGCTGGTGTTTTGATGCTGCTGTTACCGCAGGGGGATCATAGATGCAAACAAAGTATTTAAATCTTCCATCATCTTCCAGGGCTTCCAACAGGCAGGTATTGTTGCCAGGACCACCACCACCTACATTATCACCCATGTCCAACAATAATACGGGCCGTTGGTTATAGTTAATTAGCTCTAATGAGCTAGGGATGTCGTTTTTCGGTCCTACAAAATGCTTCCGGTTCTCGATAATATAGGTTTCCAATTTCTTTGCTGATGCCAAAGCAATGTCTGCATTATCATCGGATACCACGATTATTGAACTACCCATTTCTTCAACATCGGCATAGGGAAATCCCAGCAGGATGCTAATCGCCAGTATTTTTTCCTGCTGGCTTAACGCTGCAGCATAGGCATATAGACTTTTACAGGGATCTTTGGCAGTAAACTGCTGTTCAATACTTATGGCTACAGGCACTTGTATCATCACTTGTACAGGATTTATGCTGCCTTGTAGGTATCTAACCATCAAACCAGCCGCCTCCTTACCTCTTTGCCGTTGATCTACATGGGGGTTTTCTTTATAGGATATCAGCGCATTGGTTGAGGAAACCATCAATTCACTTACATTGGCATGAAGGTCTAATGTGCCAATAATTGGAATTGACCATCCAACCCGCTCCCTCAACAGGCTCAGCCAGTGTCCGTCGAGATCCGGGTAATTTTCACTCACACCTGCTCCATGTGGTACCACCAGACAACCGTCAACAGGTAATTCCTTTTCCAGTTGCCGCATCATATCATCCAGCAATAATTTGTATGTTTCAGACGAAACGGTCCCTCCCGGAGTGGCTTCTGCATACATTAAGGGCACCACTTCAATTTCATGATGGTCCATAACTTCTAACATGCCGCCAATCTCGTGATGCGCCTGTTGATACTCTTTCCTGATAGCTGCTCCTTTTAAGTAGTGGCCATTCTGGAAATCCGTCAATACAGTGGGTGCTTCTACATAAGTGTTGGATTCATGATATATCCCCAGTAAAGCTACTTTCAATGCCATTGTATTATTTGAGTTTCGATGAGTGTTCCATATAATTCTTAACCGGGTACCGGTGCCGCATCTTCGATTTCCTTTGTGACCCTGTCCTCTTTTGGCGGGTTATCATTCCAATATGCTGCCAGTATGGAGGATGTAACACCCATGATGGGTCCGCAGATAGCGGTGGCCAGGCCCACGGTGGCTATTTTACCCATGACTTTTGCAATCCCGGAAATAAGTCCTGCATTCTGCATTCCGGTGGATATTGAAATAGTTCGGATGTCACGCTCTTTTAACTTGAACAACCGGCCAAACCAATAGCCAAAGAAATACCCCAGCGTGACCAGTACTACTACATTCACTACCAGTTCGACCCCAATACTTAATATGCTTTCTCTGCCGGCGGCAATGATGATTGCCACAATAATTAATACGCCAATCATAGAAATGAGTGGCATGGCATTATCAAGCCATTTGGCCTTGCCACTTAAAAACTTATTGAACAAAAGACCGGCAGCAATGGGTATAAAAACCATTTTTACCAAACCCCACATCATGCCAAGCACATCAATTTCTATAAATCCTCCTGCCAGTAACTTCATCAGCAGCGGGATCACCAAAGGCGCCAGCAGCGTGGTGACTGAGGTAATGGTAATGGCAAGCGCTACATTGGCCCGGGCCAGATAGCACATTACACTGGCGGTAACCGAAGTGGGGGCGCAACCCAGCAAAATGATTCCTGCAGAAATCTCCGGAGAAAAGTTTCCATAACTGGCCAATGCAAAACCCAGGAAAGGCATAATTATAAACTGGCTGGCTACCCCTACGAAAACTGATTTGGGAGCTCTTGCCAATTCCACAAAATCTTTTACGCCCATGGAACACCCCATTCCGAACATTATGAGCTGGATCAGTGGCATAATAAGCACCGCCAATTCGAATCCCCGGTATTCAACAAAATGCTCTGGATAGTATAAAGCGGTGACCACCACGGCAAGCACGGATATGGAGAATGTAAGCCCCCTAACCAATGAGAACCCTCTGACCCCTATTGCCAGCAATACAAAAAAGGCTATTAAAAAAGGCCCCGCCAGCGCGATGCTTTTATTGAATGAAATTATCAGTGCGGCAATCAAACTGAGTACAGCCAAGCCGATTAGAATCCTATAGATGTTTAACTTCATTAGGTTGAATTCTGGTTAACCGCGAAAAGAATATAATTATGAAATTTCCGCCTGTGTTAGGTTATAATTAACATTTCAGCAAATATTAAACAAGTCCGTTGACAATTAGTACCATAAATTCAATATCTTTTCACTACATATCAAACCTCGCTACGCGATGAAGCCCACCATACTAATATTAATTGCACCGATCCTGTTATTTTCTTGCACTGCTAAACAGGAACAACAATCAGCTCCGGAATCCGAACCGGAAGAAGTTAACATCACCCCTTCTCTCACCCGGGTTTGGGCGTCTGACACACTACTTCGCACCCCGGAATCCGTGTTGTACGACGGGCAGGATGATATTATTTATGTGGCCAATGTAAATATGAATCCCTGGGAAAAAGACGGTAACGGATTTATATCAAAGCTTGATATGGAGGGTAACATTCTGGAACTGGAATGGGTTACCGGATTACATGGTCCCAAAGGCATGGGAATATTGGATGGCTCAATATATGTTGCGGATATAGATGAGGTAGTTCAGATAGCACTGGCCTCCGGTGAAATTGTTAACAGA
>BQJT01000268.1 GCA_021604845.1 Cyclobacteriaceae bacterium
AATCCACGAATCATCATGAAAAAAATGCTACCATTCATTGGCATGCTGCCCTTTTTTCTACTGCCATTGTACCTACTCACCAGTGTTGAACTCAGGGCTCAGGTTGAAATCTCCATTAGTGAAGATTATCCCCAATATTGGACCCTGGATGGCAAACCGGCACTGTTATTGGGCGGCAGCGTGGAAGATAACCTGTTCCAACTCACGGTACCTCCGCTACAGCAGCATCTGGATCTGCTGGTGGCAGCAGTTGGCAACTATGTTCGCAATACCATGTCGTCTCGTGATGAAGGCAATTTATGGCCTTTTTTCTTTAATGACAGCACCGGATTATATGACTTAAATCAATGGAATAACAGCTATTGGCTGCGTTTCGAACAATTTCTGATACACACCTCTAAGAGAAATATAATTGTACAGATGGAATTGTGGGCTACTTTCGATTTTTACCGGGAAAATTGGGATCGAAATCCGTTCAATCCCAAAAACAATTCCAATTACCAGGGTGTCCGGGTTGATCTGCCAACAGAAATTCCAACGCACCCGGTTTACACCGATAATCCATTCTTCTGGAGTATTCCTCAACATAATAATAAAATGCCATTGTTGTGGTATCAGCAAAAATATGTAGACAAAATACTCTCTTACACACTGCAATACGGAAATGTGTTGTACTGTATCGACAATGAAACTTCGGTAACTTCAAATTGGGGAAAGTTCTGGGCGGATTACATCAGGAAGAAAGCCGGAGAAGTGGGAAAGACCGTCTTCGTGACTGAAATGTGGGACCCGCATAATCTTGACCACATAAGCCATCGCGAGACCTTCGATCACCCTGAGACTTATGACTTTGTAGAAATCTCACAGAATAATCATCAGTTAGGCCAGCAGCATTGGGACAATGGATCGAAGCAGATTGAGCGCCTGAAAAATATGGGTTACCTGCGCCCGGTAACCAATGTGAAGACCTATGGCAACGATAAAGGCCGGCATGGGCACGGGACTAAAAATGGTATGGAAAGTTTTATCAGAAGTGTGTTCTTTGGTTCAGCAGCGGTACGATTCCATCGGCCGGATTCAGGGTTGGGGTTGAGTGAGGAAGCTCAGGCTGTAATCAAGTCAATGAGGAAACTTTCAGAGGCGATGGATTTTTTTGAGGCGGCACCTGACAACAGTGTGTTGCTGCACCGGGAACCCAATGAGGCCTATGGCCGTGTTATCAGGGGAAAACAATACGCTGTTTATTTTACTGATGGAGGTGGTGTAACCTTAGACCTTTCAGATTGTAACGGCACCGGGAAACTGCTATGGCTAAATGTTATGACCTCAGAGTGGAGTGAATCAATCGGGTTAAAACCCGAAAAGCAGGTTCAGTTGGTCACACCAGGGAACGGACAGTATGTGGCATTGATTAAGTTTTAAGCCGGTTATCGCTACTGTTGAGCAGCTATCAGGCATTACACCAGGTAATAAAGTTGCAAGGTTCTTCAGACACCTATATCTTTATGATTTAATCTACCAAAGTAATTTACAATTCTATGAAATCCATCTGCCTGCTACTTATTACCATTATAAGCATTTCCGGAGTCTCCCAAGATCGAAAAACCATGGTGCACATTAAGGAAGATCAGTTTTATATAAACGGAGAACTTACCTACCTGGGGCGGTACTGGAATGGACATAAAATTGAAGGTTTGCTTTTTAATTCCAGGATGGTACAGGGAATTTTCGACGATGAAAACCCTGAAACCAGTGAACGATTCAAGTACCCGGATACAGGTGAATGGGACCCGGAAAGGAATACCAATGAGTTTGTAGCTGCCATGGAATCATGGAGAAACCATGGATTGCTTGCTTTTACCCTTAATCTTCAGGGTGGAAGCCCTATGGGCTATGGAAATCAGGGATGGAGGAATTCTGCTTTTGATGAAAAGGGAAAATTAAAAAGACCTTATATGAAAAGGCTGCAACAGATTCTCGATAAGGCGGATGAATTGGGCATGGTAGTCATACTCGGCTATTTTTACTTTGGACAGGACGAGTACTTCGAAGATGAAGCTGCTGTTAAAAGAGCAGCCACAGAGGCTACCGAATGGATACTTAGAAGAGGGTATATGAACGTGATAGTTGAAGTTGCCAATGAGTGTGACAATAAGGCTTATCAACATGACATTATTAAAGCCGCGCGAATTGATGAGTTAATTAGACACATAAAGGGAACACATTATTATAGAAGACGTCTGCTGGTGGCTGCCAGCTTCAATGGGAATTCGTTGCCTACTGCTAATGTGGTTAGGGACTCTGATTTTATCTTAATCCATGGCAACGGGGTAAATGACCCTGCAAGAATCACTGAGATGGTAGAGCAAACCCGTCAGATTGATGGTTATCGTACCATGCCTATCGTGTTTAACGAGGATGATCACTATGACTTTGATAAAGAAAATAATAATATGAACGCGGCTATAGCAGCCTATGCCTCCTGGGGCTTTTTTGACTTCAGGAGGGAAGGAGAAGGATTTAATGAGGGATTTCAAAGTGTACCGGTTGACTGGTCTATAAGCTCTGATCGTAAAAAGGGGTTTTTTGAGAAGGTGGAGGAAATTACCGGACACTAGGATTAGGATCTAGGATCTAAGAACTAAGATCTAAGATCTAATTTTCTATAATCAATTCCTTAATTTCCAGCGTATTACCTATGTTTTCTTCAAGAATAAGATTGAGGTTATAAGAACCTTCGCCCAGCGTGGCTGACCCCATTTCGAACACTTCCCAATTCTGGGAAAGCCGGATAGGATCAGCAGGTTGGATTTTAATCTGCTGGTTAATCTCAAGCACCAGTGTATTGATTTCCTGGGCTGTGCTGTCTCTGGCGATTATGCTGAAAGAGTATTCACCGCCAGTAACCAAAGATACATTCCATACCAAAGCATCACCGGCCGCCTGCCATTCGCCGGTCCAGTCGCTGTCCACTCCCCGTGGATGGGTTCCTCTTTTTTCCCCGGTAAGCCCACGGTTACCCCAAAATTTCACCTTTCCAGTAGCTTCTGCATGATGTGGCTGCAGGTATACAGGATTTTCCTGAGGGTAGCCTATGGTAATGGGAATTTTCTTTAGTCCCCGCTCTTCGGCAATACCCTGGTACCAGCTCAGGTAGGAAGATTTGAGTTCTGAAAATATATCCGGTTGTTCTTTCACCAGATTTTCCATTTCCCCAACATCATTATCAAGGTTATAAAGCTCTGTTCCATTAACCATTTTCCAGGACCCTTTCCTGGCCATACCCCCGGGAAAAGGTGCAGGTTCCAACAGTGTTTCCAATGAGTATTTCTGATAAAATATCCTTTCCGGGTCACTTTCTGTTCCGGATTCCAGGCTGGCTTTCAAACTTACCCCATCAATATCCGGACTGTTTAAGGTACGAATCCCAATAATGTCCAATAATGTTGGCAGTACATCGATATGAGCGGAAACCTGTTCCACCACTTTCGGCTGCCAATGATCTTTCCACATCCAGTAACACTGGGTCCTGATACCACCATCATAAATAGTGAATTTCTGGTCTCTTAATCCGGCATTGTATCTCATTTCATCCTGAGGTAGCTGCCATCCACTGATTGGACCGTTATCGCTCATAAATAGCACCAGCGTATTTTCCAGAATTGCACTCACTCGTAGTGAGTCCAGTATTTGGCCAATTCTAAGGTCCAGATGCTCGATCATCCCATAGATTCTTGCTTCTCTCTCCTCAAGCCCCTGTTTTATATAGGGCTGCCACCAACTGCTGTCAACCTGAAGGGGGGTATGCGGTGCATTATAGGCAAGATAACAGAGGAAGGGCTCCTCGGATTGGTCGGTCATAAAATTAAGCGCTGCATCGGTCAACACATCCGTAATATGACCCCTGGTGTTTACCTGTTGACCATTATGCTCCAGCATTGCGTTATAATAATAGTTGGTATGGCCGGTCCTGAAACCAAGAAATTCATCGAACCCCTGTGCATTGGGGATGCTGGGATAATACTCACCAAGATGCCATTTGCCAAAGATCCCGGTTCTATACCCATGTTGTTTCAATATTTCCGCCAGGGTAACTTCGTCAGGATCCATGGTTTCGAACCCATTGGTTACACTGCGTACCCCGGTACGCTGGTGATAACGGCCTGTCAACAAACTGGCCCTGGTTGGAGCACAAACAGAAGAAACATAAAAATTCTCAAAACGAACGCTGGTTCTCGCCAGATCGTCCAGATTGGGGGTTTTGATCTTCGGGTTTCCACTAGTAGCTACATCGCCATATCCCATATCGTCGGTGAGGATTAGCAGGATATTGGGTGCTTTAGAGGGCTGTTGTTCACTCATCTGACAATTCGTAAAGGCAAGGCACATCAAACCAGCGATAAGATACCGGACAGAGATTATTTTCATAGTGGTATTTAAGACCCTGTGATTAGAGCAGTATGTTTAGTTGTTTTGAAGGGATAGATCCATCAGTATGGTTTACGGTCCCGGATACGGTAGAAGATCCACCCATTTGCTTGATTGGGCCTTTTATGGTTACCCCTGTGCTCATGCTGTTTAGATTAAGTAAACGTTTACGTTAAAAGATACA
This sequence comes from Cyclobacteriaceae bacterium, assembly GCA_021604845.1. Taxonomy (GTDB): domain Bacteria; phylum Bacteroidota; class Bacteroidia; order Cytophagales; family Cyclobacteriaceae; genus SZUA-3. Next base: position 4,613 of record BQJT01000268.1, read on the forward strand.
AATTAGCAAAGACAGGGCAATCAATTATTTATTACATTTAAAAAGATCAGTGTGACATTTATGAAAGAGTTGAAGTTCGCGGTTTTTGGGGCCGGATTTTGGAGTAATTATCAGATTGCGGGCTGGAAGGAGTTGCCTGGTTTGAAACTATCCGCTATATGTGATCCTGAACAGGAGAAAGCCCGTGCTATGGCAGAAAAATTTGGTATCCCCCAAATTTATACGAACCCCAAGGACCTATTGTCAAACGAACAAGATCTGGACTTTATCGATATAATTACTGAAGTTGATAATCACTTACCATTAGCACAGTTGGCAGCATCCAGGGGGATAAATGTAGTTTGCCAGAAACCAATGGCTCCCTCATTGCCGGAATGCAAGCAAATGGTGGAATCCTGTAAGACAAGCGGGGTAAAGCTGTTCATTAATGAAAATTTTCGCTGGCAGGCGCCATTGCGAAGAGTCAAACAGCTTCTCGATAATGGCAACATTGGTGCACCATTTAAAGCCCGGGTTAGCTTCTGCTCTGGCTTTCCTGTATTTGATAATCAGCCGTTCCTCAGAACTCTGGACAGGTTTATTCTGACTGACATTGGCTCACACATTCTGGATATATGCAGGTTTTTATTTGGAGAAGCCAGGAATTTACGTTGTCTAACCCGGCGGGTTAATCCGGATATAAAGGGAGAAGACATAGCTAACGTATTGTTGGAAATGACCAGTGGTTTGCACTGTTATGCCGAAATGTCCTATGCCAGTATTCTGGAAGATGAGGTATTTCCGCAAACACTGGTATTAGTTGAAGGGGAGTATGGATCCATTGAACTGTGCAGTGATTACACTGTAAAAATAACCAATAGACAGGGAACCATTGCCGAACGGCATAACCCACAGTTGTACTCCTGGGTTGATCCGGATTACGCACTGGTTCACAGTAGTATCGTGGATACTCAGGCTAATTTGCTGCAAGGTCTTAGAGGGGGAGAAGCTGAAACCACCGGGGATGATAATCTACAGACCTCAAAACTGATTTGGGCCAGCTATTACAGTGCAGAGAATAATGAGTTGGTTGATCTGGCAAATTTTAATCATTATGAATAAAACACTGCGGGCTCACTACCTGATTGAAACCTCTTTTGAATTGGAGGAGGCTGCTGAGATAATGGCCGGCGAGCAGTCTAGCGGTACATTTGTTAAAATCCCCGGTGAAACTGATGAG
>BQJT01000269.1 GCA_021604845.1 Cyclobacteriaceae bacterium
GCGCTGATATCCTCCAGACGGGTGATGGTTTGTGAGAAAAAATTATCCTGGATAGCACTGACGTCCTGATCATATTTATTATAAATCAGAGAAGTATTCACAAACAGTTTTGGACCAAACACATGATTCCAGCGGAAAGTACTGGTCGTGTTGCCAAATAGCACCTTGTAGTTTATCCCATCACCTGACTTAAGTTTTGCTTTATCTTGCCCCTGATAAAAACTTAAGTACAGCCGGTCACGCTGGTTTACCTTCCAGTTTACTTTTGCATTGAGATCATGAAAATTATAACGGGATTCATTCCCCTTTGGTAGAAATGGGGTAATGATGGCGTCAAGGTAAGTCCTTCTTCCTGAAACAATAAAGGATGCCACATCCTGCTTAATTGGACCTTCCACAGTCAGGTTTGCGCTTACAATTCCAATACCCCCTTCAACATGGTAATCCTGGTTATTGCCTTCTTTCATAGTCAGGTCCAGTATGCTGGACAACCTGCCTCCGTACTGAGCTGGAAACCCTCCTTTAATCAGGGTGGCATTCTTTAGCATTCTCGGATTGAAGGTACTGACCACACCTAGCAGGTGATTTGGATTATACACCACCGCTTCATCAAGTTGTACCAGGTTCTGGTCTGCATTACCGCCACGAACATAAAAACCAGTGGTGCCCTCATTTCCGAACTGCACACCTGGCATCAACTGGATTAGCTTTAGCACATCGGCTTCACCTAGCAGTGTAGGTATTTCCGAAATTTGTCGCAAAGGAACCTCCACCACACCCATTTGTACCCCCTCTACATATTGGTATTGGTTGCCGTAAATTACCAGGTCCTCCAGATTGATTTGACCGGGACTCAGGTTGATATTAAGCACTATATCTTTATTCAACAATATGTGTTTAACCTGGGGCTGAAACCCCACATGGGATAAAACAATTAGCAGGCTGTCAGTCTGGGGCAAAGTCAGAGAAAAGAATCCATAGCTATTAGTTACTGTACCTGTCCCCTGGTTGCTGTATACAGACGCTCCAATAAGCGCCTCACCCGACTCCCCATCACTAATGCTCCCGCTTATGGTATACTTATTTTGTGCATTCAGCACTATTCCGGGTATCGTCAACAATATGAGGTAGAAAATTTTCAGAGTTCTCATGGGATTGGCTTGCTTATATTTAGACCCAACGACGACGGAATCGCGAAAGGTTGGTTTGCAATGTATGATCCTCGTTTAAAGTGGGTGATTGAAAATGATTTTGATCATTGAAATTGCGGCTAGGATATTTGTCTTCTGGTACTTAAAGCACTATATTTCCTAACATGTCTAATGACCCAAATACATCTAAGGATCAGGTAGTAAAGACCAAGTCAAATCAGACCAGAAGTGTCCAAACCCTGTTTCGGGTAACCATGCGCCAGCAGATCAACCACATCGCAATCGCTGACAACAAAGCAGGCATAATTATCGGTATTAACACCTTGATAATAGGAGTAGTTATGACAATTCTGGGATCTGGTGTGGCCTTTAAGGGTTCCGAATTATTATCGCAGGAACAACTGACCATTCCATTCGGAATCTTAATGGTAATGTGCCTGGTATCAGCCATTTTTTCCGTAATGGCAGCCAAACCAAAGATAATTAAAACCGTGTCAGATATTCCCCCAATAAAACAAAGCCGTTTGTTCTTTGGATATATTAATGATCATACCCAGGAGGAGTACCTGGACGAAATGTTCAGTATACTGGGATCTAATGAGGACATTCATAAAAACCTGATTATTGATATACACAATCAGGGCCAGATCCTTACTAAAAAGTATATCAGGCTGCATTGGGCATATACATTTTTTATGTGGGGCCTGATTGGCAGTGTAGTGGCCTTTTTGCTCATCTGGATGCTGGCCTGAATCCTAAAAGTGCTGTTACTACTTTAAAGCAAACATAATCAGCCAAAAAAGAACCACCAGGTCAGGTGCAGGTTCCAAGCGTTGATTCCCCTGTTGGCAAAATGCACCGGGCAACCCAAACTTTGCACCTCGGCTCAACTTCGTTGTAAGAAATATTACTACCAGGAGAATTCCGGAAAACTGGTAACCGGGCTTGGGTTATTCTAACCTCATGAATTATTATTGCGGAATAAAAACAAAAAAACTGCCCGTTATGCGTTTAAACCAACTACTATCAATCAATGTTTTTTTCAAAGCGTGGAGCATTGCATTATTAATTGTTGCCTTTGGAGCTGGTAAATTATCCGCACAAACTGACAGCCTGGTAATGAGCAACGGGCAGTATCTGATCGGCGAAATAAAAGGTATGGCCCGCAGTGTGGTTACCATCAAAACGGATTATAGTGATAGTGACTTTAAAATAGACTGGGATGAGGTTAGGCAGGTTTTTAGCAGCCAGTTCTTTCTGGCATCCCTGTCAGATGGATCGCGATTGAACGCAAACATAAACACCGATAGCGCCAACCCTGCAAATATTCTACTCACTACAGATAACGGCCCGATAAGTACCAGCATCAGTGAAATCGTTTATTTGAAACCTTTAGAAGGTGATTTTATCAGCAGAATGAGCGCATCGGTAAGCGTGGGTTATAATATTACCAAAGCAAACAACCTGCATCAGTTCAATTCCCGGGTCAACCTGGGTTATTTAGCTAATTATTGGAGTCTTGCTGCTTCTTACGATGCGGTTAGAAGTACCCAGGACGAGGTGGATCCGGTAAGAAGAACTAATGCTTTGGTGAATTTCAACTATTTTCTTAAAAATGACTGGTTCCTATTACTTTCGCAAGAGTTCCTGTCGAATGATGAACAGTTGTTGAAATTAAGGTCAACCACAAAAGGGGGATTGGGTAAATACATCACCCATACCAACAGTACTACCTTTGGAGTCAGTGCCGGTGCTGTGTGGAACAATGAATCCTTTACCGACGATACCCCGGGTAGAAACTCTGCAGAAAGTTTTTTCGGGGCACGACTGGATATGTTCGATGTAGGAGACCTCAGTTTGTTAACTGCAGCTACGGTCTATCCAAGTATTACCGAAAAAGGCAGGGTGCGGGCAGACTTCAAGTTCGACTTGAAATACGACCTTCCTCACGATTTTTTTATCACTCTGGGGTATACCCACAACTTTGATAATCAACCCATTGAGGGAGCTTCAAAAAATGACTTTGTGTTTCAGACCTCCATTGGGTGGGAATTGTAAAAATTAAAGTTTTATCTGGATATTTTTAATCTAATGTGGTTAATTCGTGGCTGGATCCAGTCAACCCGATTTCAAGTTTGACCATAAGGGATTTAATGACATTTAGATTATTAAAATAAAGCCATGAAAAAAGTAACCCTTGTTCTATCTCTAATTATTTACTTTACATTGTCCGATCAAGCTAAGGTCGTTGCCCAAAACGCTCCTGTAGACGGAGTGATCTTAAAAGGGTACGGAGCCTATGTATTTGACAACAGTTTTGATGCAAGGTTTGATTTTGGCCAGTACTATGACGGAAAAATTAAAGGCGGCTTTCAATGGGGCGTTGGCCTGGAATACCGATTGCACCCTGATACCGGAGTAGAGCTGATGTATTTTAGACAGGACACAAATGCCCCTACCGACTATTTGATAGGGGTCGAGCCTGAGTTCACTGACTTTGATATGGGGATTAACTATATAATGCTGGGAGGTGTCCGAAGTGCGGAGTTGGGGGCAGGTAACATTGAAGCATTCGGAGGCGGGATGCTGGGAGTCATGTTTGCCAATGCGACCAATCCCGATACTGGTGGAGACGGTTCAGTCACCAAGTTCGCTTGGGGACTAAAGGGAGGTCTCATTTTTTGGGCCAGTGAAAAAGCAGGACTAATACTACAAGCCCAGTTACTTTCTGCGGTTCAATCCGTGGGAGGTGGTCTCTATTTTGGCACCGGTGGCGGAGGTGCTGGAGTTAGCACCTATTCAACCTTGTATCAGTTTGGACTTGGTGGAGGACTGGCATTTAAGCTTAATTAGCACTCAGCAGAATCTATTTCTTTTCCACCCTGGTATCTTAAACATTTGAGATCAGAACTGGTTTTGTGCTTATCTACATATCTATTTAATTAATAACAAACTCAATAAATTTCCTTATGAAAAGAATCGCATTGTCAATTTATACATTAAGCCTATTAGCCACCACACTGATGGCACAGGATAAACCCAATGTCCTGGTTATTTGGGGCGATGATATTGGTACCTGGAATATTAGTCACAATAATCGAGGCATGATGGGATATATGACGCCCAACATAGATCGAATTGCAAAAGAAGGGTTAAGTTTTACCGATTATTATGGCCAACAGTCATGTACTGCCGGGAGAGCAGCATTCTTAGCTGGCAATGTCCCAGTACGCACCGGAATGACCAAGGTGGGAATGCCCGGAGCCAAAGAAGGATGGCAAAAGTCAGATGCAACGATAGCCACTGTAATGAAAAGCCAGGGATATGCCACTGGCCAGTTTGGAAAAAATCACCAGGGTGATCGTGATGAGCATTTGCCCACAATGCATGGGTGGGATGAATTTTTGGGTAATCTTTATCATCTCAATGCAGAGGAAGAGCCTGAAAATGAAGATTATCCAACTGACATGACCATGGAAGATGGAAGGTCTTTCAAGGAAACATTTGGACCCAGGGGTGTGATCCAAAGTAAAGCTGATGGCAAAGGCGGTCAGACCATTAAAGATACCGGCCCTCTTACTAAAAAGCGGATGGAAACGATTGACGAAGAGACTCTGGCTGCTGCCATAGAATTTATCAAAAGAAAGCATCAGGCCGGGGAACCATTTTTCTGTTGGTGGAACGGAACCAGAATGCATTTCCGCACCCATGTTAAGGAAGAACACCGTGGAATTAGCGGACAGGATGAATACTCTGATGGTATGGTGGAGCATGATATGCATGTTGGTCAATTGCTGGACTTACTGGATGAATTAGGAATTACTGAAAACACCGTAGTACTGTACTCCACGGACAATGGGCCTCATTACAATACCTGGCCTGACGCCGGAACCACACCTTTTCACGGTGAAAAGAACTCCAACTGGGAGGGCGCCTATAGAGTTCCGGCATTCGTCCGTTGGCCTGGTAAATTCCAAGCTGGCGTTACCCTTAATGGAATCGTAGCACACGAGGACTGGCTGCCAACTTTTGCCGCCTTAGCTGGAAATCCAAATATCTCAGAACAATTGAAGAAGGGAACCACCCTGAATGGACGATCCTATAAGAATTTTATTGATGGTAAAAATCAATTGGACTACTTAACTGGAAATTCCAAAGAATCTGCCAGAAAGGGATTCGTCTATGTAAATGACGGAGGTGAGGTAGCAGGGTTAAGAGTTGGGGACTGGAAAGTAAACTTTTTGGAGAACCGGGCCGATCACCTGCAAATTTGGTTAGAACCTTTTGTTCATTTGCGTGCCCCATACCTATTTAATTTACGAAGGGATCCTTTCGAAAAGGCATTGCATGGTTCCAATACCTATTACGATTGGTATATTGACAGGGCCTTTATTATAACTCCTATCCAACAATATGCTATTCGGTTCCTTGCTACTTTTAAGGAGTACCCTCCTAGTCAAACGCCAGGTGACTGGAGTCTGGATAAAGTGCAGGAGCAAGTGAATGCCATGACCACTGGTACTATCAAATAACGGATTGAAGTAAACAGCCGCAAACTGGAACTAACCAGTTCATCGGTATAAAGACCAGCATCAACCGAATCAGATTTGAAAATATTTTTCAAATCTGATTCGTAAAATTAAATTACAAGAACACTTATGTTTTGATA
>BQJT01000270.1 GCA_021604845.1 Cyclobacteriaceae bacterium
CTGAACACAGGGGTTTTAATTTTCTTGATTTAGGGCCTGTAAGCTTAAAGGGCAAGGACACCAATATAAACCTGCATGCTGTACAAGCATCCGGCTGAACTTCCGGCAAGTGATGCTGTAAACTTCTGCTAGAACCCAAACCCTACTCTAATTCCTGGAAAAACGGTTTTGAAATTATCAGTGAAGTATAATTGTGGGCCCACTTGAACCCCTTTAAGCGGAGACCAGTTGGCTCCCAGTTTTAAGGTAGTATTTTCAAATATTTCTCCCTGGTTCACAATTAAATAACCTACCTCAAGGCCCAGAAACATTGATTTTCTGGTGTCCTTTACAATATTTGGGCGGTAACCAATATTCAGAAACATATCCAGATCAACATTTCCTTCGTCGTTAAATCCAAACAATAAGTTGGTGGACAAATATGGGTTATACTTAGGGACTCCTTTTTCAACAATACCTAAACCAAGTGCGAATGAAAGATCTCCTACCCAGTTATTCTTTATTAAACCGGCGCCAGCGCTGAGGCCTAATTCAATAAAGTCAAGCCTCCCGTTGGTGTGATTTAAGTTTTCTATTGGCACCACCTCTTGATTGATACATTGATAATGTAGTGACTTTGACATTCGGGCGCTCTCAGGTAGCATTTCAATTACTTTCTGCAGACACTCTGTTAAACCGAAGCCTGTTATCTTTGTCAGGTCGGTGGTAGTAATCAATATTATAAAATCGTCTCCGGTTATGATAGCTTGATCTCGGTAGCCAGTATTACGTAATGTTCCATCGGTGATTAAATAAGTGTATTTGGGATCACCAGGCTCTATAGTCACGGAGCCACCGACAGCAAACCTGAGCAATTCCGCAGAGGTCAATGACAGCTGGTCCTCTAAATCCGGCAACATCATTTGAAAGTCATCCAGGGCTGAAATTACTTTATTCGAAGATTTAAGTTTAATGTAGTCAGCAATGGCAACATTTAATTCTACCCGGTTATCGATATACACAATCACAGAATCACTCAACGACTGACTCACCAGGTAATGTGACAGTAGTGAAATAGCAAGAATTAGACATAGTTGTTTCATAGTAATTTAATTTTACTGCTTTATCATTCAGTGTTTTATGCGGGTTAGTCCTTTCTGGCGGTAAATGATCCCAATTTAAACTTGAGGGTTTCCTGTTTTTGCTTACCGCTGAGGCTTGAATAATTGGGATATATCAAATCATCAATTTCACGCTGCTGCGATATTGCAGATTGCGCTGGTTTTGTTTGAATTACCGTGTCGTTTAACATATTCTCATTGGGTGGTTCCGGAATTGAAACCGTAGTGATATGTTCAATTTGCTTCACAAATACGGTATCCGTTTTATAGATGATACGCTCTTTTTGAGGCAGGTCAATCAAGGGTTGTGCTATATTTTTAAGTTTATCTGTTAATGAATCCACTTGGGCTTCTTTTACCTGCAACAGCAGCAGCTGAGCCTGGTAATTTTCCTGCAGTTTTCCAACCTTCTGAGAAAGTGCAACCATTTCCTTCTGATAGGTTCTTTTGTTCAAATAAAAAACCAAAGAGATACCCACTAAAAGCAATACCATCGCAGCTGCCAGATGACTCCAGATCATGGTATTTTTGGCTATCCTGGTTTGGATGGCCGACCAAATGAAAGGCTTGGCAGTCTCCCGCTCATTCCGGTACAGATCCCTATTCTGCTGAAGTTTTTCTTTTACCAGCTTGTCAAAGTCAGATGGTTCCATAATTCCTTTCTTCGTTTAATTTATTCATCAGATGATGACGGGCTTTTTTAAATTGGGTTTTTGAGGTGCTCTCACTAATACTCAGCATTTGTGCGATCTCCCGATGTGTATAACCTTCTATCGCATAAAGGTTGAACACGGTGCGATATCCCGTAGGAAGTTTCTCTATCATCCTAATGATATCAGCAGCCTGCATTGTCTGTAACCCGTTGGCATCAGTATTTCGAGTTTCCAGATAAGTCATATGCTCTTCAAATCGTATGGTATCTCTTTTTTTAAGCAACCGGATAGACTCATTTATTAATATGGTACGCACCCACCTTCCCAGGCTGCCTTGCCCCTGGTATGAAAATTTTTTTAAACTTTTGAAAACCCGGGTGAATGACTGAATAATTGCATCTTCTGCCAACTGGTGATCAACCAGGTAGCGCATGGATATTGAATACAGCTCATCGTAGTACTTGTTGAACAAAAACTCCTGAGCATGGCGATCCTTCTTTAAACACCTTCTGATCAGTTCCTGCTCACTTAAAATCAATTCTTTCAATGTTTCAGTCTTTCATCTATAGAACCTCACCATTTAACAAACAGTTGCCTGGGTGTTTGTTCTTTTGTATTCTTATAGAATTCTTACCCAGGTTAATCCGTATTTATAAATCTGTTCAGCTATATTAAAAGCAAAATACCTTCAAATGAGAGAAACAATTACAATAATATTTTGTTTGGCAATTATTCAGGGTTGTAATTACCTGTATCAAAGCAACTTACAATGGGAAGTTTTAAGTGTCACTGGCTCCCCTACCGCACGACATGAGGCGGCTTTTGTTGCCTATGAGGACAAGATATATCTTATTGGGGGCAGACGTATTAATCCTACCGATGAATTCAATACAAAAACCAATACCTGGACGGAAAAGGCTCCCACACCAATTGAATTACATCATTTTCAACCTGTAGTAGTTGATGACGCCATTTATTTAATGGGTGCTATGACTGGTCCATTTCCAGGGGAAACACCTTTAGAACGGGTACTTATTTATTATCCGGATCGTGACGAATATGAGTATGGACATGAAATTCCTGAAAACCGTCGGCGTGGCGGTGCAGGCGCCGTATATTATAATGGTAAAATCTACATGGTTGGAGGGATTACCAATGGACATATTGATGGATTCAAACCCTGGCTGGATGAGTATGATCCAGAAACCGGTGCATGGCGTGTATTACCGGACGCCCCGAATTCAAGAGATCACTTTCAGGCAGTAGTAGCGGGTAATAAGCTGTATGCGTTTGGAGGCCGTGCATCTTCCAGAAAAACCGGAGAAGTAATGAGCCGTACCATTCAACACGGAAATATTTTTGATTTTGAAACTGAGCAATGGCTACCAGTAATTAACCAATACTCCATTCCTACCATGCGTGCTGGCACTGCCGCATTTGCTTGGAATGACGAAGTCATCATTGGTGGTGGCGAAAGTATGGTTCAGGAAGCAGCTCATAACCAGGTTGAAGCGTTTAACAGCCAAACCAATCAATGGACGGTATGGCCACCGCTAATTGAAGGAAGGCATGGCTCTGGCTTTGCTGTGGTCGATAATTACCTATATATCGCTTCCGGTAGTGGGAATCGTGGTGGCGGACCGGAGTTGACGTCCATTGAACGTTTGCGCCTGCCCAGGAAAAACCTGGAGGCCGAGGGAGACAAATTGGACGATACCCCTGTATACGCTCAATGGCACACTGTCAGCCTCTCTTTGGCTGGCCCTGAAACCAACGAGTCCGCTGTTGACAACCCCTTTTTGAATTACTATTTCAAGACCACCTTTAAAAATGCTGACCATCAATACACTGTAAGAGGTTTCTACGCTGCCGACGGAAATGCTGCTGAAACAAGTGCCGAAGGGGGTAATACCTGGCAGGTACGATTTACTCCGGATGAACCCGGGTTATGGAGTTATGAATCTACCCTGTATCATGGTGACAGCGTGGCCTTAAGCCTGAACACTGATCTTGCACAGGCCGTTGCCAGCAATTCCGGAACCTTTATGGTTACCCGCACCGATAAGGATGGCCCCGATTTCAGAGCCTATGGCCGTCTGGAAGCAAGTAATTCATATTTCAGATTCCACAACACCGACCATTATTGGATTAAAGGCGGTACTAATAGCCCGGAAAATTTTCTGGCCTATGAGGATTTTGATGATACCTATCGCATGCAAGCGTCTAACCGGGATGGTGAAGCCCGCACGGACAGCCAAATTCACCGCTATCAGCCACATTTGCAAGACTGGAATCAAGGAGACCCCATCTGGAAAAATAAGAAAGGCAAATCAATCATAGGAGCAGTTAACTACCTAGCTGCTAAAGGTATGAATGTGGTTTATTTCTTAGTAAATAACATTGAGGGAGACGGCAAAGATGTTTGGCCATATACTGCTCCGGAGGAATTTAGACGTTTTGATGTCAGTAAACTGGCACAGTGGGAAATCGTATTTCAACACTTGCAATCAAAGGGGATCGTGCTGCATATAGTGTTACAGGAGACTGAAAATGAAACCATGTTGGATGGTGGTGATACCGGGCCATTACGACAATTGTTTCTTAATGAAATGATCGCCCGTTTCGGGCATCATCCTGGGTTAATCTGGAATCTTGGCGAGGAAAATGGCCCGGCACCATTTACACCTGTTGCCCAGAATGATACCCAACGGCGCGCAATGACCAGTTTTATTAAGAGGACTGATCCCTATAATCATCCTGTCTTATTGCATACTCATTCACACGACCCGCCCAGAGTGAAAATCTTGGATCAAATATTGGGGTTTCCTGACTTAGATGGCCTTTCCTTACAACAGGGTAATCGTAAAGAAGCTGGAAACACAGTATTAGACTGGCGAAATAAATCGATTGAAGCCGGACATCAGTGGCTCATCACCATGGATGAGATAGGCAAATGGGATACCGGAGCTTTATCAGACGCTGAGGACCCAGGACACCATTCCCTGAGAGGTGATGTACTTTGGGGCACCTTATTATCCGGGGCTGCTGGTGTCGAATGGTATTTTGGGGCAAACAGCGAACAAAACGATTTAAATACTGAGGACTGGCGTACTCGCGAACAGCTGTGGGAAATGACCCGCCATGCTCTTGATTTTTTTCAGCAATATCTGCCCTATTGGGAGATGAAGCCAACTCCCGAAGTACTTAATTCTGCAAAGCAGGCCTATTGTTTGAGTAAACCGGGACATGTTTATGCTGTTTACATACCAGACACAGGAACATACACCATCGACCTAAGTGGAGCTGATGGAGACTTTAGTATACAATGGTACAATCCATTATCAGGCGGGGCATTACAAGACGGGTCTTTAGCACTGGTTAAAGGTGGAGCTGAAAGATCTTTAGGCAGGTCGCCGGACACTTCAGGTGCAGAATCAAATAAGGATTGGGTAGTTTTGATCAGGAAAAATTAACCTCACCAATTAACCATTCATCATTGGTTCCATCGCCTGAACCAATCTACCAATCCGATCACTTTAAGGTATTGAAATGAACCACTACTTCATCATGCATGGTGTATAACCTGTACTGCTCACCATCGTGGACCAGAATGGCACTGGACTTGTTATCACCCAGAATAGGATTTGCCTGATATTTTTTCCAATGAATCAAATCATCGGATACCGCCACGCTGGTACTCCATTCCCTCCAATCTTCAAATGCAGTACCGTGATAATAGGCGTAATAGAATCCCTTGTGTTTAACAATTTGATTTAGGGCAAGTCCAAATCGGTCGTAGGGTTCAGGTCCCATTTCAATTACCGGATCATTGGTAAGGTTGGTCCAGTTGATCAAATCGTCAGAGGTTGAGGTGGCCAACCAAATTCCTAGATCGGCCTTCTCATAGAATAGATACCATAGATCATTTTCATACCAAACCGTAGGGGTACCGTACGGTCCACTTATGGTATCTCCGGACAAAGTAGTTATG
>BQJT01000271.1 GCA_021604845.1 Cyclobacteriaceae bacterium
CCACCCCGAGGATGACACCTATACCTTTGAAGTTTTAGTGGTTGGTTTGAATACTGGGAGTACCTGGATTTCAAACCTGGGGCATATCGGCTCCTATAATGACACTACCTTAATTGGTCCTTACCCAATCAGCGATGGAGACATTAACCTGGTTATCTCTGATATTGTCGACCTGGAATGTATTGCTGAATTAAACATAGAGGCGCCACCTACTTGCTCTGATCTCTGTGTAATTGACGCTTTGGTAGATAATATCAATTGTGATGATCAAGGAACGGATGATCCTTATGATGATACTTTCACCTTTGAGGTTTTGGTCACAGGATTGAACACCGCTGATGGCTGGAGCACTAATGCTGGAGAGGCCGGCATGTATGATGAAATAACCCTGATGGGGCCTTATTTAGTGGCCGAAGGCGAGGTAAGTTTTACAATTTTTGATAATGAAGATGATGCTTGTAATGTAGCCATTAGTGCCAACGTTCCACCCATTGATATTATTTGCCCACCAGATACCAGTTCTGTTACTGTTGAAAGAGCCGTGCAAATTCTGTCGGGCCAGTTGGATGCTAATGATGATGAATTTACGGAAGATGATGCCCTCTGTTGGTTACCTGAAGCTTGGAACGCTGCCGGTCATCTCTATGATACAATCGGCTTTAGAACGCAATCAGATTTGACTGATGGAGAGGTTTATACTTTTATTCTATTTACCGATATGGTAGTTAATAATGCACAGCCTCCTTTGCCTTCTCCAATGACCGATGGGGTAGCTGCTATTTTTATCGAGGATTTGGAATTGATAAATCCTTGTTGCAATATTCTACATCATAATGACTTACCAGAGCAGGAGGTGATTTTAGAAAATCCCTTCTTAAATGGCGATGAACTAGGCTTGGATGGTATGGATCCGGTAGGGCGTTTTAGCATTAGATTGCATCCGGATCAATTGTACACTTTGATGGTAACAACCTGGAACCCAGGTGTTACTGGTAATTATTCCTGGGTAGTTATTACAGAAAGCGGTGCTTTCAATTTGGATTATTTTACTCAAGGAGAAGTGCTGACGGAGGCTACTGCCGATCTTACATTTGATTTGCTGTGTGACGATGCACCTAACATTCTGAATATACCAGAAAGCACAGATTTGACTGGCGATGCCAGCCCTGCATCCACTTGTGGTTTTGATTTTATCGATTTTACCGACGACTTCAATGATGAGTATTGTGAAGATAAATATATCGAACGGACTTTCACCTTGCATGATGTTCAGGGCCGAACTAGTGAGTGTACTCAAATCATCACCTTCCGGTTGGCGCAACTGACCGATGTTCGTTTCCCGCCTTTGCGAGCACTCTTTACCAGTGATCTTTTCTTTGAAGTAGATGATAGTGGACATCCACATCCTTCTGAGGCAGGGTTCCCCTTTGTATGGACGGCCTTTGGCTCCCATGATCTCAATATTGAATATTGCAACCTACGGGGTACTTATAAAGATATCGAATTGGGTGGATGTGGTAACGCTTATGAAATACTTCGGCAGTGGACCGTTGTTGATGTTTGTACAGATGAAACAATTGTTTATGATCAATTGATCAAGGTCTGTGTTTCTACCCCTGTAGTAGAGTGTCCACTTAGCAATCACTATTGCCCCATTTTAGAGAACAATATCATGCTGTTTTCGGCCGATCCTTTTACTTGTACCGGCACGGTCGAAATTCCAGTTCCGGTGGTTCAGGATAGCTGTGATCAATGGCAATTAGTAACAGAGGTGTTGACAGCTGACGGCGTTTCATTAGATACCCTACATCCTGGCGATTCTCGGGTATTTGAAGGGCTTCCCCTTGGCGATTATATCATTCGGTATACTGTCACAGATATCTGTGGTGGTTCGTCTGTTTTGGATTGCATTTTCCGTGTAGCTGACTTGTCAGAGCCAACGGCAATTTGTGATGCCAACTATACCGCTTATTTGGATGAAACTGGCACCGCAGTAGTCTATACCACCGATATTGATGAGGGAAGTTATGACAACTGCGGCATTGATTCTATTTTACTGCGGCGGATCTATCGTCGTGATCCAATTACTTGTGATTCATTAACCACTCCTTATCCTTCGCCCTGGGCAGATTTTATTGAAGTTAATTGCTGCGATGCAGGAGAATTGGTGACGGTGGAAATGAGAATAGTTGATATTAGCGGAAATGTAAATACCTGCTGGTTGGATATGTTAGTAGAAGACCCCATCCTGCCAACAATTACGGGTATAGCGGATGTTAACCAAACCTGCGATGATTTTGCACCTGATTTTGATCCTTTTAATATGGATCAGTTAAATGCTTTGTTTGGCATGCCAGCGGTCGATGATAACTGTGATGCCTATGCCTTGGCCTTGCCACCTGAAGTGGATTTGTCGGATTGCAGAGAAGGAACCATTACCAGGCGATTTGTAGCAGTGGATATCAGAGGCAATATCTCCTCGGATACCATTGCCCAGCAAATTAATATTACCAATGAAATGAATTATGAAGTTCGTTTCCCTCAAGATGTCGAAACGGATTGTGCTGATTTTAGCGATACCCTTATCATTAACCATGGTTGTGGCCTTATTGTATCGAGCTATGAAGACGTTTTTGCGCCAGGTGACGAGAATGCTTGCTATGTTTTTGCCCGCACTTACTATGTCATCAATTGGTGTGAATACAATGGTACGGCTGATCCCGTGGTGATCGATCGGGATGAGGACTGTGATGGATTGCATGGGGAAGAAGCAACTTGGGTGATTATCGATAATGAATTGGCTTATACCGACAGAGATGATGATCCCTTGAACAACCAACCCGCAGCAGGAATTAGGGGAACTTCTTGTGATGGAGAGACCAACCCAGCTGGCTACTGGAAAACGCTCAACACCCTTGGTTATTGGCAGTATACCCAATTGATTCGTTTGGTGGACACTACCGCTCCTGAGGTCGACTTTACTATACCAGATGCTTTTTGCAGTAATGACAGCCTCAATTGTACGGGCCAGGTTGATTATCCATTCCAAATATTGGAAAGCTGTGTGTTGGATAGTATTAGCAGTATTCAAATTTTCTTTGATGAAAATGCCGATGGAAATTTTGAGGCAACCTTAAATAACGACGATTATTTATTTGGGACTTACCCCAATTTTGTCATCAGTGGCGAATTTGCGATTGGAATCCACCGTTTTGAACTTGTGATAACAGATGGATGTGGCAATGTTGGACAAGCCAGCCTGGACTTTGAAGTAGTAGATTGCTCTATTCCTGACTTGATTTGTTATAGCGGAATTATATACAATTTGGAAGCTATTGCTCCAGGAACTGATGCGGATAATGATGGTGATTTAGACAAAGGAGCAATAGAGGTATTTGCTATTGATCTGGCGCAAGTTACTGGTTTGGAATGTAGTGGGCCGATCCGGTTTTCCATCAATAGGGTAGGGGAAGCAGTTAACCCTGACCAAGAAAGCCTTATTATCACTTGTGACGAACGTTTTATGGTTGATGTGGAGATTTATATATGGGATCTTGCATCAAATCCATATGCCATCCAACCGGATAGTACCTTAGGGGGAGCGAATTACAATTGGTGTCAGACCACCGTATTTATTCAGGATCCGGATGAGGTTTGCCCGGAATGTATTCCAGAAATTGACCCTGGTGGGCTTTTGGTGCTTGATTGTGAAGATGACAGAGAAGAAGGACCAATACCTCAGGATAATCGGATTCATAAGCGCCTGGAAAATGGGAAACCTAAGTTCAAGCTTTATCAAAATAAACCAAATCCATTTTCAACTCAAACAATTATTCCGTTTGAATTAACAGAGGCGACAACAGTTTTATTGATCATCCACGATGTTAATGGACGGATCATTACAATGCAAAAAGAGGCCTTTAAAGCTGGCCTCAATGAGTGGAAATTGGATAGAAATAGACTACCTACAGGACTGCTTTATTATACCATCGAGACAAGCCAAAACAGAGCCACACGGAAAATGTTAGTGGTAGAATAGACAGAAATTTTAGGCTGTAAAAATGTTTTGACCGCAGATTATCCCGGCTAATACATTTTTACAGCCTAAAAAACACAAAATATCCAAAAAAAGTCCTCGTTTTTTACTGAATTTTTGTCACTTTTTGTTATATTGGGTGTTGTGATCTTTTATTAACAAATTTGTTTTTTAATTAATTAATAATCAACTTTTTAAGTTTAATACTTAGTTGTTTTTGTGACTTGATTCAACTTGTTTTTTTAAAGTTAAATTTAGTTTTAAGACGTTATTTTTTTTTATTTTTTTGAAATAAAAAAATTTATCAACTGACTAAAACACTTATCTTTGTCATACAATCTTTATCGCATACAGTCCCCCTTGCGAAAATTTTTTACTAGCCATTTTATTTTACCCTTACTACTTTTTAAGTAAGAATGTGTATTTACGCATGTTCTCTCTGTATACCTTATTCCATACTTGATAAACACATCAAGCGGTAATTATTGAATTGACTGTTTTGGTTTTCAAAACAAGGAAAATTCTATGCCCTTTTCCAAATGTAGCACAAACAATCATGGCCTTAATTGGACATGAATTTTACTCTGACTCAACATACCTCCTTAGGGGGAGCTAAATAAATAAAAAGAGGTAATACAAACACAAGTACAATGAACAAACACTTACACTTACCTAAATCAGGATCGACTGCTCTTTTTCGAGAGAGGAGTCGATTTCTATTTCCAGTAACAAGTTGGTCATTCGATGAAGCTAGGATAGGAAAGTACCTAAAGACAGATCCACTCTTTCTTTAGGTTGCCTTTTCATTTCAGCGTCAAATGTCTTCAATCAGAGCAAGCCTCTGGTAGAGGACCATTGTGTTTTACCCCTGTATTATAACTATAAGTAACATGAGATTATCAAGAATTATTGACCCTATGAATAATACTTTACAACTTCCACAGAGTATGAAAAATCTAATCAACTTTACGCTTCTTACCATTATTGGTTCGCTTGCCCTTACGCCTCCTTCCTTTGCGAACAACACAGAAACAAATAATGATTACACCTCAACTTGTAATAATGTTACAAGTGGCGGTACCATCGAATTCAGTGAAATTGACTGCGATGGCTTTGATCCAGGCAATATGACCAATGTTACTTTACCGTCTGGTGGAAGTGGTACCATAGAATATATCTGGTTGAAAACAACTAATCCAGAATTGAGCTTGTCTTCCTGGACTACCATCTCTGGTGCCAATAGCTCTTCCTATAATCCGGGAGCTGTTACCCAAACCACCTATTTCATTCGCTGTGCCCGGCGCTCTGGTTGTACGACCTATATTGGGGAATCCAATGTGCTCTACAAGGCCGTTAATCCAATTAATGACTGCCCTCCTGGTGAAACAGCTATGGAAGAATCAGGGAACGCCACTGCAGTTCATAGTAATTCTGGCGTGACTAGTCCATCAAATGCCATCGGCGCTCCTGATGAAAATTTAGCTCAATTATACGACACCAATGATGAATTGGTGCTGGACATGGGAGAAACTATCCCTGCAGGGGCCAGTTATTCGGTTGTCTGGAAATATAGAGATTATACCAGTGACTTTTCGGGGCCTTCTAAACTCAATGTATCAGAATCCTCCAATGGTTCTTCCTTTACCTCTAA
>BQJT01000272.1 GCA_021604845.1 Cyclobacteriaceae bacterium
GAACAATGGATTATAATTTGTCTTATAAAAATTCTTTAAGTACTATTGCAAATATACGTTAAAGAATCCAGACACTCATACCCCAAATAGGGTATTTTTTATAAAACCTGGCACCTCTCTCTGCAAAAACAGAGAGAGGAACATACAGGCTATATAATAACTACACCAAAATTCAAAGCAAAGGCACTTGCGTGCGATTTCGTAGCGTTTCCGGGTAGACCGAATACGCTACGAAACCAAATTCTGGTAAGTTCATTTTTTTTGTGTAGGGAAGTCTAAAAGAGAGGTTATAAATAACCTGAATGATTCATTTTGACTTCTCATAGTATCCTATTGCTCGTTGTTTAATTGTCCTAAATTCTAAGATTCGATGCAATACTTAAATAATTACAAGAACCGTACCAAACTTATCTAGGCGCCACTTTTACATTCTACCTTTCGAGTTTTGCATTCTACATTCTAAAGCCCCCCTTCGCCAAAGCGAAGAGAGGCCATCCCAAAAACCGATATCTTTGTTTAGATATTAGATTATTAGACGCTAGATGTTAGACTGCAAGGCCTAAGCCCCACCCCACTTCTCCATTCTCCACTCTCCATTCTCCACTCTCCACTCTCCATTCTCCATTCTAAAATCTATCAGTATCCCCGATCAATATTTTTTGCTTTTTTCTTCAGGTTAAAAAGCAAGGTAATTTCATGCGACCCCATATTAAATTGTTGGAATCGCCGGAAGGACACATCGTAAGAATAGTATAAGTTAAAGGTAGACAGTTTTGCGCCAAGCAAAATACCCAAATCTCCAAGTGTGTGGTAGGATAATCCGGCGATCAGCGTTTCATCCAGGAATCCTGCTTTCAAGTTAAAATCGACCTGGAAAGGTGCCAGGCGAATATCCCGAATTTGCATAGATGGCTCCAGGCTAAAGTTAGCACCATCGATTTCGAATTTATGTCCAACCAAAAAGATGTAATATTGGAAAAAAGACTGGTTGCCGCCATTCTGGGCGATATCATCCAGGCGAGAACGGACCAGGTTGGTAAAAGTCAGACCAAAAAAGGTATTCTCCCGGTAGGTACCAAAAATTCCCAACGAAGCATCAAATACACCGCGGCCATCCAACAAGTCATCCAGCAGATCATCACCTGCCTGAAAGAAATTGCTGCCGGCAACTTCATTATCAACGCTCATTCTTTGAAATTCTGTTGAAAATCCCGCGGCTAATTTCACATCTTCTTTGATTGAAAACCGGAAAGCATAATTTAATTGGCCACGAAACCGGTTCAATTGCGCCGCAGATTCAGAGAGGATCGTCAAACCCAGGCCAAAGGTATTTCCAACCGGGCCATTATAGGCCGCACTATAGGTTTTGGGAGAATCCGCAAAGCCGGTCCATTGCGCCCGGGCATTCGCCAGGAATTGATGATTGTCATAAAACCCGGCACTAGCAGGATTCACCAAGATTGGTGCCACATGATAGTGGGTAAAAATGGCCTCATCCTGAGCAAAGAGGGAATAGCCAGTGGCAAAAAATATAAGGAGTAAAAGTACTTTTTTCATTTTGGGATCGGTTAATGGTTTATAAATTAAAGGGAAATAGCGCTGATTGTTAAGGAAAATACCTTAACAATCAGCTTATTTATCTTAATCTCTAAGAATGGTTAAAGAACCTTTTACCTGGGTCATTTGATTTGTTGCTACGTCAAAGTAATCCAGAACGTAGTAATAAGGTCCTTCTGGCAAACGGGCACCATCTTGTGTGGTTCCTTCCCAGGTATTATCATAATCATCGACCTCGAAAACCAATTGGCCCCAACGGTTGTAGATTTCCAGGTGATTATCCGGTAAATCATCAATACAGAAGATCATAAACTCATCGTTCAGGCCATCACCTTCTGGTGTGATCACCACCCGTTCTTCGAAACAGGGGAAACGTTTATCATCCACATCCGCAATAGCTGTGGCAGAAACACAGCCATTAGCATCGATCACATTGAGCAGATAATCATTGGGACAAAGGTCCGTAACCAATGGATTGGTTGGACTTGCTTCGGGCAAATTCACCCAATCATAGGTAAAAGGTTCGGTTCCGCCCTCAACAACTACACGAATCATCCCATTACATTGCCGATCTGTTGCAGCATCTGTTTCAATATTAACCACCATTGGCTCTGGTACACCTATGGTGAAAGTCGCTTCCATATCACAGCTATTGGCATCCGTAGTGGTTACGGTGTAATCACCCGCAGTAAGTCCACTTATCTGGCTAGTAATATGATTACTACTCCATTGATAACTATAACCAGCAGCTCCACCAGAAACCATGATTATAATTTCTCCGTCTTTATCATCGAGGCAGCTCACATCTTTTGTATTACCAGTAACCGCCAAAGCAGCTGGTCCCTCCACAGTCACCAATTGATCTATACTACATCCTCCTTCATCTGACACCATCACATTATAGGTACCTGCTGAGACATTAGAAAGTGTGGCAGTTGTGCCAACCATATTACCATCCTTTGTCCACTCATAGAAAATTGATCCTTCCCCATCCGTAGCAGTAACGCTAATTTGGCCATCTGATGCATTTGCACAACTAACGGGATATCCATTATAATTGGAAAGAATGTCTGTAGTAATACTTAAATCGGAACTAGTTCCAATGATTTGTGGTGGCGTGACAATGACATTACCAGATGCTTCTGTTACCCTCACCCGGTAGGCCCCAGCGGGTACATCCATCAGGTTTTGGGTAGTAGCGATCACATCTCCAGCCATATTTAGCCATTCAAAAGTGTAGGGTGCATCTCCTCCTATAACAGAAACAATAATAGCTCCATTGGATTGGCCTTGGCATTCTACATCAATAACTTCTTCTTGAATGACATCAAATCTGGTCACGGTAATAGCCTCCCCGGTAATAACGCAGTTGTTAGCGTCAACAATAGTAGGAATATAGGTTCCTTCACACACCACAATTTGAGGACCGGAAAAGTTGCCATTCCAGGTAACGCTATAAGGTTCGGTACCGCCTTCAATAAACAAAGATATACTTCCTGAACAGCCTGACTCTCCAATATCATGTACAACAGAAGTAGTAAAGGTAATTGGGTCTGGCATCACTACCGTCGTCATTTCCGTTACCATATCTCCTTGCGAATCGGTTATTTTTATGGTATACTCTCCTGCATCTAAACCATCAAGCAACACCTGGCTATTATCGCCACTGTAAACCTCCTCTCCATCTAATTCAACGGTATAGGAAGGAATTCCACCCCCAATATCTACTGTTATGGCTCCATTTGCATCTCCATTACAGGCGACATTAGTAGGCGTGAGTTCCACTGATAGTGGCGCAGCCGGAACGATAAAACAAGTATCTAAAAAGCAGTTATTTGCATCAGCAATGGTTGCGCAATATTCACCAGGAGTCAAACCATCAATAAATTCACCAGTATCACCATTATTCCAACTTACCGTAAATCCAGGTGCACCACCGCTAATAGTCAGGTTAATACTTCCATCATTACCATTAGTTGCTGCTGTGACAGTGGCACTGACTTCAATGGCGGGATAACTGGTAACTTCAAAACTGCCACTTACTTGGTTGCCTTCATCATCCGTTACGGTTACACTGTAATTGCCAGCGGCAACTCCAGTCAAATCCTCCATAGCAGAAATCACTGTATTGTCGCCTTCAGCCTGCCATTCAAAGGTATATTCAGGTCTACCGCCCAAAACAGTGATATCAATACCACCACTTTCACTTTCTGCACATGCCTTAGTGATAGAAAAATCGGATATACTCAATGCCAAGAATAAATCAACACATCCAGTTGCAGTACAACCGTTGCCGTCTGTAATCGTTACACAGTACTCCCCTACTTCACTTAGATTCGAAATAGTAGCGGCATCAGGAAGTCCTCCTTGTGGGCCATCCCATTCGTAAGACAAGTTCCCTGAGCCCCCGTCGGCTTGAACCGTGATGGAGCCGTCATTCCCATTTTCTATATAAGAAGGGGTTAAGGAGATAACTTCCAAAGCTGGATTCAAATCCAGAATATTTATATTATTGGATGCTGTCACACAGCTATTGGCATCCGTTACGGTTACGGAATACGCTCCGGCACATAAGCCAGTCTGTGTAGTCACATCATCTGTGAGGTCACCGCTCCAGTCTATCGTATACGACTGCGTACCGCCAGTAATAATAATGTCAATGGCTCCGGTACATGCTCCAGCACAAAGCACATTTTGAATACTTCCGATGGAAATAGTCAATGGCTCGGGCTCGGATATTTCCACTAAACTAGAAACGGCTTCACATCCACTTTCATCTGTTACCGTTACCCGGTAAAAACCAGCGGCTAAATTAGTGGGGTTGGGAGCTGTTCCAATAGAAGGAGGGTTCCAGCTATAAGAAAGAGCACCAGTTCCCCCGCCGGCGAATACCGCCAAAGCACCGGTTTCATCACCATTACAATCTGGCTCATTCACAACTTGTACCGTATTTATGGTTACGGCGGAGAGCGGCTGATCAACGGTGTAAGTTTCCATAAAGACTTGTCCATCCGCGGAAGTTACCGTTAGGTCATAATCCCCGGCAGCCAGGTTTTCTATAGTACTACCAGTTCCTGGAATGCTCCAGGCAAACATATATGGAGGCAAACCTCCTGAGGCACTGACTTCAATAGAACCAGTTGATTCGCCAAAACAATTCACATCCACAATTTCTTCCAAAGTTACTACCAGAGGCAGGTTATTAGTGGGTTCGCAAGAAATATTCACAACACTACCTATCCCATTAAATTCAACAGCGTTTTCATCGCCATCCGTAATCTCTATCTGGGTTGGTGAATCGGTGAAGTTGATGATGGAAACGGGTGCCTCGTCAACCAGGGCTGTAAAGCACATTTCGAAGAGGACTGTTCCATCTGGCAGCGTAACACCTTCCAGCGTATTATCTAACCAGGATGCTGTAATAATTCCTGGGTTATTTGTTCCAAAGGAACTTCCTACTAATCCATCCAAATTAAAATTACCAACAGAAACAAACTCCATGATAGAGGCATTATAGCTAATGCTAAACTGCATACCAAGAATATTGATAAAGTCATTGGTGGTTACTTGTACACAAAAATCAAAACCATCCTCCTCTGTACAAAGATCTACATCAGACATCACCAAATGAAAACCTTCCAAATCCGCATTATTAATAATTACAGCCCCATCATCTAAGTCAAGACCAACACTTGCTGGAATAGAATTATTGGCGGAAGTATCGGTTGGCGTATCCGCAAACTCCACCGGAATGGTAGAGCCAGGAGTACCATTTACATCAAAACAAACTTGGAACAGGATGGTACCATCAGAAAGCGTTTCTCCGTCAGGAGCGCCATCCTCCCAATCGAAGGTAATGGTTCCGGGGTCGGTAGATGGTGGAACACCGAGGTCAGACATATCCAGACCTGCCAAATCCTGGCCTAGTACGATGGAAGCAAAAGTTAAGGCGCTTTCATTATAATCTATGCTGAATTGGAAGTCTGTTATATTTTCAAAGCCGCTATCCGCCACTACATCCAAACAAGCTTGCTCGCCTGTATTGACTGATGCGGTCGAAATAGA
>BQJT01000273.1 GCA_021604845.1 Cyclobacteriaceae bacterium
AATATAGTTGCGGCCAGCAGCGCTAATTCCGGAAGCATAAGGTCGGTAATGATGATCAAGTATATTGTCTATACCTAAAGTAATTGTTAGTGATCTACTAAATGTATAGGAACCTGAAAGATTTAAAGTCTGCCAGGCCAGTGCCCCATCACTGGTGTAAAGATGTGTTTTTTGCTGTTCAACCAGTGGTAAATCTTCAAATCTTCTTTTTCCACTGAACCTATAGCTCAAATCTCCGGCAAACCGGTTCTTTTGGAATGCAACTTCCAAAAAGCCAAAGTTCGGGGTGGTATGCCTGAGTGGACCTCCTTCGGAATCTTCACCCCGGGTAACGGAGAATGATGCCCGTGCAGCCAACCCTGGTAAAAAGGCCCATTCCAATTGGGCATTTCCACCATAGATTTTAGCTGACTCACTGTTAACCAGCGCCTGAGTTTTACTGTGTTCACCATCCAGGTAAATTGAATCCGATCCCAGATAATTGTAGTTCTGTTGTATTATTGCATTGTCAAGTATTGTATAGTAAATCGTCCCTGATATTTTCCATTTATCCTCAACTGATTTGGTCAACCCCAGTTCCATGTTATATGAATATTCCGGCTTAAGCTCAATATTTGGAACCGTGGCAATGCCATTGGTTCCGTCAAATACTTTACCAATGTCGTCGACATTCGGCGCACGAAATCCCGTTGAAAACAATGCATTCAGTTGCCAGTTCAATGCTGGCAACCACGCTAGTCCAAGGCTGCCGCTCATTGCGTTGTTGCTAATTTCCAATTTATCAGAAGCCAACGACCCGGTAACAAAATGACCGTAATCCGCTTCCAACCAGACCTGGCTGAACCTGATTCCACTGGTAACAGCTACTTTGGCACCCGGCATCCATTTGTGACTTAGATACGCCGCGACACCGGAGTAGTCGGAACCGTTGTCAGGGTATCGCGGTCTGATTGGTTCACTTTGGTTATTATGAATGTTGTTTTGTTCAGCGCTGCTCTCCACCCGATTGTGAAACCATTCAATTCCGTAAAACAGGGTATTCATTGACCCTACGTTTTTTTCAAGGTCCACATTGAGTGTTACCTGGTCTGTCTGCTCATGACGATTTCGCCTCCAGGAGTCTCCAAAGCTCCTGTCGTGACGGCTCTCTTTAAGGTTTTGAAGTGCAAGAGTAGCTTTTGCTGCATCAAAAATTTTGTTACTTCGATATACGTTTAGTTGTAAGCTATTCAACAGCCATTCCTGGGGACCGTAATACCATTCAGCTGATTTGAAACTGCCGTCCTCCCCGGTTTCAACTAATCGGTCATATCGCGGTATATCTGAGGTGGTACTATAGTTAAACGTATAGATCAGGTCAGATTTTCCACCCAACCTTAACCCTATTTTGTTGAGCAAATTCAGTTGGTGATAACCACTGTAAACCTGGTTGTTATAATCAGGGTTTTCAATTACCTGATCCATTCCGTTTACGGTTTGCACATACTGAAAACGTTTCCCATAATCCGGAAACTTAGAGGTTCTTTTATTTCCAGTGTTTAAGTGGTCAAATTCGCTAAATGTAAAACTGGTTAACAGGCTTAATCGTTTTCCCCGGATCTGAAGATCCAGATGCCCGGTTCTTTCATTATCGGCGCTTGAGTAGCGTAATACCGACCCGGCGCTTATCGATGGTTTCTTTTCATTTATAAATCCAGGATCCTTGGTTTTAAAATGCATTACCCCACCAAGCGCATCACTGCCATACATTACGGATCCTGGTCCAAATAAAACTTCTGTGTTCTCCAGACTAAAAGGATCAATGCTGATGATGTTTTGCAAATTTCCCCCACGAAAAATCGCGTTATTCATGCGAACCCCATCCACCACAATCAAGACAGAGTTGGCAGCAAATCCTCTTATCATAGGACTACCTCCCCCCAACTGGCTTTTCTGAACAAAGACCTGACCGGTACCAGCCAACATGTCTGCAGTAGTCTGCGGGTTCTTCAAACCGATTTCCTTCGATCCTATGGAAATGATTCGATTGGGGGTTTGGCTCTTCTCCTGTTCCCAGCGGTTTGCAGCTACCACCACTTCACCCATGGTGATGATTTTTTGCTGTAAAACCACCTGATAATTGCTGGATTTTAACCGGGCAGCTGAGATAACAAAGTCTTTGTATGACGGATGAGATACAATAAAATAGCCCGAGGCAGGAAGCGTATCAGCAGCTGCCTTTCCTTTGTGGTTGGTGGTCAGGGATAATTGCTGTTGCTCATGATTAATCAAGACATTTTCAACAGGTGTCAAGGTGGTTTGATCCACTACTGTAATCACCTGGGCTTTTAACACCTGTATCGAATATAAAGCACAGAACAACAATAATAAGTATAGCCTTGTCAACAGTTATTAATTATGGTTTGGGCACCGGAGAACTCTAAAATTGACAAAATCCCTAATGTTTTAGTAACAAATGGCAATTTCAATTTAACTTCGTTGAATGCAATATTATCCGCACAAACAATGCCAGACATTAAGAAATACCCGCCGGTGTCTGACAATTATGGTAGTTTGCCTGTGGTCGGCATGCGATTCCGGTACCACAGCAGAGCGGGCGCTAATTGGTAGCTGGTCAAATGTTGACTTGCAGGTATTGGTAAATCAGGGAAATCCTTCAGATTCAGGGTATCAATTTCTGGTGCCGGAAGGAGAATGGGAGAACACGTTGAACATAAAACCCATTATTACGGAATTTAAACGCAACGGTATCTACAATTCGGAATACCGATCGCTGGAGGATTCTTTAATTCGAAAAACGGAAGGTCAATGGAGGATCATGGGTGATACGCTTTCATTGATAGAAGATGGAACGGTTAACAGGTATCATATGAAATTCACCGGTGATCGAGTGACCTTTACCGGATGGCTTGACTGGGACCAGGATGGAGATACCGACGACCTGTATTCTGGAAAACAGCAGAAGATCTAAAATCTTAGATCTCAGATTCTCCGCTAGTATTTAGCCAGGGAATTATCAATTTCTTCAGCATAGGCCAGAATGCCTCCTTTGAGGTTATAAAGATTCGTAAACCCAAAAGATTTCTCCAGGGTTTGTATTGCCTGAGCGCTTCTGACACCACTGCGGCAATGAACAACAACCTGTTTATCGGAAGCAATTTGGTCCACATGCTGCTCTATTTCCGCTAAAGGGATCAGGGTTCCACTTAAATTAGCAATTTCATACTCATAGGGTTCCCTCACGTCAATTAGTTGAAAATCCGATCCACGATCCTTTAGATTTTCCAGTTCCTGGACCGTCACTTCTTTAACGTCTACTGCTTCCTCGTCCTGTCCACCAAGGCCACAGAATATTTCATAATCAATCAATTTTACAATTTGGGGCTGTTCAGGATCTTTATGCACTTTTAAAGTCCTAGTTTCGAAAGTGAGTGCATCAAATAAGAAAAGTCGGCCATTTAAGGGCTCACCAATTCCGGTTATTACTTTGATTACCTCATTGGCCTGCAGACTTCCAATTATCCCCGGAAGAACTCCAAGTACCCCGCCCTCCGCACAACTTGGCACTAAACCGGGTGGGGGAGGTGTGGGAAATAAATCACGGTAGTTGGGCCCGGTATTCCCGTCTTTATCTGTATAGTTAAATACTGAAACTTGACCTTCAAAGCGAAAAATAGACGCGTACACATTTGGTTTCTGAAGTATGACACTGGCATCGTTAACCAAATACCTGGTAGGAAAGTTGTCCGTACCATCAGCCACTATATCATATTCGGATAGAATTTCCAGCGCGTTGTCCGATGTCAGACGGGTATTATGTTCAATAAATCTAACATGAGGGTTTAAACCTTTGAGCCTGTTGATGGCACTGGTAGATTTAGGTTTTCCAATGTCATCAACGGTAAATAGCACTTGTCGCTGGAGGTTGGTTTCATCAACCACATCAAAATCAATTATACCAATGGTGCCAACTCCGGCTGCGGTCAGATAGAGAAGTACCGGACTTCCTAGACCACCAGAACCAACTACCAAAACCTTGGCGCCTTTCAGACGTCTCTGTCCTTCTATATTGAATTCAGGTATAATCAAATGACGGCTGTACCGTTCCAGCTCTTCCTTTGAGAACTTAATACTGGTCATATCTATTTAGTTAAAATTAGCACTATGCTAAACCACCGGCGATCGCCGGAACAATACTTATTACCGCATCATCGGTTACTGGCGTCCTCTCGTTGTTAAGCACCTTAATATCTTCGTCTCCCAGGTAAATACGGACAAACTTGCGTATTTCTCCTGTATCATCAAGTAATTGTTTCTTTAAATCAGGGTAAAGAGAAGACAAAGCATCGATAGACTCTCTGATATCTATTGCTTCAACTTCGATGGTCGACTGATTATTAGTAAACTTGCGTAACGGGGTTGGAATAATTATTCTTGCCATTATTTCTATTATTTATAAGTTTCAAATTGATTTATTACTTCGATTTTTTCTTCTATAAACTTCCTTCTTTGGTCTAATTGCCAGGATGTTATGTTCTTCACCTCATCTTTACTTACCGACATGATCAGGTAGGAGAAAAAGGGAACTGCCTGCTTGAGGTCATGCTTCGACGGAATCGCCGGATGATCCGGATGACTGTGGTAGATTCCCACCAGGGTTATGTCTTTCTCCAGGGCATATCGTTCAGCCTTAAGATACTCCAGCGGGTCAATTTCGAACCTGCGTCGTTGGTCACCCTGCTGACTGTTAGTAGCCGCCCTTATTTCGTTAACTATTCTTCCATTTCGGTGGTCTTTACCGAACAAAAATCCACAGCATTCCAATGGATAGGTTTCCAGTCCATGAGACTTTATTTGCTCGATTAACGATTTTTTAAAGGTTATCTTCATTCAAATATTGTTTCAAGGACCTCGGAATACTTATCTGCATTGTCAGGAAATACTGTTACCACAGTTCCTCTGTCAATTTCTTTCGCCACCTCGATAGCGCCCAGTAAATTGGCAGCAGAGGAGGGGCTAACCAGTAAACCTTCCTGTTGTGCAATTTGCTTGACCATCAACAACGCCTTGGTACTATCAATTTCCAGGTTAGCATCTGCCAGCGCTGGATTGTAAATTCCCGGTACCAACGCAGTGTCCAAATGCTTCCAACCTTCCAGGTTATGCATTGCCACATCTGGTTGCAATGTCACCAGTTTAATATCAGGGTTAAATTCTTTCAGACCCTTACCAATACCCATTGCTGTACCAGTAGTGCCCAGACCAATCACAGCATGTGTTACCTCGCCATTGGTTTGTCGTATAATTTCTTTGGAAGTATACTGGTAATGTGCTTTCCAGTTATTAGGATTATTATACTGGTCAGCATAGTAATACTTATCCGGGTGCTGGGTTTTCAATTCTTTGGCCCTGGCTTGCGCCTCATCGGTTCCTCCGAATTTCGAAGTAAATACCAGGTGGGCGCCATGAGCCTTAAGTATAGCAATACGCTCCTTACTGGCATTTTCGGGTAGACAAATAGTGACTTTGATACCGAGAGCAGCCCCGATTGCGGCATAAGAGATAGCGGTATTTCCGCTGCTGGCGTCAAGAAGAATTTTACCGGCATG
>BQJT01000274.1 GCA_021604845.1 Cyclobacteriaceae bacterium
ATCGCTCCAGGGGAACTGCTACTTTCATTGTGATGGGACCAGCCACCATACTGCCATCATCTCCCTCCCACTTTCCGTCAGGGAAGATGATTGTCCGTTCCCTCTGACCTTTCGCAATGGCGGGTGCCACCAGAATGCTATCCCCCAGCAAGAATTGATCATTAATTTTAGCATATCCATTACCCGGGAATACGTAGTCCATGTGCCGCATAATAGGCTCACCGGTTATGGCTGATTCCTTTGCCAGTTCAATAATCTCATTCCCCATGCTTTGATGCAATGCTGCCATTCTCTGGCAAATCGCCAGATTCGTTTCATTCAATACCCGCCACGGAGCAACAGAAAATTGCATTGCCGGCATCAAAGCATGTACCTGGGTGGCCCTGACAACCAACTCTTCATCGATAATGGCCTCTTCAAATGAACCAAACTCCCCACCACCAATCATATCCGGACAACCAAAAGGATGACCCATCAGACCCAGAACCAGCATATCCGGAATTAGGGCGCCTACGTCTTCCCAGTTGTGCCCCTTATCCCTTAAGCGTTGTATCAGTGGTTGACCCGCCATTTTCCAGCACGCACGGTATTCGTTAAACGGAAAATCAAGGCCAATTTTTGCATATAATTCACAATGCTCGTTAGGTCCAATATCTTCATATCCGTATAGCCCCTTGTAGAATGAAGCATCTCCCCCATCCAATTTAAAACCGTCTACTCCATATTTGTCAACAAGATTATTCAATTGATCTTTGAACCATTGGTTCCCTTCCGGATTTGACAAGTCAATCATAGCACTTTGACCATTCCACCATTTTACCATGGCTGGGCTGTTTTTGAGAGAATCAGAAAAAAGCAGCACCTCCTGGCTGGCCAATTCCCTGTAAACTCGCGAGTCGCCGCTGACCCATGGACATACCCAAAGCATTACCTTAAATCCCATGGCATGCAAACGTTCGATCATTCCCTTCGGATCTGAAAATCTATCAGCTGAAAATTCCCAGGTACCATAATCCGTCTGCCAGTTGTCATCTATCATTAAAACCCCGGCCGGGAAGCCATTTGCAATTATTGATTCAGCATATTTTAAAATGTCTTCTTCATTTTGGTCGTATACCAGTTCAATCCAGGTATTGTATTGCGGACTGGTAAACAGTATTGGTGCGGGAATCTTCTTACTTGGAGGAAAATGGTTACCAGCTACCTGTAGAAATGCTTCCTTTAATGATTTACCCTGTTCACCGAAGATAATATCAGCCTCATCCGATTCTATTGTTATGGTGTTGGAAGAAATATCGATCCTAAGGGGAGAATCACACCAAATGTAACGGCCGTTGTTTGACAGGAACAGTGGCTGGGCCTGATTGGTCCCTACATTCCCGTTTTGATCAAAAGTATAATCCGTTTCGCCAAAAGGCATCTTTCGGCCATCAACAACCGCACCTCCCCACCACTTTTCTCCTGCCAGGATGGTAATTTCCCTGCTTTTACCATTAAGATCGATTTCTTCCGGATCTGTTTTTGCACAGGAATAAGTCAAAAATATCCACCCTACCAGTAATAAAGCTCTAAGATTGTTCATTTGACTATTGCCTTGATTGTTTATCGATCCTTATGTTCTGTATATGACATACCCCCGGGAAATATAACAGCTAGCAAAACTTGTCATTATGTTTCATTTCCTTGAAAATTATAATTTATTTTACACAATTAAGGCTAAATGTCTTGCTTTTTATAACTTTTAGTAACTTATCGGCGTTGATTTTGTTATATTAAGTTATGTTTAAAATAACTCTTCCTTAATTTCTTAAATTAGAGCACACCCATATTTTAAAATATTAATTGGTCATGGCATTTAAATCTTACTCACTAAACAGTTTAACATCACTAGACTCAGATAACAGCATATTTATCAAGGGGAAATTGAAATTATTGTTGATTACCATTGCTCTTATTGGGTTCGGTTGCAACCAAGATCAATCAAATATATCTGCAGACTCCGGAGGAGTGACCACATTGCCGGATAACACCGCTACTCCACCCAAGGAATGGATAGAACAACGGGTATCAAACGCACAAAACCGACTACCCACAACAGACGCCGGACAACTTATTTGGAAATCAATTGAAGCCCATGGGGGTCTTTATCGATGGTTCTCCAACGGCCCTTTGTATTTTCGGTTTAATTATCAAAACCTAGAATCCGGTGGACCGGATACCTACCAAACTGTAGACACCTGGTCATCGAAAGCACGGCATCAGTTAGTAGCAGATACTTCTATTGAGTACGGCTGGGACGGCGAAAAAGCCTGGAAATATCCTTATGATGCTGAAATTGAGGAAAACCCCAGGTTTTGGGCACTCACACCATTTTATTTTACCGCTGTTCCATTCGTTTTAGCAGATGAGGGAATTGGTCTTGAATATAAGGGGATTATAGAATTTGAAAACAATAAATACCATCAAATTCTAACCACATTCAAAGAGGGAATGGGTGATTCACCAGATGACTTTTATGTACTGTACATTGACACCAATACATTTAGAGTTGGGGGGTTAAGATACATTGTTTCATACCCGGGATACTATGATAAGGGAGAACATGGAGCGGAAAGGCACATGACCTATTACGGAGAACAAACGGTGGACGGAATTTTGTTTCCTGAATCTATCAAAACCTATAGTTGGGATGGTGAGGCGCCAACAGAACATACAACTAACATTACTATCTCGGAGATAGCGTTTCGACCGGAAACTACACCTGACTACTTCAACGTTCCTGAAGGGAGCAGGGTGATGGAGGGATATAATTTTTAGCAGGTAATCCAGTATAATTTTTTAAGTCTTCATTCCAAAGAAGTTTATATGAAACGAATATTAATATTAGTTTCCCTTTGTCTCAGTGCTTATGGATGTTCCAATACAGCTTCAATTGAGATTACTGATGGAGTTTTCAGTGAAGGTCAGGAATGTTTTCGGATTGAAACCCCATCTGCTACTTATTTGTACCAAAAAGAAGCGGGTGGATTTTCTAAGATCATTGATGAAAACAACACAGACTGGGTCAATTTTCACGAGTCAGGAGACATAAACAATCCCCGTTCCTCGGAATCTGATTTTCGTGGTTTGCCCAATATGGTTTATGGTGGAGAAGACGGTGGAGTGGGTCATCCTGGATTTAAAAAGATGACCTCCAGGATAACAGCGCCTAATAAAATACAGTCTACTTCGAATAGTGGGAAATGGCAATGGACCTGGACTTTTTACCAGGAATACGCGGAGCTAACTTTAGAGCAAGTCGATTCCACTCGTGAGTATTTCTTTCTTTATGAGGGTCCAATAGCGGGGCGTTTTTCACCTGGGACTCACTACTGGGGGACCAATATTTCCGGACCGCTTTACTTACAACCTGATCTGATAAAAGGGCCAGAGCACTATGCTCACTGGCAAACAGTTTATTTTGGTGATACAGAATATGAGCAAGTATTTTTTGTACATCAAATTGAGCCTGATACACTCGACGATTTATATACCTATATGGGCAATTCGTCACAAGGAAATGCTTCTGCCGATGGGATGGTGGTGTTTGGTTTTGGTCGTGCACCAGAGGGAACCCCACTACTTACCGGGTTGCAAAAGTTTCGGATTGGATTTTACAATGGTAAAATTAAGGGTCAAAGTGACCATCAGGATATATTAGCTTATATCAATCGGCTTAGCCCATAATCCATAAGTCAATGCTCATAACTCAGTCTCATAATCAGGCTCCTGGGAAACCCTTTAGATGACGGACAGTTTACCTGAAAAATCGAACAACAAAATAGTGAATGAAATCTTATACTTTATTATACGGTTTACTAATTCTATGCCTGTCTTTCCAGTGTAGAACCAAAGATCAATCGCCTATATCATTCAGAATTCAAGGGGATGCTATGCATTTTGAGAATGAAAAGATTCGTCTGGTATTTGACGAGTTAACGTACTGTAAAGTTGAACTCAAAGCTGAGGGGTTGGTCCAGTCAATGAATCATTCTGGTAAAGTGGGACCGTATGCAACACCACCTCATTTTATTAAACTGGACGGTATCATCTATAAAGATTTTAAGACCAATACCCATAAACTTGAAAGTCTAGAAGATACTGAGTACGGCACAGGGAAGAGACTCACTTTGGAGGGAAGTGATCGGGGAATCGAACGCTCCCTGATAATCGAAATGTATGATCAATACCCGGATGTGGCTCAAAGTTGGTGTACCTACACCAATCGCACTGGTAAAGATGTAGAAATTAATGAAGTGTATTATAACTACTATCGGGTGGATAGAAAACTTACCAATCCATCTGCGGTGAGCTATGACTACCGGTATCTGCAACCTTTGAATAAACAATGGGGTGACACCTGGACGAATCTTGGGATCGCCGATTCCACCAAAGAAGATTTTATCATTCCAGGATCAGGAATTAACCGGTCAGGCATCTCGTTTATCGATGTTTGGGGTCCCGAAATGGGGATGGGAATTTTTCATGTCGAAGCTATTCCCCGTTTTCATCACATCATTTTGAAGGTACTTGAAGATAAAACCGTAGCGGTGGGATTTAAACTGGTACCAGAAGACAGCTACGGTCAAATGCCGGAACTACTAAAAAACAACCAGTCATTTACTACCTGGAAAAGTGCCATATGCCCCCATAAGAATGATTTTTTTACAGCAGGTCGTCGATACGGTCAATTTCTGGACGGTGCATTAATCAAGGAAGGCCTGGAAGGCCTACCGGATGAATATCCTGCCCAGGCCTATGAACCTTACTGGAAGACCTGGGGCATGAATGATCTGGCGGGATCGCCAATTTTTACCCTGGAGCAGGTTCGAAATAAGATGGATGAATTAGCAGATTATGGGTTTAAGGCCATCATGCTGGACGATGGTTGGCAAAATATAAACGGACTCTGGGATCCGGATGTTGAAAAATTCGATGGCCCCCAGGGAATGATTGATTTTGTAACAGAAGCACATAAGCCTAAATGGGGAAAGTCTGAAAATAAATCATTCAAAGTCTATCTGTGGTTTGACCTCCTTGGTACAGATACTATCACAAATACCATAGAACCTTTACTGGTACGGAATGAAGATGGCACCGTTTATCAAAGTATGAATACAAAATACACGTTATGCCCCTCCTTTAAAGGCACCCAGGATTATATAAGGGATTCTTTACTGGACAAAATTATTAACAACTGGAATGTCGACGGTTTATACACGGACTTGAAAGATCAGAATCCCTTACCCTGTTTCAACAAAGGCCATCGTCATT
Organism: Cyclobacteriaceae bacterium; assembly: GCA_021604845.1. Lineage (GTDB taxonomy): Bacteria > Bacteroidota > Bacteroidia > Cytophagales > Cyclobacteriaceae > SZUA-3. Next base: position 5,314 of record BQJT01000274.1, read on the forward strand.
CCTTACCAGCAGAAAGTGTGGAAAATAACCATCTCGCATTTAGTACAATGCATGATGAAATCATGAGATTGAAGCCAGAAACCGGATGGATTTCTATGTGCGCCTGTGCATCTGTACACGATGCTTATCAGTATCCCTATTATTTTGTTAGTGATGCATCTGACCCTACCTCAAACAAGCAGGTAAGATGGAGAACCAGGTGGATTAAAGCTTTCAGAGGGTCTACAGCTCCTGTTGGCGATGGTTATGTGGATAAAA
>BQJT01000275.1 GCA_021604845.1 Cyclobacteriaceae bacterium
GTTCGATCGATTTTGATATGGAATTTGATTGCGACATCAATGGAGATTTTTGTCTGCCTGTTTCGGTTAGCCAACCTGGCCAGGTCGATATTTTGTTGGACTTCAACAACAACCAGGTCTTTGACCCTAATACCGAAGATGTCGTATTGATTTATTGTTTTACACCAGGCGATTTATCAGCGTGTATCCCTTGGGATGGTATGAAAGGGGATGGCTCATCGGTCGCCTTGGGTGACAACTTTAACGTAGTGGTCACTTATGCGCAAGGCGTTCAACATTGGGCTGTTTTTGATGGCGAATTTATGAAAAATGGCTTTTGTGTGGAAGTGGTACGCCCAGTGTGTGCAGGCCTATCCACTAACAAACTCTATTGGGATGATGAACTAATTCCCGACTTACCTGGAACCGGGCAGCCCAAACAACAATTTGCAGGCTGTGACTGTCAGACAAATGGCTGTCGTACCTGGAACTATTTCGACCCTAATGATGATGATTGTATCAGTGTAAATGATGCTAATACATTGGGTTATGGGGATAAAAACACCCTAAATACCTGGTGGTTTGCCCGAATTTCTGCAACTCAACCGGTTTCTATTCCATTCCTGGTTTGTGATATCACTGGCCCAGCCTTCCTTTGTGATGGCGGCGATGCCCAATTAATTGCTGATTTTACTGTCAATACTAACGTTACCAATATTGACTGGACTGGCCCTGGCGGTTTTAGCTCTATGGGGGATGAAACCAATACCATGGTTACTGTTTCCATTGCAGGCACTTACACGGTTACTATTACCGATGTAAATGGTTGTATGACTTCTTGTACCTATGATTTATTATCCCAAATTTGTTGCCCATGTACACAGCCTCCAACTATAACTTGTCCTGACGATGTGGTGTTCAACTGCAATCCTGCGGACCTAAATAATGATGGTATCCCCGATGCCATTCCGGATCCCGCTCAAGAAATTGCGGATGGTGCTGTAATCGCTTCCAATCCAGATATGAGCTGTATGGTGACTATTACACATGGGGGTGATTCGCAACCGGTACAAAATGGTTGTGTATATACGCTGACTAGAACTTATATTGCGACTAATGAATGTGAAGATTTATTTGAAACGTGTACTCAGACTTTCTCCTGGATAGAGGATGACACGCCGCCAAGTATTACATGCCCAGGGCCAATTGCTGTGGATTGCGTAGAAAATATTCCACCGCCAGATATTAACCTGGTCAATGCTTCTGATGCTTGCCCAGGCAATGTGACGGTGACTCATGTAGGCGATGTATCGGATAATATGACTTGCCCACAAACGATCACTCGGACTTATCGGGCAACAGATGCCTGTGGCAATACGGCCGATTGTACCCAAATAATTACAGTAGATGATAATACGCCTCCAAGTATCACCTGCCCTGGTCCAATCACAGTAGATTGTATAGAAAATGTGCCTGCTCCAAACGTGAACTTGCCGGTGACTTCCGACAATTGCAATGCAGGAGTGACGGTGACCCATGTAGGCGATGTTTCAGATAATATGACTTGCCCACAAACGATCACTCGGACTTATCGGGCGACAGATGCCTGTGGCAATACGGCCGATTGTACCCAAATAATTACCGTGGATGATAATACGCTTCCAAGCATCACCTGCCCTGGTCCGATTGCTGTAGATTGTATAGAAAATGTGCCGGCCCCAAATGTGAACCTGCCGGTGACTTCCGACAATTGCAATGCAGGAGTGACGGTGACCCATGTTGGTGATGTTTCAGATAATCAGACTTGTCCACAAACGATCACCCGAACTTATCGGGCGACAGATGCCTGTGGCAATACGGCCGATTGTACCCAAATAATTACCGTGGATGATAATACGCCTCCAAGCATCACCTGCCCTGGCCCCATTACAGTGGATTGTATAGAAAATGTGCCAGCTCCAAACGTGAACCTGCCCGTGACTTCCGACAATTGCAATGCAGGAGTGACGGTGACCCATGTAGGAGATGTTTCAGATAATATGACTTGCCCGCAAACCATCACCCGGACTTATCGGGCGACAGATGCCTGCGGCAATACGGCCGATTGTACCCAAATAATTACAGTAGATGATAATACGCCTCCAAGTATCACCTGCCCTGGTTCAATCACAGTAGATTGTATAGAAAATGTGCCGGCTCCAAACGTGAACCTGCCCATAACTTCCGACAATTGCAATGCAGGAGTGACGGTGACCCATGTAGGCGATGTTTCAGATAATATGACTTGCCCGCAAACCATCACCCGAACCTATCGGGCGACAGATGCCTGTGGCAATACGGCTGATTGCACCCAAATAATTACGGTGGATGATAATACCCCTCCGAGCATTACTTGTCCTGGGCCAATTGCTGTAGATTGTGGTGAAAATATTCCGGCTCCGGATGTGAACTTGCCCATGACTTCCGACAATTGCAATGCAGGAGTGACCGTGACCCATGTAGGCGATGTTTCAGATAATATGACTTGTCCACAAACGATCACCCGAACCTATCGGGCGACAGATGCCTGTGGCAATACGGCGGAATGTACGCAGCTAATTACTGTTGGTGATATTACACCTCCAAGCATCACCTGCCCTGGCCCCATTACAGTAGATTGTATAGAAAACGTCCCAGCTCCAAATGTGAACCTGCCGGTGACTTCCGACAATTGTAATGCAGGAGTGACGGTGACACATGTTGGTGATGTTTCAGATAATCAGACTTGTCCACAAACGATTACCCGAACTTATCGGGCGACAGATGCCTGTGGCAATACGGCTGATTGCACCCAAATAATTACCGTGGATGATAATACGCCTCCAAGCATCACTTGTCCTGGTCCGATTACTGTGGATTGTATTGAAAACGTCCCGGCTCCAAACGTGAACCTGCCGGTGACTTCCGACAATTGCAATGCAGGAGTGACGGTGACACATGTTGGTGATGTTTCAGATAATATGACTTGCCCACAAACAATCACCCGAACCTATCGAGCTACAGACGCCTGTGGGAATACAGCCGATTGCACCCAAATAATTACAGTAGATGATAATACACCTCCGAGCATTACTTGCCCTGGTCCAATTATGGTAGACTGTATAGAAGATGTTCCAGTACCGGACGTGAACCTTCCTATTGTTTCCGATAATTGCAACGCCGGTGTGACTGTGGTCCATGTAGAGGACATCACTGATAATATGACTTGTCCGCTAGTTATCCTTCGGGTTTACCGGGCTACGGATGCCTGTGGTAATATGGCGGAATGCATCCAATTGATTTCGGTAGATGATAACACACCCCCGACCATCACCTGCCCAGGTCTGGTGACTGTAGATTGTATAGAAAACGTCCCAGCCCCGGATACCAATCTTCCGGTGGTTTCTGACAATTGCAACGCAGCGGTTACAGTAACCCACGTTGGCGACGTTTCAGACAATATGACCTGTCCGCAAACCATCACTCGGACTTACCGCGCTACGGATGCTTGTGGGAACATTGCTGAATGCACTCAGCTTATTACAGTGGATGATAATACGCCACCAACCATAGTTTGCCCGCCAATGTCAATGGTAGATTGCATAGAAAATGTACCGGCGCCAGATGAGACATTGCCAATGGTGACAGATAATTGTAATGCACCAGTAACGGTGACCCATGTCAATGATGTTCATTATATGGATTGTCCGCTGTGGGTAGTTCGAACTTACAGAGCAACAGACGCCTGTGGCAATACGGCGGAATGCATGCAGATCATCTTTGTGAATGATGAAATTCCACCAAATATCACCTGTCCTGGCCCTATTGTAGTGGATTGTGTGGAAGATGTGCCTGCACCAAACATTAACCTTCCCACCGTATCTGACAATTGTGTTGCTCCGGTAACGGTTACTCATGTGAGTGACGTATCGGATAATATGTCTTGTCCTCAAACGATTACTCGAACCTATCGGGCGACAGATGCCTGTGGCAACATCGCTGAATGTACGCAGATCATTTTGGTTGATGATGACACGCCACCAATGATCACTTGTCCTGGCCCAATTGCTGTGGATTGCATCGAGGATGTTCCAGCGCCCAATATCAATGCAGTATCGGCCTCAGATAATTGTAATGCTCCGGTAACAATAACACATGTGAGTGACGTTTATAGTAATTCTGTTTGTCCCAGAATTTTAACTCGAACCTATCGAGCTAGAGACCTCTGTGGAAATGCGGCAACCTGTACACAAATTATCACCATAGATGATAATACGCCTCCATCCATCACTTGCCCAGGTCCGATAACAGTGGATTGTGTTGAAAACATACCTGCGCCAAATATTGGACTTCCTAATGTATCCGACAACTGTAATGCGCCGGTTTCCGTAACTCATGTAAGTGATGTATCGGATAATATGACTTGTCCCGAAACCATTACCCGGACTTATCGGGCGACGGATGCTTGTGGTAATACGGCCATTTGCACCCAATTGATTTATGTTGATGATAATACGCCTCCAAGTATATCTTGTCCTGGAAATATATTGGTAGATTGTGTGGCTAATGTTCCAGCACCAAATACTGCTTTGGTTAGTACATCTGATAATTGTGCAGCACCAGTATCAGTCATTTGGGTAGGCGATGTTTCTGATGGCAATACTTGCCCGGAGCAAATTACCCGCACCTATCGCGCTATAGACGCCTGTGGCAATACCCGCGATTGTACGCAACTCATTTTTGTTGACGATAATATCGCTCCGAGTATAACCTGCCCTGGCCCATTGATGGTAGATTGTATTGGCAATATTCCTCCACCCAATACGGCTTTGGTTAGTACATCTGATAATTGTGTTGGAACAGTAACGGTCCAATGGATAGGGGATACTATGAATGGGCAAGCTTGCCCTGTGCAAGTGACACGACGCTATCGGGCTACCGATGCTTGTGGTAATTCCCGGGTTTGTTCCCAGCTGATTACAGTGGTGGATAATACACCTCCAGTAGTCAATTGTCCACCATCACCCCCTGCTATTACAGGTTGTTCGGCAGCAGATGTTTTACAAGAATCGGCATTGCCTTATTCGCCAAACCCAACTTCCATTAGCTTGGGGCAATTGCAGGCAGAAGGCGGTTCGGCCAGCGATAATTGTGGTATTGCGAGCATAAGTTACCAGGACCATGCTTCAGGGGTATGCCCCATTAATATTACCAGAACCTTTACCATTATAGATGACTGTGGTAATCCAGTTAGCTGTCAACAGCATTTTGTTATTCAGGACAATACTAAGCCGAGTTGGGGAGGTAATTTGCCCGATGTCACTTTGAAGACTTCCATGGGGGCAACCTGTCCTAATCCTGCTGCTATTTCCTTAGTTAGAGATAGGGATAATCCGATAGCAACTGGTACAACTGTTGTTTCATACACCGTTCATGGCAGTACCTTTTATACACCAAATGCCAATGTCTCGGATAATTGCACCCCAGCAGATGATTTGAGAATCTTTGTTTGGAATGTGCAAAAAAATTATGGAGGTACCGCCAATGGCTGTATGCGCAATATCCGG
>BQJT01000276.1 GCA_021604845.1 Cyclobacteriaceae bacterium
TTTTACACTTAATAAATATCAACAAAGTTATTTCGATGGACATCTCACTAGATCGGCAAAAATCCAATGAAGCCTTAATTAAAATTAAGTTAAAGGAAGTTGATTATCAACCCCAGGTAACACAAAAAATAAAGGAATTCAGCAGGAAGGCCCAGATCAAAGGTTTCAGGCCGGGAAAAGTACCTTTCGGTCTGGTCAAAAAAATGTATGGTAAATCCATAATGGTGGAGGAGATAAATCGCATGCTTTCTGGTTCACTTACAGACTATATAAAAGAGCAGGATTTAAAAATTCTTGGAGATCCCTTACCTAATCTTGAAAAAAGCAAGGAAATAGACTGGGATCACCAGAGTGATTTTGAGTTTGAGTACAATGTCGGTTTGGTGGACGATTTCAAGTATGATTTGGAAAAACAGAAAATTACCGAGTTTAAAATAAAGGTTGACAAAAAAATGGTGTCCGAAGAATTGGAAACCATAAAAAAGAACTACGGTGAACAAGTCGCAGTGGAAACAGCGGAAGCTGAAGACATTATCCATGGAGTACTCACCGCGCCAATGCTCGAAACAGATGACGAAATAGCGCTGCCTGTCCAGCAGGTTGAAAAGAAAGAACAAAAAAAGTTTATAGGAAAGAAAGCCGGGGACGAAGTTAGCTTTGATCTGAACAAAGCCATCAAAGATACCGAATATCAAGCAAGGTTACTGAAGAAGTCAGCGGACGAATTAAAGGACATGGACCTGTCTAAGGTTGTGCTAAAAATTTCTGAAGTGAAGCGTTTACAACCGGCCGAAATGAACCAGGATTTTTATGACAAACTATTCGGGGAGGGAGTGGTAAAAACCGAGGATGAATTGAAAGGGAAGATTGAGGAATACCTGACCAATAGTTTTCAGAATGAAACTGAAAAATATCTTGCTCAATGCATTAGGGAAGAAATTGTCAAAGCTACCAAAATGGTGCTTCCTGATGAATTCCTTAAGCGATGGTTGTTGGCTTCCAATGAAGGTCAGGTGAATGAGCAGGAAGTGGAAGATCAGTATCAGGATTACGCTGATGAAATGAAATGGAACCTCATCCTCAACCGGATAGCTGAAGACAACGATATAAAGGTGGAAAACGACGAGGTAGTAAACAGGGCCAAACAAATGATCTCCGCCCAGTTGGCCTCCTCCGGACTTGGCGATCAGATGGGGGATCAGCTGGATGCTTTTGCGGAGAACTATCTAAAAGGTAAAGAAGGGCAAAACTATCTGCAGGTTTTCAACCAGGTAAGGGGCGAAAAAATATTGGAATTCATAAAAGAAAAAGTAAAGCTTTCATCTAAAGAAGTAAACCTTGAGCAATTTAAAAAAGAGGTTAGCAAGTAGTTGGATGTACTTTCCATTATAAAAAAGTCCTTTTTAAGCAGGGGTTTTTTTTTATTTTTGTAATCCGTTTTGGACTAAATGGATTAGCTTTAGTCTCACTCAAATAATCACAATGTTCGATAAAGAAGAATTCAGGAAGTTTGCAGTAAAGGATCAGAATATCAGTGGAAGCGCTTTTGACAGCTATACACAGCGTATTGAAAGCATGACCCGTGCTGTAATTGAAGAACGACCTACTAATTTTAGAGAGATCGATGTTTTCTCCAGGTTAATAATGGATAGAATCATCTTTCTAGGCCTGCCTGTAGACGACAATATTGCCAACATTATAACCGCTCAATTATTGTTCCTTCAGTCTACCGATGCTAAAAAAGAAGTGATGCTTTATATCAACAGTCCAGGCGGTTCAGTTACTGCTGGATTGGGCATTTATGACACCATGCAATACATTACACCTGATGTAGCTACCATCTGTACTGGTTTGGCGGCCTCCATGGGCGCGGTACTGCTTGCCGGTGGTGCCGCTGGTAAAAGATCGGCGCTTCCTCATTCCAGAGTAATGATCCATCAGCCTTCAGGAGGAATGCAGGGGCCATCTAAGGATATGGAGATTTCGTTAAAGTTGATACTTTCCCTTAAAAAGGAATTATATGAAATACTGGCCTCGCACAGTGGTAAAAAAACCGATCAAATTGAAAAGGATTCCGACAGGGATTATTGGATGACCGCTGAGGAAGCAAAGTCGTATGGCCTTATCGATGAAGTGCTAATTAAAACCTGATTGGGTCAATAAAAATCTTATTATTTAGTATATTAAGCTAGTATGGCACAGGTAACCTGTTCGTTTTGTGGTAGGAATAAGAAGGATGTTGACCTGATGATTTCGGGAATAAATGCGCATATCTGTGATAAGTGTATTACGCAAGCTCAGCAAATTCTTTCTGAAGAGTTAAAAACCAAAGGTAATACCACCACCGCACCAAACTTCAATCTGATCAAACCGGTAGAGTTGAAAAAATATCTCGACCAGTATGTTGTAGGTCAGGACGAAGCAAAAAAAGTTATTTCTGTGGCTGTGTATAATCACTACAAACGGTTAATGCAGCAAAAGACCGAAGAAGAAGTTATAATAGAGAAGTCGAATATAATTATGGTAGGTGAGACTGGAACCGGTAAAACCTACCTGGCACGAACACTGGCTAGCATTCTTCAGGTACCTTTTTGCATTGCTGATGCCACGGTACTGACAGAGGCGGGCTACGTGGGAGAAGATGTAGAAAGTATACTTACCCGATTACTACAGTCAGCGAATTACGACCTGGAGGCTGCGGAAAGGGGCATTGTTTATATAGATGAGTTAGACAAAATAGCCAGAAAGTCGGACAATCCATCAATAACCAGGGATGTAAGTGGAGAAGGAGTGCAACAAGCACTGCTTAAATTGCTTGAGGGCACAGCGGTTAATGTACCACCACAAGGAGGCCGGAAGCATCCGGATCAGAAAATGATCTCGGTAAATACTGAGAATATCCTGTTTCTTTGCGGAGGGGCTTTTGACGGTATAACCCGGACTATTGCTAATAGATTGAACACCAGGCCTCTGGGCTTTACTTCCAACGAGGATAAGGATCAGCAATTAAACCTGGACAAAGAAAATATACTGCAATTTGTTACCGCAAGGGATCTAAAAAGTTTTGGTCTTATTCCTGAACTCATTGGGCGGTTACCAGTGTTGACATACCTTAATCCGCTATCAAGGGACATTTTAAAGAAAATCCTGACGGAACCCAAAAATGCACTTTCAAAACAGTATATCAAGTTGTTTGAAATGGAAGGCGTAGCCTTGGAGTTCAAGCCGGCAGCGATCGATTACATTGTAGATAAGGCAGTGGAGTTCAAACTCGGCGCTCGTGGATTGCGATCAATTTGCGAAGCGATTATTACCGATGCCATGTTCGAAATACCTTCCGAAAAAAGCATAAAAACCCTGAGTATTACCCTTGATTATGCCAGGAATAAGATCGAAAAATCCAACTTTAACAAGTTGAAAGTAGCGTAGAGTCAGTTTTCAGCGCTTAGTCTGCACTTCAAAGCGGACTGCCTGCTGCTGAACTGCCAACTCTTTCAGGTTAAATAATCCAGAATAAGCTTCGCAGTTTCTTTTGAAGCACTTTTGTTACCAAGTAGCATTTTCACCTTTCTATATCCAGCTAATTGGTCTTCTCTGGTTGATCCGTTTGCTAATAACCCCCTAAGATGCCTTACTACATTGTCTTTGTGATATTCCCCCTGAATTAATTCGGGCACTACCTGTTTGCCTGCAATTAAGTTTACCAAAGATAAATAAGGGACTTTAATCAGTACCCGGCCTGTCCAGTAAGTAAGCCAACTGGTTTTGTAGCATACCACCTGTGGCACATCAAATAACGCGGTCTCCAGCGAAGCAGTGCCTGAGGTCACTACAGCTGCATTGGACACCGATAGCAATTCGTAAGCCTGATTAATAACTACCTTTACATCTTTATTCTCTGTGGCCTGCTGATAATATTCGGATGGAACGTTATCAACTGCTGCTACTACGAATTTACACTCAGGGAATTCAGCAACCAGCTCCAGCATTATACTGAGCATTGACTCGATCTCCTGTTTTCTGCTACCCGGTAAAATTGCAATTACAGGCCGCTGTCCGGCATCTAATGTATCCCGGTAATCATCAGGAGTTTCAAAGGATGAAATTGTCTCAACCAGCGGATTACCTACATAAACTACCTGATAGTCATACTGCTGGTAGAATTCCCTTTCAAATGGCAATATCGAATACATCCGATTAACAAACTGTTTAACTTTTGCTGCGCGCTTTCGATTCCAGGCCCACAATTTTGGAGATATAAAATAGCAGACTTTTATGCCATGCTGGTAGGCAAATTCGGCCATTCGCAGGTTAAAGCCCGGGTAATCGATCAACACCAATACATCCGGTTTATTTTGCAACAGATCCTTCTTACAAAAATCCATGTATTTCTTTATGGTCAGTAAATTTCTGAAAACCTCCCAGATACCCATAAAGGATAAGTTCTTATAATGGACGATCAGTTCTGCGCCTGCCTGCTCCATTTGGTCGCCACCCCAACACCTTATCTCAGCGCTTGGGTCCCGTAACCTCAATTCCCGAACTAAATGTGATCCATGAAGGTCGCCGGATCTTTCACCGGCTATAAGGTAATACTTCATGCTTTATGATGAGCTGGTCCGAAATATTCAACATAATTCCTGGGAGTTTCATACAGCTTAATGGAGTGCAGTTTTCCGAAACTGGTTATTTCAGGGATCAATGGTTCCAGGATCTTCCAGATTTCTATTGCCAGATTTTCCGTACTGGCCATTTTCCCCTGCATAAAAGGAACATCCACATTAAGATTCTTATGATCAACCGCATCAATGACTTTATCCCGGATTAAACTACTCAGCTTCTTCAGATCCACTACAAATCCAGTTTCAGGGTCAGGGTCTCCGCATACGGTTACTATGAGGTTAAAATTGTGGCCATGCCAGTTTTCATTGGCACAGGGGCCAAAAACTGCGCTATTTTTTTCCTTACTCCAGCCAGGATTGTACAGCTTATGAGCTGCATTAAAGTGTTCCTGCCGACTAACTAGTATCATGATGGCTTCCGGATTGCTGAATTGCTGCTAAAGATACTGATTCAAAATTTTTAAATCAGAACGAATATGACGTAAAATGGGTTATAATGTAGACTATTTGACAATAATTCAAAGGTACAAATTGGTAAATTGCCAATTGATGAAACTATTAGTAACCACACTATCGATGGCACTTTGGCTCTTGAGCCTGCATTCTGGATGGTCACAAACTTGTTGTACAGGAGGTGTACCTATAACAGGTGCTCTGAGAATTAATACATTTCCAGCTAAATCAGTGCAGCTCAGGTTTACCTACGACCATAATAAAATTGAAGATGTCTTCTTAGATGGAGAAAAAAGACCGGATAACCATATAAAACGCTCAGCTAAAACCGCCATACTACAGGCTGATTATGTATTAAGTGAGGCTTTTGCAATTTCAGCTTTAGTTCCGTACATATGGTCGAAAGAGTCTGTTGATCAAGGATCGCAGTCATTAGTTCAGGAAACGAACGGTATTGGCGATATTTCTTTGGTTG
>BQJT01000277.1 GCA_021604845.1 Cyclobacteriaceae bacterium
AACGCAGGTACTGCTTTACATCCTCATGCAAAATTCTGGCACCTAGTTCGTGCTTAACCGCTGAATCCCAATGGTCCCAATATTTTTGAACCGACACTTTCTTCCGGTCTGAAAGCCATATTTCAAAATCAGCGGTTTTGAAAACCAAGCTTTGAGTATTTTTAACATCTGATGTCCAATAACTTACAGTGATATCGGTATCAGATACTTCAATATTATCAATTTCAACGTGTTCCATAAGTTACTCAGCCAGGGATCTATTTAAACTTTCGATTAATTCATTGGTATTTCCCAATTCATGCGGAGGGGCCAACTTTTTAAACAATTTGAGCGCTTCAATGGCCTCCTGATATTCCTTCATCAAAGCCAATACCAGCCCCAGATTGTAATGAGCATTTGGAAAGTCCGGAACAATCTGTATGGCAATTTGGTAGTGAAGTTTTGCCAATGCGAAGTTCTTCTCCTCTGAGTACAGGTTAGCCAAATTATAATGGGATTGGAAATGCCTGGGAGCTGCTTTTAAAGATCTGGTAAAGCAATCGATGGCAGCAATTGAATTATTTTGTGATTCCAGTATCCCTAAATTGCAATAGGCGTCTGCAATCCTGTCACCATTTTTTATGGCTTGGCGGTAAGCTACCCTGGCAGCTTCCATCTCACCTTGCTCATCCAATGTAAGCGCCTCCTCGAATGTCTTGGCCGCAGCAAATTTCACTACTTTACCTGAAGGTCGTTCGCTGTCGAAAATATTTAGCTGCCCAAAATCTTCTGGTGATTTTCGCTTCCTTCTTCTTACTCTTTTGAGCCCGAACCCGCTGGAAGCAGGATGGTTGGTAAGTTTGACGACCTTCGACATGGTTTATCAGGCTTGCTTCCGTGTTTTCTTCACCGTGGTGTCCTCATCTTCCGCTTTCCCATCTCGGCCGGCAGGCTTCATAGGCTTTTTCTGATCTTTGGCCTGTTCAATACTGGCCTTAAGTGCAGTCATGATATCAATAGTCGGGGTTTCCTCCTCGGCAATGGTAATAATTTCTTTACCTTCAATCTTCGCCTGGATCATTTCCTTTAAGGCTTCCCGGTACTTATCCTTAAACTCCACTTCCGCCAGTGATTTGGACATACTTTCCACCAGGGTCCTTGATAATTTTAACTGATCCGCATCCACTGCTTCGGTACTCAAGTCGGGAATATTTTTCACCGCCCTTACATCCTCCGGGTAACGCAATTTGTACATCACCAATCCGTTCTCCTGTGGGGAAAGCAGTACCGGGCTTTCCCGGTCGCGAATCACCACTTTCCCAACCCCCAGTTTGCCTGTTTCTTTCAGGGTTTCACAAAGAAGAGAATAAGCTTTAATGGCAATTTCTCCGTCAGGGCCGGCGAAGTATGGCGTATCGTATAAAGTAGGGTGTACTTCTGAGGCATTGACAAAAGCCTCGATCTCGATGATCTTGGTACTTCTAATCTTAACTTTCTCAATATCTTCCGGGTCGATCACCACATATTGTCCTGGTTCATATTGATAACCTTTTACAATATTTTCAGGCGGCACCACTTCACCGGTACTTTTATCCTTCTTTTCGTACTTTATCGGACTATTGGTTTCCTTATTGAGCTGGTTAAAACTTATGGTCTTAGCAGCATCAATAGCGGTATAAATTCTCACCGGTATTGTTACCAGTGAGAACCTGATATGTCCTTTCCAAATAGCTCTCATTGCTTAAGATATTTTGTGCCAAAATATGTAAAAAATTGCACTTTTCCTATTTTTTCAATCCGTGATATCAGGTCGAAGCCTGATAAAAACCGGCTCTCTGTAGGTCCCATTGGGTGTTATTGAGGCAAATTCTATTTCACAAAACATCACCGGCTGGATCCAGGTGGTTTTCGCATCATCAAGTGGTTTTTCTCTAATTACTTTAGGCGCCTCGGGAATTTTAGCGATGGTTTTGTGAACGCTTGCCATGCTTTTTTGGTTAAACCCTGTTCCCACTTTTCCCCGGTATATCCAGTCTGTCTGCCGGTCAGGTTGACCTGCTTTTGCGGCAGACTGATCATCCGGTGGTTTCTCAGCGATTTGTAACGCCCCGAAATAGTTTTTGCGGTCACCGTTACCCTCAGTATAACCTATTATAGCAACATCAGCGGTTTGCCTAACTTTTACCTTCACCCAGCCATCGGACCGTTTTCCTGGCAAGTATTTACTTACTTTCCGTTTAGCCATTATACCCTCCAGTCCCAAAGATTTGGCCGCTTTAAAAAGACCATGACCGTCTTCAACCGCTTCACTTACCCGATATGGGGTGTCTTTTTTAACAGCATCGAGTAGCCACTCACGACGTCGCATTAATGATTCGGACACGATCGCCCTTCCATCAAGATATAGACAGTCGAACAAGTAACAGTGTGCGGGTTTAGAAGTGACTGCGCGTTCAATACTCCCCGTCCGGGATTGGTGCATACGGCTGATAACATTTTTGAAATGCGGCTTGCCGTGGGCATCCAGACAGACGATCTCTCCATCGAACAACGCAGATGTTGCTCTGAATGCCTTTTCAGGGACCAGCAGTTCTGGAAATAGATGGGTGATATCCCGCTGGCTCCGGCTCCTGATGGTGATCTCCCCCTCATCAAGCGAGATGAACACCCTTATCCCATCCCATTTAACTTCATAAATAAAATCCTCGCCTAAAGGAGGTTTTCGGCTGGTTTGAGCAAGCATTGGTTGAATTTCATCCTTTACCCAGTTGATCTGGTTTTCCGTCACCCGCTCTAACAGCCACTCATTACCTTTCATTTTATGAATGCGGTATTCGCCAGTGAGTTCCGGGCTTTCCAGGCGGAAGTAGAAACCATTTTTCTTGTCTTTGGTCTTTTCGTACTTACCCAGGGCATATCGCCACATTTCCCCTCCACCGTACTGACCCTTGGGAATGGTCCCTTCAAATGTCAGGTATTCGATCGGGTGGTCTTCAACTTGCACTGCTAAACGCTTTATACCAGGCCTTGGTGGTAGCCCTCTGGGTACCGCCCAGGAACGTAGCGTGCCATTTTCCTCAAGTCTCAAATCATAGTGCAGTCGTGATGCATGATGCCGGTGGACCACGAAAGCCTGATCAAATCCTATTACCAGGTCACCCTGGGGCTCTGCCGTCTTGGAAAAGTCTCGTTTCTGCTGATAACTTTCCAGCTGTTCTGCTGATTTGTAGGTTTCTCCGGGTGGAAGGTCCTTTTTCTCTACCATGGTTCTTCTTTCGGAATGTAACGGGACTGCATAAGCTCCCATAGATTCCCATGCATCACCGTCCTGCAATACAAAATCCAGAGCAGAACGAATATTGTACTGATTTGGATCCTTTACTTTTGCCAGTTGGTCCCAGGTTAGCGGCATTGAAACAGGAGCCTTGCCCCGTCCCCTAAGGCTGTACGGACCTATAATACTCTGTGAACTTCGATTGCGGTATATATCGATCAAAACTTTACCCTTTCTGGCATCCTTTTTAATATGCAGTGTGGTGTCACTCGATCTCTTTTGTATGAATGGTTTGGTTAAAGCAGATGCTGCTTCGAAAGCGGTGTGGAAATCCCACTTTGGCTCAATTGGTGTAAGCAGATGCACTCCCTTACCCCCGGTTGTTTTTACGAATGCAAAATATCCGAACTGTTCCAGATGATTACGAAGATCCAGAGCGATATCCACTACCTGCTCAAAAGGATAACCTTCAGGCGGATCAATATCATAAACGATATAGTCCGGATGATCGAAATGCGGGTTCCTTGAATGAATTTGATGCATTTCCAGGCACGCCAGATTCGCCAGCCAAACCAGGGAGGCCACCTCTGTAGCCATCATGTAATCTTTTTTTTCCTTTCCCAGACGAACATAATCAATCCATTCAGGTGCCCACTGTGGACGGTTCTTTTGAAAGAACATTTCCCCTTCTACTCCATCGGGAAATCTAACCAATGAGAGCGGCCTTCCCTTAATGTGATTTAATATGGTGGGGGCAATTTTCAGGTAGTACTCGATAACCTCTGCCTTGAGGATATCACCCTCCGGATACAGAACCTTGTCAAGATTGGACAGTTCCAGTTTACGTTTTCCGAGTTCAACCCATTGTGATTTCCGGGCCATAAAGGTTAATTAGGTAACTAAATTTATCCAAAGCAAGGTGTTTGTGCAACTTAACTCACATCCCTGATAATTTGTATCTTGGCAGCTTCAATAATAACCACTTTCATTGAAATACCAGATAATTATCGTTGGAGGCGGAATTGTAGGTCTGGCTACCGCTTATCGGTTGCTGCAACAGACCCCTGATATCAGCTTGCTACTGCTGGAAAAAGAACAGGGTGTAGGTCAGCACCAGACTGGTCATAACAGTGGAGTTATCCATAGTGGTCTCTACTATAAACCTGGCAGCCTTAAGGCCAGGAATTGCATACAAGGGTATCAACAACTTTTAGATTTCTGCCAGCAGTATCAGATCAATTACGAGATTTGCGGCAAAATCGTAGTAGCTACAGAAAAATCACAATTACCGCTGTTGAATAATCTTTTTGAACGCGGGCAGCAAAACGGGTTAACCGGTTTGGAGTTGATTCCGAAAGAAAGATTACATGAACACGAACCCCATGTTTCCGGGTTAATGGGAATATGGGTACCACAAACCGGTATTATTGACTACGGGCAGGTCGCCAAAACTTTGGCCCGACTGATAACCGAAAGGGGTGGAACCATTCAGCTGGGAGCAAAAGTAACGGATATTTCAACTTCAGGTGCACAGACAATCACAGTTACAACTACCAATACCACAGAAACGTCGGGACCAAACTCAATAACAACCTCACACTCCAACTCTCACTCCCACTTCCACACTCAATTTGTGGTTAACTGCGCTGGCTTGTACTCAGATCAGGTTACCCGTCTAACAGAACCCGATCTTGACCTGCAGATCATACCTTTCAGGGGGGAGTACTTCCAATTGAAACCCGAGAAGGAGTACTTGGTGAAAAATTTAATTTACCCGGTACCGGACCCTAATTTTCCATTTTTAGGAGTGCATTTTACCCGCATGATTAAGGGTGGTGTTGAAGCAGGCCCTAATGCGGTGCTGGCTATGGCCCGTGAGGGGTATAAGAAGACTGATATTAAATACAGCGAGTTAATGGAAACGCTTCGCTGGCCCGGGTTTCGAAAGATTGCTTTCAAATACCTGAGTAAAGGATTGGGTGAAATGTACAGATCGTGGTCAAAATCTGCTTTTACCAGTGAACTACAAAAGCTGATCCCGGAAATTGAAGAAAAGGACCTGAATGACGGAGGTGCCGGAGTAAGAGCTCAGGCAAGCAACCGTGAGGGCGCTTTATTAGATGATTTCTATATTATAGAAAACCAATCCGGGATTCATGTTTGTAATGCACCCTCTCCTGCTGCCACCAGTTCACTGAGTATCGGCGAGACTATTTCTAAACGGGTTCTAAAACGCATTAGATGATTCAGCAAAGCTTGACGCTGGTATTTACCA
>BQJT01000278.1 GCA_021604845.1 Cyclobacteriaceae bacterium
GATATAAAGTTACCCTGGCAGGTAGGAGACGGGAGATGTTGGAAAGGACGGCTGAAAGGGTGCGTGACCAAAGTAATCTGTTACTGGTACCTACCGATATCACCAATCCACAATCGGTCAAACAGCTTTTCGAGCAGACCATCAGCAAGTTCGGTAAAGTGAACATCCTGTTCAACAATGCCGGCACCAATACTTCAAATATACTTTTGGAAGATCTTAGTTTGGAGGAATGGAACCGGGTAGTGGACGTTAACCTTACCGGGGCGTTCCTCTGTACCAGGGAAGCATTTCGAGTGATGAAGGATCAGGACCCCATGGGAGGAAGAATCATCAATAACGGATCTATTTCTTCCCAGGTGCCTCGTCCCAATGCTGTAGTTTATAACGCCACCAAACACGGCATCACCGGATTGACCAAATCTACCGCGCTTGATGGCCGAAAGTACAACATTGCCTGTGGTCAAATAGATATAGGCAACGCATCGACGGATATGGCCAGTAAAATGAACACCGGAGTACCCCAGGCAGATGGAACCGTAGCCACTGAACCAACCATGGATGTAACCAATGTGTCGGAAGCAGTAGTTTATATGTCAGGACTCCCACTGGAGGCTAACGTTTTATTCATGACAGTGATGGCTACCCAAATGCCATTTGTAGGAAGGGGATAGATTGAGTGTGAGTGTGAGTGTGAGTGGGAGTGGGAGTGTGAGTGTGAGTGTGAGTGTGAGTGTGAGTGGCCAGGATTGTTGACGGGTAGGTGATTTGTGTGAAAACGATCTGAGCGCTAAGTGGTAAATCCACCTATGAATAACTAAAGGACCTACATCATGTTTAAAGCATTATTTTTTCTTTCAACATTCATTATGCCTGCACTGAATTCCTCTATTTACGACTATAAAATCGAAGCCCTCAACAGTAATGAAGTCATCGACCTTTCAATGCATCGTGGCAAGATGATGCTGCTAGTCAATGTTGCTTCTAAATGTGGATATACACCTCAGTACCAGGACCTGCAAAAACTCTATGAAACCTACCAGGATAAACTGGTGATAATCGGCTTTCCCTGTAACCAGTTCCTGTTCCAGGAATCAGGTTCAGAAGAGCAGATCGCGCAGTTTTGTCAAACAAATTATGGGGTTACCTTTCCAATGACCACCAAGATTAAAGTAAAGGGAGCCAACAAACATCCCATCTATCGGTGGTTGACCAGCGAAAAATTGAATGGAGTTGGAGACTATGCGGTTTCCTGGAATTTTAACAAGTTTCTGATTGATGAAAACGGCAGGTTAATAGGGTTTTATAAATCTTCGGTAGCGCCTTTTAGTGAAGAAATCATTAGCCATCTGAAATGATTTGAATGAATGAGGAATCACAGTAAAACATCCACATGAAATTGGGCATTGGCAGCTATGCATTTTCCTGGGCTGTCGGGGTTCCGGGCCATCAACCTTCCTTACCGGTTGATGCATTTTCTTTAGTTCGAAAAGTATCCAGCCTACAGGTCAACTGCGTACAGATAGCGGATAATTTACCCCTTGACAATTCGGACGCTGAATCGGTGTCGCGTTTAATTGAGCTTAGTGAAGACCTGGGAGTATCTGTTGAGCTTGGTACACGTGGCCTTCACATTGAAAAAGTCACCCGATATCTCGACCTGGCACACCAATTTAACGCACCGTTTTTAAGGCTGGTTATTGATGATTATGGGTTTGAACCTGACCAAAGCAGCATCGTCCGGGATATTAAGCAACTTATACCAATCTGCCGGGATAAGAACGTAATATTAGCGATCGAGAATCACGATCGTTTCATGGCCAGACAGCTTGCGGAGATAGTGGAGGCCACTGACCCGGAGTGGGTGGGCATCTGCCTGGATACCGCCAATTCCCTGGGAGCAGGGGAGGGGATAGCTGAAGTTCTGGAGCAGCTTTGGAATTACACGGTCAACCTGCATGTTAAGGATATTAAGATCGAACGGGTACCTTCAAACATGGGTTTTAAAGTTACTGGCTGTCCTGCAGGAGAAGGGGTAATTGATGTACCCTTGCTTTTACACTCCCTTTCGAAAAATCAAAGATTTTTCTCCGTGACCCTTGAGATGTGGTCGGACTTTCTCGACAACCTGGACAGCACCATTGCCAGGGAACAAGAATGGGTAATAAAAAGTGTCGATTACCTGAAAAGAATCATTGAACCGTATCAGGAATAACAGTGCTGCTCAACTCCTAATTATTCCATCTTTTCAGAAACAAAATCACCTAAATGCATTGTAAAATTCCTTCCTGTTTACTAAATTAATCATGGATCTCTGTGGAGGGAACGCTACCGGGATTCCACCCATCGGTTTAGTTAAAGATCAGTTGTTATTTAGTAACATGTGATCTTTCAACAACCCAAAGGCGAGTCATACTCGCCTTTATTTTTTTGACCTCACCAACGGATTTTTCAGTGCCTTGCCCACTAGTCAGGTAAAGTAAAAGCTAACACACCACTTGCTGAATCTTTTCCACCGGTTACAGAGATAACCACATACTGTTTGTTTCCGATCATGTAGGTTGCCGGGCTGGCATATCCATTGCCTGGCAATGGAGTTTCCCAAAGTTTTTTGCCGGTATCTGCGGCAAATGCCCTGAACTTACCATCCGCTGTGGCTCCGATTAACACAATCCCTCCTGCGGTTACTACGGGCCCGCCATAATTAGGCGTTCCTGTTTCAGGGCCATCCGGTTGCTGGAATTCAGGGTAATTGCCCAGGGGTATGCTCCATTCATATTCTCCGGTATTTAAGTTAATGGCGTTTAGTGTTCCCCATGGTGGCTTTAAAGCAGGCCTGCCGGCAGCATCACGAAAGTAGCTGTATGCAGTGATGTTTTTGTAATCTGCGGCGGAATCACTGTCGGATATATTCCTTTCTACTATGACATCTTTTTGCCGTTCCAGTAAAAAGGCCAGAATTTCATCCTTATTCCCTTTTAACATTTCTCCGAACCCGGGCATTCTGCCACTACCGAGATTAATTTTATTAAGTATGTCACTTTCTGACATCCGGCTGCCAATATCTAATAATGAAGGATTGTCGGGCAAAATTCCTTTGCGATCTACGCCATGACACCCTGCGCAAAAATTGTCATAAAATTGCTTCCCTAAATCGTACATGCTTAAATCTTCGCGTTGGTCGCTGCGATTCATCGCCTGTACGGTGGAAATTTCCGGCGATTCATTAGAGTTCAGGTACAATACACCCGTACCCGGATCAAATGCAGCACCGCCCCATTCAGATCCACCCCTGGTCCCGGGTACCATTAAGGTGCCAGCCGGATCCGGAGGCGTAAACGGACCTTCATTGCGGAAATTTCGAAATCGGCTTAATAAACTGTCATAGGATTCCTGAGAGTACTGGTTAATATCTTCAACAGACATAGACTGGCGTGCGTAAGGTTTGGGTTTAGTGGGAAAAGGCTGGGTGGGCCAACTGACTTCTCCTGGTATTTTTGAGGCAGGGACCGGCCGCTCTTCAACGGTAAAAACAGGCACTCCGGTTACCCTGTCAAACATGAAAAGGTAACCAATTTTAGTGGGGAGTGCCACCGCATCAATGCGATTCCCATTTTGGTGAATGGTAACCAGGTTTGCAGGAGCCGGCAGGTCGTAGTCCCATAAATCGTGATGCACTGTCTGAAAATGCCACACCAAACTACCTGTAGCTGCGTTTAAAGCAACAATTGAGTTTCCGAAGAGATTTTTACCTTGCCGGTCAGCGCCGTAGAAATCATATGTGGGTGATCCGAGTGGAACATACACTATACCTCTCTGGTTATCAAGGCTCATTCCTCCCCAGTTATTGGCCCCTCCAACATACTTCCAGGCATCTGGAGGCCACGTTTCATAACCCGGTTCACCCGGATGAGGAATGGTGTGAAAAGTCCATTCCAGCGCCCCTGATTTAACGTTGTAGGCACGAATATGTCCTGGGGCTGCTCCGTACAGCTCGGAAACCTCTGAACCCATTATAATCAGATCCTGATAAATTATTCCCGGTGAGGTTGGGATTACCCAGGCCTCTCCAGTTTCTCCCTGGTGAAAATTCAGGTTCACTTTTCCGTTGGTGCCGAATTCAGCAATGGTCCTGCCGTTGGTGGCGTCTATTGCATATAAGTAATTTTTTGCGGTAAACAGGACCCTTTTATCTTCGCCATCCTCCCAGTAAGTTACTCCCCTGTTGATGCCACCGCCTTTGCCTCCTTCAAAAGGGTCGTAGGTCCAAATCATGGTTCCGGTGGCAGCATCTATGGCATACAGCAAATGCGCTGCTGATGTCAGGTACATAACACCGTCAATTACAATTGGATTGCATTCGTATTTGCCATACCCGGCGGCCTGTTCGGTATCATCCGGGTAAAAGGTCCAGGCTACCTGCAGCCGGTGGACATTCATTTGGTTTATTTGATCCAGAGAAGAGTAACTGCTGCTTTCGGAATCTCCTTTATAAATACTCCAGGTAGCATAGGGGTTGTTTTCGGTTTGACACCCTGAGAGAAGGTAAAGTGTGGATAACCAAAAAATCCTGGCTAGTGAATTAATATTCAAGGTATTGTTGATACGATTTAAATTAATCCACCAAGATGCTCAAATTGCCAATATTCTACAACCTACACACCCCGGTAATATCCAATCCAAGTTTAATCTAATTTTGTAAATTAGCCGCTTGATAAACCATTAACCTAACAAATAATCTGCTATGAAGTTTTCAGCAATTTTATGGTCAATATGTAGTTTGATATTGTTTCAATGTCAGCCTCCCTCAGAAACCATCACCCCGCCATCACTGGTTGCCGACACTACCGATTTCCAGTGGAGATCTGAAATGTTTGCCGATGTCCAGGTCAACAGATACATTATTCCGGGATGGGAACAATTAACTCCACAGCAGAGAATACTGACCTACTATCTGGTGCAGGCAGGGTTAGAAGGCAGAGACATTATGTATGATATGAATTACCGGCACAATCTGGAAATTCGAAGATCCCTTGAACAAATTTTTAGGAATTATAACGGGGATAAAACGGCTGACCAGTGGATGAAATTCAGTACGTACTTGAAAAGGATCTGGTTTTCCAGTGGCATCCACCATCACTATTCAATGAATAAATTCCAGCCCGGGTTTACTGAGGATTATTTGCGACAATTGCTGCAAGATACCGGAACCAGTCTTTCAGAATCGGCGATTGAAGCCATTTTCGATCCCGATAAAGATGCCAAAAAGGTCAACCTAAATCCCGAGGCGGACCTGGTATTATCATCAGCGGTAAATTATTATGATCCCGATATCACGCAGCAGGAGGTCGAAGAATACTTCGCAAGTATCATGGAAAAAAACGATCCAACCCCCGTTTCTTACGGGCTGAATGCGAAAATTGTTCGTAAACCCGATGGGACTATCGGTGAGGAGGTTTATAAGGTTGGAGGCCTATACGGACCGGCTATTGAGAAGATGGTAGCATGGTTG
>BQJT01000279.1 GCA_021604845.1 Cyclobacteriaceae bacterium
TTGACAGATGGTGCATGGGCACAAGCTGGTAGTTTGGCAACCCGCACCATCGCTGGCCCAATTGCAGCCAATGGCGGAACAGCTACCGTAACGATCAGCTTCCAGATTGATGCAAACTTCCAGGGCACAAGCCTGGTGAACTACGCAGAGATCAGCGATGCAGACAATGCCTTAAATGCACCGGATGATGATAGTGTAGCCGATCAGGATAACACCAATGATGCTGGTGGCCAGCCTAATAGTCCTGCCGATGATGCAGTGAATGGCGATGGCACTGGTACACCTGGTGATGGAAATCCTGCTACGGATGAAGATGATAGCGATCCAGCACAGATTGATATTGACCAAAACTTTGACTTGGCGCTTCGCAAGACGGTAATTAGTAGTGGACCATACACACAAGGTTCTACCGTAACTTACCAGATTGAAGTAATCAACCAAGGAAGTTTGGATGCGACCAATGTTGAGATTACAGATTACATACCAACTGGTCTAAACTTGACAGATGGTGCATGGGCACAAGCTGGTAGTTTGGCAACCCGCACCATCGCTGGCCCAATTGCAGCCAATGGCGGAACAGCTACCGTAACGATCAGCTTCCAGATTGATGCAAACTTCCAAGGCACAAGCCTGGTGAACTACGCAGAGATCAGCGATGCAGACAATGCCTTAAATGCACCGGATGATGATAGTGTAGCCGATCAGGATAACACCAATGATGCTGGCGGTCAGCCTAATAGTCCTGCCGACGATGCAGTCAATGGCGATGGCACTGGTACCCCAGGTGACGGAAATCCTGCTACAGACGAAGATGATAGCGATCCAGCACAAATCGACATTGATCAAAACTTTGACTTGGCATTGCGCAAAACGGTAATTAGCTCTGGACCATATATGCAAGGTTCAACAGTGACTTACCAGATTGAAGTGATCAACCAAGGTTCAATAGAGGCAACTAATGTTGAGATTACAGACTACATACCAACTGGTCTGAACTTGACGGATGGCGCATGGAGTCAATCAGGAAGCATTGCAACTCGGACGATAGCTAGCCCAATAGCAGCTAATGGAGGTATAGCAACCTTAACCATCAGCTTTACAATTGATGCTAACTTCCAAGGAGCAAGTATAGTTAACTATGCAGAGATCAGCGATGCAGACAATGCATTGAATGAACCGGATGATGATAGCACACCAGATCAGGATAACACCAATGATGCCGGTGGTCAGCCCAATAGCCCTGCCGATGATGCAGTCAATGGCGATGGTACTGGTACCCCAGGTGATGGTGTAGCTGGTACAGATGAAGATGACAATGATCCAGCAGCTATTGTGGTAGAGCAGGAGTTTGATCTAGCTTTACGCAAAGTGTTAAGTGCTGGTACACCTGGTCCATTTACTCAAGGTTCTACGGTTACTTATGATATTGAAGTGACCAACCAAGGATCACTCGATGCGACCAATGTTGAGATTACGGACTATATTCCTGCAGGCCTGAACCTGGCCGATGGAACATGGGCACAAGCCGGTAGTTTGGCAACCCGCACTATTGCTGGTCCAATTGCAGCCAATGGCGGCACCGCAACAGTTTCGATTACCTTTGTAATTGATGCCAACTTCCAAGGATCTAGCCTCGTGAACTTTGCTGAAATTAGCGATGCAGATAATGCTTTAGGCCAAGCAGATGAGGATTCTACACCAGATCAGAACAGTGCCAATGATGCAGGTGGTCAACCAGACAGCCCTGCGGATAACACTATCAATGGTGATGGTACTGGTACGCCTGGCGATGGTGTTGCTGCTACTGATGAAGACGATCATGATCCAGTTCGAATTGAAATAGAGCAAGTGTTTGATTTGGCATTGACGAAAGTATTGAGTCCTGCTACTCCTGGACCCTTTGTGCCAGGTAGCACGGTTACCTTTGTCATTGAAGTAACAAATCAAGGCTCCATTGATGCAACCAATGTTATGATCACGGATTATATTCCAAGTGAATTGGCATTGACTGACTTTACCTGGAGCCCATCTGGTAACCTGGCTAGTAAATTAATTCAAGGGCCTATTGCGGCTAATGGTGGTACTGCACAGCTAAGCATTTCATTCACTCTTAATAGCATTCCAAATGCACCAATTGTGAACTATGCTGAAATTAGCAGTGCCGAAAATGCACTGAATCTGGTAGATGAAGATAGTACGCCAGATCAGGATAATACCAATGATGCAGGGGGACAACCCAACAGCGCAGCTGATAATGCTATCAATGGTAATGGAACAGGTACTCCAGGTGATGGCGTTGCAGCAACAGATGAGGATGACCACGATCCTGCAACAATTTCTGTACTTGATCTTGACAAAACTTTCATTTCAGCAGTGCAACTAGCCGATGGTACATTTGATGTAACGTATACTGTAACGGTAACTAACTTCGGTGCAAGTGGTCAATATGATCTGACGGATACACCGATGTTTGATAATGATATTACAATTAACTCAGGCTCCTACACTAGTAATGTGCCTGGTAATGCTAATGGCCCACTTCCTGGAGGTGGACCATGGACGCTAGCAGATGACCAGTCGATTGCCGGTGGTGCACAGCATACCTACACTTTATCGATGAATGTAACGCTTGACCTAAGCGATGGCCAGGGCGATGACATTTATCACAATTGCGATGCACCATTTATACCTGGAAAAGCATTATTTAACAAGGCTGATCTGGATATTAATAATGATGGACAACCTGATTTGACAGATGATGATTGTGGCGAATTGCCAGCTACTGAGTTGGAGAAAACATTTGATTACGCATTGCCTCAGGCAGATGGTACTTATAATGTTAAATACACGATTACAGTAAGTAGTATTGGTGGTGCACCAGAACAATACGATTTGGAAGATACACCAATGTTTGATGATGATGTTATTATTAATTCTGCTTCCTATACTAGCAATGCTCCTGGTAATGCAGGTGGTGCGCTGGTAGGTAGTGGTCCATGGACTATGGCAGTTGGACAAAACATCGGAATAGGAGGTGTTCATACTTACGAACTGATCGTAAACATTACGGTTGACATTGATGATGCCATCGGTGATAATGTATACATGACTTGTTCTGAAGGACATGGATTGCTCAACAGGGCAACTATAGATGTAACAGACGATGGCCAGCCTGATGATACTGCTGAAGATTGTGGAGACATTGATTGTACCATCAGTGCCACCTATGAAGTAGAGTGTGACGACAATGGTACGCCAACTAATCCTAATGATGATATATTCTTTGTTCATCTTACCGTAACCGGTGTAAGTACTAGTGGCGGATGGGTTACTATTAGTGATCCCAGCGGACCAAATAGCGGTAACTACAATGAGGTAACCACTTTGGGACCATACAGTATTGCTAATGGTGATTTCACCATGTTTGTTCAGGATGAGCAGGATAGTGGATGTTTAGACATCTTGGAGATAGAAGCACCAGAGAATTGCTCTCCAGTATGTGTCTTTACTTCAATTGTTGCTGATACTGAATGCGATGATAATGGTACACCTGAGGATCCGGATGATGATCTGTTCAGAATTACGCTTTCCGTTTCTGCACAGAATCCACCAAGTAACCTTTGGGTAGCCTTATTAAACGGTCAACCAATAGCTACTGGTCCTTACAATGGTCAGATGCCTGTACAGACGCTTTACCCAATCAGTGGTGGCGGATTTACCCTGGTGATCCAGGATAGCCAAGATCCAGATCTTTGTAATGACTTGGTTGAGGTGATTCCTCCAGAACCTTGTTCTGATCAATGTAATGTTGACCTTGAGTTTGTTGTCAATCCGACTTGTGATGACAATGGTACGCCATTCGATCCAAGTGATGATACCTATACTTTCACCTTGTTAGTAACGGGTACCAATACGGGCAATAATGGTTGGATTACCAATACTGGGTTAACAGGCAACTATGATGAAGAAGTGTCCTTCGGACCCCTCCTGATTAGTGCTGGTAGCTTCGGCATTACTTTTGCTGATGTTGATGATCAAAGTTGTAATGAAACTATCACGATTGTTCCACCAGCTCCATGTCCAACAGAAGAATGTTTCATTCAGGCAAGTGTTTCGCCATTCTGTGATAATAATGGTACACCTGGTGATTCATCTGACGACGTATTCTTTGCTAACCTGGTAGTCACTGGATTTAATACCAGCGGAGGTTGGACAACGAGTGACAATACTGCTTCCGGAGCTTACAACCAGAACGTAACCGTTGGACCATTCCCAATCAGTGGAGGTTCTGTTACTTTAACCCTGGTTGATAATGATGATCCAACCTGTACAACGGAAGTAGTAATTAACGCACCTAATACTTGTTCTGCTCAATGTGTAATTACTGCTGAAATTACTTCATCACCAATGTGTAATGATAATGGTACACCTGGTGATCCAAGTGATGACTTCTTTACATTCATCGTGACTGTAAATGGTGTCAACAGTACAGGAAGTGGCTGGGAAGCTAGCAACGGAGCTACAGGTGATTATGGTGTTCCAGTTGAACTGGGAACTTTCCCAGCCGACGGTTCAAACATCGAGATTACCTTTACGGATGCTCAGAATCCAAACTGTTTCGATAACCTGACTGTTTCGGCTCAACCTTGTTCAGGCCAGTGTTCCGTTAACGCTACTGTTCAGTTTGTCTCTTGTGATAATAATGGTACGCCTACCGATCCGACAGATGATCAGTTCTTTGTTGGTGTCTTGGTAAGCACGCCTTCTCCACAAAATACGAGTGGATTCTGGACAACGGATGATCCAGGTTTGGCTGGGAATAACTTCCCATACAACACCTTGATTGCTTTTGGTCCTTTTTCAATTGCAAGTGGTTCCGCAAGTATTAACGTCTTTGATGTAGGTGATCCAAGTTGTGGTGCAAGCGTTTCAGCTCTGGCGCCACCACCATGCCCAGAATGTGAGCTTACCTTAAATGAAGTTGATAATATCCTTTGCGATGACAATGGTACGCCATCCGATCCATCGGATGATACGTTCACCTTTGAAGCAACGATTGAGGGACTTAATGCCAGCCCACTTGGTTGGGTGCAGATATTATCAGGTGGCTCTCAGGGTATTCAGGGACAATATGGTGTGCCTACTACCTTTGGTCCGTATGATATCAGCGATGGCCCTGTGAATATCCGGGTTCGGGATAGAGGTGATGCGGCTTGTTTTGTTGATTTTGTAGTGGATCCTCCGGCTCCATGCTCTAACGCTTGTGAAATCAATGCGGAGATTGTGGACGTAAGATGTTCTAATAATGGAACACCAACGGATCCATCGGATGACACCTATGTTGTGGAATTGATCGTATCTGGCGGCGCGGGTACAGGCCCGAACGGCTGGACAGCTCAAGCTAACGGTCAAACCTTTAATGGTAATTACGGGTCAACCGTTGTGATT
>BQJT01000280.1 GCA_021604845.1 Cyclobacteriaceae bacterium
CCCGGTACATACCGGAAAATTCCATGGGAACAGGATTTGCCACTGGTTTTGGGTGATTTTTGTGATGACACTGGTCAATCTATTGGAGTTTGTCCAAGGGGACTGTTAAAATCGATTCGAAAAGCTTGTCTGGATTCAGGCATTCAGCCACTTTTTTCCCAGGAGTTCGAATGGTTTAACTTTCTGGAAACACCTCAGGAGCTTGAAGACAAAAGTTATACCAATATAAGGCCAATGACTCCGGGCATGTTTGGTTATAGTATGCTTAGGAGTTCTCAGAAGAGCGATTATTTCCATGATTTGTTCGATCTACTAAATAAGTTTGAAGTGCCGCTGGAAGGGTTACACACTGAAACCGGACCCGGTGTCTATGAAGCGGCGATTGTCTATTCGGATGTGATGGAAGCTGCCGACCGCGCATGTTTGTTCAAAACAGGGGTAAAAGAGATAGCATATCGTCACGGGATAATGGCTAGTTTTATGGCTAAATGGAATCAGCAATACCCTGGGTGCAGCGGACATATTCATCAAAGTTTATGGGACATGGATGGAAAGAACAATCTCTTTTATGATCCACAGCTGGATAATAGAATTAGTCGCTTGATGGAGCACTATCTGGCCGGACAACTTCATTGTCTGCCCCATATTTTACCCATGTATGCCCCAAATATTAACAGTTATAAACGTCTGGTAGAAGGTGCCTGGGCGCCTACCACTTTGACCTGGGGATTCGACAACCGAACCACTGCATTGAGAGTGATAAACCACAGTGAAAAATCTACCCGGCTAGAAACCAGGGTTGCCGGATCCGATGCCAATCCGTACCTGGCCATGGCAGCGGCATTGGCTTCAGGACTTTACGGGATCAGGAAGGAACTTAGCCTGGAAATTGAGGCTACCAGGGGTAATGGTTATCAGCAACCTGATCATGGTATTTTGCCGTCTTCTTTATATGAAGCGTCAGCAATGATGGCTAATTCTGACATAGCAAAAGAACTTTTTAGTGAAGAGTTTGTAGACCACTTTGTTCAAACCAGACTTTGGGAATGCCGAATGTTTGCACCGGTGGTAACCGATTGGGAACTGAAACGGTATTTTGAGATTATCTGATAATGCATTGTTTTAGTTTTCCCACCGAAATCTGTTTTGGACCCGGAGTTGTCAGCCAACTACCGCGCTATCTAAAAAAATATAACCTTCTTCGTCCGCTGCTGGTGACCGATAATGTGGTGAGTGAGCTTCCTTTTTTTAAGCGCATAATAAACGACCTGGAGAAATCCGGATCAAGTCCATTGATATTTAATGAGGTCAGCAAGAATCCGGTTAAAAGCGATGTACTAAAAGGAAGGGATGCCTATCAGGATGCTTGTGACTGCATTGTTGGATTGGGAGGCGGCGCTGCGCTGGATGTTTCACGAGCAGTGGCTTTAAGTATAAACAACCGTCGTGACTTATTCGACTACGATGACCTGATTGGCGGAAGCAACCTGATCACGGAACCTATACCTCATTTTATTACCGTACCCACTACCTCGGGAACCGGTAGTGAAGTGGGGAGGTCTGCAATTATATCTGAAGATAAGTCAAAAAAGAAACGCATCCTGTTTCACTCAACCCTGATCGCAAAGCAGGTATTTGCCGACCCTGAATTAACCTATGACCTGCCACCAGAAATCACTGCTGCTACCGGAATGGACGCCCTGGCACACCATCTTGAAGCTTTTCTTGCTAAAGGGTTTAATCCCATGTGTGATGGCATAGCATTAGAGGGTGTGAGAATGACCTGGGATAATCTGGAATCTGCGGTAATAAGACCTGATAATACTTCCAGGAGTAATATGATGCTGGCTTCTTTAATGGGGGCGGTGGCTTTTCAGAAGGGATTGGGCATTGTCCATGCTTTATCACATCCGTTATCTACCTTATTTGACATGCATCATGGGTTGGCTAACGCTATCAATCTACCTTACGGGCTGGAGTTTAACTATTCCAGCGCACCAGATCGATTTGACCGCTTAGCTTTTGTAATGGGATTAAAACAGGGTCATGGGGTGCCGGAATCGATCAGGGACCTAAATCACAAACTTGGCCTACCTGCCTCACTAGGGCAGTGCGGGGTGAAAACCGAGCATATCGATAGGTTGGCAGCACTCGCTCTATCCGATTTTTGCCTTCCGTTAAACCCCCGTTCAACCACCTTGGAAGATTTAAAGGAAATTTATCAGCGGGCAATGGGATGAAAAAGATAGGAGTATCCGCTTGTTTTATTTATCCGGATCTAAAACGAAACGTTTTTGGTCCCAAAACATTAAATTATATAGAACAAGACATGGCCCGGTACCTTTACAGGTTTGATGCCTATCCCGTATTGATCCCAAATGTAGGACATAAAGAATTGCCGGCATTTCTTTCCAGTTTTGACGGATTTGTATTTCAGGGAGGGACGGATATTGCCCCCGGAAGCTATGGAGAATCACCACTACCAAACAGCAGATGGCCAGGGGATCCTGAACGAGATGATTATGAGTTGACGGTGATGGACTTTGCGATTAACAACAATAAACCGGTTTTGGGTATTTGTCGGGGCATGCAGTTGTTGAACGTCTATTTTGGGGGAACGCTTTACCAGGATATTGAAACTCAATTTTCTCAAAAAGTTAAGCACCGCGATGCCATTCAATATGAAAAGATAAGACACCGGCTGGATCTTCCTAAAGATGGCCTGATGCGTCAACTGCATGGTGCTGCGGATGAATATTGGGTAAACAGCGTGCATCATCAGGGAATTAAACAACTGGGGAACGGGCTCGAATCGATTGCAGATTGCCTGGAAGACGGGCTGGTAGAAGCAATCCAGTTGACTGAAAACCAACCAGGCCGGGTAATGGGCGTGCAGTGGCATCCTGAGTTTTTTAAGAATGACGCTGAGGGGCTTATAGATGCCGATAAAGTGTATCAACATTTTTTAAGTTTTTGTTAAATTGTCATTGCTTCAGACAAGGGTTGAATCACCTCATTAGTATGTTTGCAGTCATTGGTAATCGACAGCACAAATGAAAGTTATTAATCCGGCCACAGAAAGGGTAATAAAGAATATTCCGGCAGACGACCAGGATACTATTCAGGAAAAATACCAGCTGGCACGGCAGGCTCAAGCCAGTTTCAAGAAAACCCGGTTGACAGAACGATTACAAATACTTGAAAGGTTTAATGACTTATTGGAAAAAAACCTTGACAGGCTTGCCGAACTGCTTACCTCTGAAGTGGGCAAGCCTATAGTACAATCCAGGAATGAAATTAACGGGGCTCGGTCCCGGATCAGCTTTTTTCTGAAAAACAGCGAAGCGCAGCTATCAGGGCAAGTTGTTTATCAAGATGGCAATCTGACAGAACGGACTGTCTATGAGCCACTGGGGGTGATCGCAAATATATCAGCATGGAATTATCCGTATCTGGTTGGAGTAAATGTTTTTGTTCCTGCATTAGTTGCTGGTAACGCAGTGCTATACAAGCCATCCGAGTATTCCAGTCTGACCGGGCTGGAGCTTCAGAAACTCTGGTTACAGGCAGGCCTGGAACCCGGGGTTTTCCAGGCAGTGATTGGTAGGGGACAGGTTGGACGATTACTGGTGGAACTACCGCTGGATGGATATTTTTTTACCGGCTCATATGCCACCGGCAAACAAATTTACCAAACGGTGGCTAAAAAAATGGTGACCTGTCAGTTGGAACTAGGCGGGAAAGACCCGCTATATGTAACTGCCAAAAACAATAACATACACGCGGTGGCAGTTGCTGCAGTGGAGGGAGCTTTTTACAATAACGGCCAAAGCTGTTGTGCCGTAGAACGGATATACGTGCATCAACAGGTGTACTATGATTTTATAAATGACTTTGTTAAAGAGGTAAAACTGTTAAAAATGGGGGACCCTGCTAGCGAAGGGGTGACCATTGGCCCTTTGACCCGCAAACAACAGGTGAGCTTTTTGGAAGATCAGGTAGAGGATGCGCTGTCAAAAGGTGCAAAGGTGTTGTCCGGAGGTAAGGCAGAGACACGACAAGGATACTTTTTTCAACCGACGGTGGTTATCAATACCAATCATGAAATGAAAATCATGAAGCAGGAATCTTTTGGTCCGGTAATCGGTATACAAATGGTGGAGTCTGACCAACAGGCCGTCGAATTAATGCAGGATACAGATTATGGTCTGACTGCATCTGTTTATTCAGATGATCAACAACAGGCATTGGACATACTGTCTTCAATGGACACCGGTACGGTCTACTGGAATTGTTGTGACCGGGTAAGTCCCAGACTGCCGTGGTCAGGGCGCAGGCACTCCGGATTTGGCAGCACCTTGTCAGAAGCGGGGATTAGAGTATTTACCAGACCAAAAGCTTACCACTTAAGAGCTAAGAGCTAAGCAGCAAGAGCAAGAGTATTTGGCAAGAGCCTCAAAACCTGCAACCTGCAACATGCAACCTGTAACCTGCAACCTGCAACCTGCAACCTGCAACCTGCAACTTGCAACCTGTAACCTGCAACCTGCAACCTGCAACCTGCAACCTGCAACCTGCAACCTGCAATATGCAACCTGCAACTCAGATTTTAGATCAGAGATTTTTAAATGTGGAATCAATTTCGTAGAATTTGATCCATGTTCCTTTCTATAAAGCCAGGTTTACATAATAAGCACCAAAATGATATGTAGACCCTGCCAAACATTCCCAACAAAACAACAAAGCCTGAATCCATGAAAAACCACCAAAGCAGTAGTAGTACACCAATAATTGACCGGTTCCTGAACACCATTGAAAAAGTCGGCAATAAGTTACCTGATCCGGCGGTGCTGTTCCTGATTTCTATGGTAATAATATGGGTACTGTCTCTGCTGCTGGCCCCGGTGGTATTTTCCGAGATCGATCCACGCTCGGGTGATCCGATATCCATAAATAACCTGTTGACCGGGACCGCTTTGGCCAATTTTCTGTCCAACATGGTTACTACTTTTACCAGTTTCGCCCCCCTGGGCGTAGTATTGGTGGCAATGTTGGGAGTAGGGGTTGCGGAACATTCAGGATACATCAACAGCGGACTGAAATTATTATTGACAGTAACTCCCAAAGCATTATTGACTCCAATGATCATATTTGTGGGAATCCTCAGTCATTCGGCAGTTGATGCCGGTTATGTACTGGTCATCCCACTGGGTGGTATCATATTTTATGCAGCTGGCCGGCATCCTTTGGCAGGGATTGCAGCAGCTTTTGCCGGTGTATCCGGAGGTTTTAGCGCCAACCCGTTACCCTCCGCGCTCGATCCATTATTACAGGGGTTTACTCAGCCCGCCGCTCAAATAATTGATGCGTCAGTACAGGTAAATCCATTGTGCAACTGGTACT
>BQJT01000281.1 GCA_021604845.1 Cyclobacteriaceae bacterium
GGACCACTCATAGGTGGAAAAACCAGCGCCAGCATCCAATATACTGCTGACATCTTCACAAAATTCCAGGTCACCGCTGATATCTACTATTGGTAAAGCATTTTCAATTACTTCTACACTCGCATCTTCCATACAGCCATTATTGCCGGTCACTTCAACGCTGACGGTACCGGGTTGATCCACCGTTAGCGTAGCCTGATCACTATTGTCGGACCACAAAAAGGAAGCAAAATCGCCTTGTACTTCCAGCGTCGTATTTTCATTTTCACAATATTCCAAATCGCCGGATATGGTAAACACGGGCAGGGCCAACTCTTCTACCTCCACGGAAGTGCTACCGGTGCAGCCATTATCATCCGTAACCGTTAAGTCTACTGTTCCAGGCGCATTTATATCTACTGTTTGTTCATCCGTATTATTAGACCAGGCGTAAGTGGCATAACCAGAGCCGCCATCCAGCAAGGTACTTTCTTCAGCACAGTAGCTTAGATCGCCCGAAATTACAGGTTCCGGCAAAACATTAACCAGCACTTCCACTTCGTCTTGATTAGTGCAACCATTAGCGTCTGTAACTGCCACAGAGTACATACCAGAAGTTGTGACTTCCAAGGTTTGACTATCGGTATTATCGGACCACTCATAGGTGGAAAAACCAGCGCCAGCATCCAATATACTGCTGACATCTTCACAAAATTCCAGATCACCGCTGATATCTACCGTAGGTAATTCATTTTCGACTACCTCAACACTCGCCTCTTCCACACAGCCATTATTGCCGGTCACTTCAACACTGACGGTACCGGGTTGATCCACCGTTAGCGTAGCCTGATCACTATTGTCGGACCACAAAAAGGCAGCAAAATCGCCTTGGACTTCCAGCGTCGTATTTTCATTTTCACAATATTCCAAATCGCCGGATATTGTAAAATCGGGTAATGCTAATTCCGCTACATCAACGGAGGAAGTCCCTTCACAACCATTATCATCAGTGACTGTTAATTCCACCATTCCAGCAGCGTCTATCTCTATGGTTTGTTCATCGGTATTGTCCGACCACATATAAGAAGCATAACCTTCGCCTCCATCGAGGATGGTGCTTTCTTCTGTACAAAAGCTTAGCACGCCTGAGATTACCGGAACAGGAAGCGTATCCAATACAACTGTTAAACTGTTTTCGGCTATACAGCCATTACTATTGGTTACCTGAACAGTGTAGACACCGGCAGCATCGACCTCCAAGGTTTGATCGGTTGATCCATCCGACCAAATATAAGATTCAAAATTTTCGCCGGCATCCAGAATAGAACTGCTCCCATCACAGAATACACTATCTCCAAGGATTACAAAATCAGGCAGCGCATTTTCCGATAAGGATGTTGTTGTTTCGCCCAGGCAGCCATCCGAACTCGTCACAGTTACCGAATAATCGCCAGCTTGAAAAGCCACAAACTCCTGCGCTGTACTACCATCCTCCCATAAATAACTAGCATAAACCCCAGCATCCAAAATGGCGCTATCTCCACCACAAAAGGAACTGGCGCCCATTATTTCAGGCATAGGGGTTTCAAATTCTCCAACCGTAAAAGTGTCCGTTCCTTCACAGCCATTTGAGGCAATCACCGTGACGGTGTAGTCACCAGCTTCATCCACATTAAGGTTTTGGTTATCTGTACCATCTGACCAAATATAACTTACAAATCCGCCTCCGGCATCTAATTGAGTATCTCCTTCCGGGCAAATCATTGCATCTCCTTGAATATCCACTGTAGGTTCTGCCAATGCTGAAATGCTTACCATATCTACGCCTTCGCAGCCAAATCCATTGGTTACGGTTACACTATAATCCCCCGTTTCGTCTGTAGTAAAATCTTGATTGGAACTTCCATCCGACCACAAATAGGAAGCAAAACCATTTCCGGCATCCAAGGTTGTGGAATTTCCCGGACAAATATTAACTGAGCCATCAATTGTCGGTGTTGGTGTTGGATGAGCACTGACAGAGACCGAAGCTTCACTTTGGCAACCCTCTGCATTTTCAACGGTAACCGAATATATTCCGGGGCCATTAATCGCAACAGACGGAGCGTTTGTCCCATCCGACCATAAATAAGAAGTATAGCCGCCACCGGCATTTAAAACGCCATCCTCATCTGGGCATAGGGCTAAATCTCCTGAAATAGAAGGAGGGTTAATACTCATTTCAGAAACGGTCACCATTGCAAACCCTTCACATCCATCCGAATTGGTAACCGTCACACTATAATCACCTGCTACATCTGGGCTAATTGTTTGATTATCAGTTCCATCTGACCAAAAATATGTTGAAAAACCATCTCCTGCATCAAGAGTAGTTGGCGTACCGTCACAGATTAAAGTATTCCCGCTGATTGAAGTCGTAGGATTAGGTATTTCTGCAACTGGTATATCAGCTGTTCCTTGACAGCCAGCATCATCCACAACGGTAACGGTATAAAAACCAGACTCATCCACAGATATGTTGGCCCCTGAATCACCATTCGACCAGATATAGGCATAGTTCGCCATATTGGGGGTAACGGACAATTCTGAAGATCCGCCTTCACAAAAGACTTCTTCTCCTGTTATGGAAGGCGATGGGCCTGGAATCGGTGTAATTTGCCAGCTGGCAGAACCTTGGCAACCAAAAAATGGATCGGTTACAGTTACGGTATAAATGCCTGGTTCGATCACTGTAATGGATTGAGTTGTTCCACCGTTTGACCAGTTATAGGAATTAAAACCAAACTCTGCATTAATAGTAGCAAACCCACCTGGGCAAATGGTAAAATCACCAGCCAATATTGGTGTCGGCCCCATTAATTGAAGTACAAAAATATCTGCTTCACTCGTACATCCATTCGCGTCCGTAACAGTGACAGAATAGAGTCCTGGAGTGAAAACATTTATGGATTGGGTATTTTGTAAATTAGACCAGGAATAACTGGAATAGCCTGGGCCTGCATCTAAAATGGTAAAGCCACCTTCACACATAAAGGGATCGCCTCCGATAACTGGAGGCGTACTTGTTGTAACAATGAACGTTACAGTTGCCATATCGGTACAACCTCCGTCAGTAACGGTTACGGTATATTCCACCGTTCCACTAAATCCAGGAGGGAAAGTAACACTTGGAGAAGGACTAAAGGGGTTGCTTAAAAAGGCCGTTCCGCCATTAGTGCCTGACCAGGTATAGGACTCCGAGCCCGTATTTCCTGTCACAAAAGGTAATAAAATAATTGGACTAGAGCTACCTGAGCACACATTTTCATTCGGACCAAGGGTCACTTCCAAGTCACAGCCTGGGTTGACATCGCAGTTGAGATACGGGGCAGCTGATCCCCCCCATGTTAAGTTAAAACCGTTAGAAGAACCCAACCAGTTGTCTACCAAGAGGTAAAAACCTTGGCCTGGATCTACAGGTATGGGTGCCACAAAACCATTGCCACCTGCTCCCTCTGAAGCGTCCGTTTCGCCCATTCCCAATCCTGTACCTGGGCAAAAGGAACAACTCGAGGCTGCAAAAGAGCATCGAATAGGTGAACCCAAAGTATTACAATCCACATTTGGTCCATAAACAGCAAAATCATAATCTTCCCCGGAACCGCCATTCGGATCAATCGTGAATTCGATCATGCTGCCGGGAGGCATAGAGGTATTAAACTCAAAGTAATACCAGGCAGACTGGTGCTCAAGTCCCACTAAACATCCCGGAGCATTACTACCACTGGCAAAGTCATTTAAACCTGGTCCCTCAGGTGTGAAAGGAATGGGGGCGCTGCTACAAATAGGTTCTGCATCACTACAATCAGGTCCTGAAACTACTTGAGCAATAGAAACCGTCGACATCAATACAACTACCGCAATAGACAGCATAAGGTAATACACAAATCTCATGTTCATTCAGATTTTGAATTCCTGAAATTTCATTTTCAGTCAAAAAGTTAATACGTAATTTGTTTCTTTACTAATGCCAAGCAGTGTGACTAATTATTAAGGATTGAGAGTAAGGTCAAGGAGGATTAATTCAATTTCTAAATTTTGCTTAGCATAGTCAAAAAGAGAGCTATATGTGATTAAAAGATCAGCAAAGATGGATTAAAGCTGCTTGATAAGTATTTTTTAATCCAAAGATTTGATCCCTAAATCAATTATTGAGAGCGTGAATTAAAACAAAAAACAAAATATAAGTTTGTTAACCAAGTGTTTTTCTTATATGGTCCAAAGATAAATTATAATTTTTAAATACAATCCTATTTCCGGTCTTAAAATTGGAAATAGGATTGCTTTCCACAAATAAAGGTCCGTCATTCCCTCAAATGTCCTTATCTAATTAGGGTGACATCCCCTTTGAACATTTTAATGTCACCGTCAATAAATTCTACTTCAATTACATAAACATAAACAGAGGGCATGCCCAATTGGCCCCGGATTTTGCCGTCCCAGCCTTGATTCTCTTCATTGGGTGCCAAATTGGATGCTTCAAATACATTCCCTCCCCAACGATCGAGTATTAAAATGGACCGGATAAGCTGAACATCTTCTCCGGAATAAACCATAAATAGGTCATTGAGGCCATCATTATTTGGAGAAAAAGCATTGGGAATAAACACTTCATCTGGGTGTGCCACATAAATTGTTACATAATCACTTGTTTTACAACCTTGCTCATCTGTAGCGATCACCTGAACCTCCTGGGTCTGGAATGGACGCAATTCCCATTCCGTACAATTTTTGCACGTATCGCCCTCCAGGTTTACCCTATCATATTGGACTATACCTATACCTGGCAGGACTAAATCAGGGTTCAACTCTAGTGTTTCGCCAAGATCAATATGCTGATCCGCTCCTAAATCTATCTCAATTCGGCTACCCTCTTCAATAGAAACAGGTATCGTCAAATTACAACCCAGTGCATCTTCCACACTTAAATTATAAGATCCTGCTGATAGCTGCTGAAAAGTGCCTTGTTCAGAGAAAATTTGATCATCCAAGGCAAAAAAGAAGGGCGGCGTTCCGTTTTCAACAGTGGTAATATTGATTTGCCCATCATTTTCACCAAAACAGGCCGGATGTACCAGGTCTATTTCTGCTAATGTAGGATAATCCGCTACATCTTCTATTAGTACCTCATCTATTGCAGCACAACCATTTTCTAAATTGGTAACGGTTAAATAATAGGTTCCTTCTTGATTAACCAAGGGATGTAATAGATCGGCCCCAGCCAAAGGGTTTCCTGTTTCATCTGTCCAGTGATAGCGAATATTTGGACCCGTCGAAGAAGCGGAGCCATCCAGGTTAATTTCCCTTTGGACGCAGTCTAAGTCCTGGTCACCTCCTGCGCTAACCAGGGGAAGCTCCATATTT
>BQJT01000282.1 GCA_021604845.1 Cyclobacteriaceae bacterium
GTACAACCTTAAGTGGTCCTCCTGCCCGTATTTCTCCATCCGCCCCCGAGTAGTTTGAATAGTTGGATCCTCGAACGTATTCTCAGGAACCGGTTCAAAAAAGGGCACTTGTAATATTGCCCAGCCTCCTGGTTTCAACACCCTGATAATTTCTTTCATCGCCAGTTTGTCATTTTTCACATGTTCCAGAACATGATTGCACAGTATACAATCAAAGTGGTTATCTTCAAAGGGGATCTGGTGAACGTCCATCCTTACTTTGGCCAGCGGTGATTCAATATCAGCAGTTATGTACTCCAGGTGTTGAATCCGATCGAACCGGTCAATAAAGCAGTATTCTGGGGCAATATGAAGAAGTCGCTGCCTGTCTTCAAATAGTGTAGTTTTTGCTTTGAGAAATAGCCAGAGTAAACGATGACGTTCCAGAGCCAGGCAATTAGGACACAGTGAATTTTCTCTGGCAACCCGGCCATATGGCAAAAACTTTCGGTATCGCTTCGAGCACACAGGGCATTCGACTTTGTTGCCCGTGTATAGGACCGATAATGCTTTGGCAATAAAATGCCCAAATAACTGAAGGTGTTTACGGGGTATATGCCGGATGGCCAGACTGATTAATTTTTTCATTGAGCACTAAATTATAAAATTAGCTATGGATATGTTTCTTAAATTTGATCCGGTAAAGAAGATCAATGATTGTTAGGTGCTTTATTCTGATTTTGATGTTGGCTGTGGAACCTGCTTTAGCACAAACCACACCACCGGCCAGTACTTCAAACACCGACTTCAACAAGAAAGCCAGAAATTCTCAAAAAAAATCAAATGTCAAAAAAATCAGATACCTTCTGAAAAGGGATACACAACATACCAGTTATGGAAACCCTTGTGTTGTGGAAATTACCAGGTCCAAGGGGTTCGAATACCTGGTAACCTTGAAAGGACAACCGGGATATGAAAGTGAGGCACAGCGGGGATTACACAACTTCACGGTAAATATTGCCTTATTGTTTAGAAACGGTCCGTTTTGGAAATCCGGTTTAAGAAAAAAAATCGAAGACTGCAGGCAAAAAAGTGGTGATTACGTAGGCTAAATGCCTGTGTAGTTAAATGGTGTTAGCTGCTTTAGATTTTCCTTGACAGTGTCTTTCACTTTTAAACCGTCAATAAAGGTCCACAAATCGTCCCTGGTGATTTTGCGGTTATTGCGGGTCAGCTCTTTAAGAGCTTCATAAGGTTTAGGGTATCCTTCACGTCGGAGAATGGTTTGTATTGCTTCACCAAGAACCGCCCAATTATCATCCAGATCCTGGTTCAGGGCATCTTTGTTCAGCTGCAGTTTATTACTGCCTTTTAATACGGAAGTAACTCCCAGAACCGTATAACCAATAGCAACTCCTAAATTTCTCAGTATGGTTGAATCAGTAAGATCTCGTTGAAGGCGGCTAATCGGAAGCTTTGCTGCCATGTGGATGCACATAGCATTGGAAAGACCAAAGTTACCTTCTGCATTCTCAAAATCTATGGGGTTTACTTTATGAGGCATAGCCGATGAACCTACTTCTCCTTTCTTGATTTTCTGAGTAAAGTAATTCTGAGAAATATACAGCCACGCATCCTGAGAAAGATCGATTAAGATGGTATTGATCCGTTTCAGGTTATCCAGATACCCGGCAAGATAGTCATAATGTTCAATCTGCGTGGTTGGTTTGCTGCGATGCAGACCCAGAGATTTTAACCATCGGTCCGCAAATTTGTCCCAGTCAACCTCCGGGTAAGACACTACATGCGCGTTAAAATTACCTGTTGCGCCGCCAAACTTGGCCGCGAAAGGTATCTTGTTTAAGCCATCCATTTGGAGGCTTAACCGGGTTACAAAAACTTCTATCTCTTTTCCCAACCGGGTAGGTGATGCAGGTTGACCATGAGTATGGGCCAGCATTGGAATATTTTTCCACCGCCGGGCAAGCTTTTTTAGCGTTGAAAGAAGCTGCTTGAACAGTGGGAAGACGATTTCTTTATGCGCGTCTTTTAGGGACATTGGAATGGCCGTATTATTAATATCCTGGGAGGTTAACGCAAAGTGTATGAACTCCTGGTATCTGCCAAGTCCTGCCTTTCTAAGTTCTTCCTTCAAGTAGTATTCAACCGCTTTTACATCGTGATTAGTGGTTTGTTCCAGCATTTTTATCCTTCTTGCTGACTTGAGGTCAAAATTTTCTACTATCGAATCCAGTTTGACATGCCCGCTTTTTGGGAATTTATCCAAAGGCGGAATTGCCAGCTGGGTTAGTGCTTTAAAATAGCCCACTTCCATGATAAGTCGATATTTTATCAACGCATATTCAGAAAAGTAGTCAGCCAGTTGGGCTGTTTTGGCACGGTATCGACCATCAAGCGGAGAAATTGCCGTTAACTCGGTTAGTTTCATCTACAAGTAAGTTTGAGCTCAAAAATAGAAAAATAAAACACTATGTGTCCCAAAACGATTCATTTAAAAGCCAATGGACTCAGTTAATGTAGATTTTATTAATTTTGTAGCTTCAAAATCCTGGACGGTTTAAGTTTCATCAGTTGAAATCGCCTGATATTTATGAATGAACACTATTATCAACTCAAGGTTAAGGATTTAATTGAGGAAACTCATAATGCAATAAGCATTGTATTTCATCAACCATCTCCTGCAATGGAATACAAGTCGGGTCAGTTCCTGACATTAATCGCTACCATAGAAGGTAAGGAAGTGAGACGGTCTTACAGTTTTTGTTCTGCGCCGGAAATTGATGAGGATCTGGCCGTTACCGTAAAAAGAGTTACCGGAGGTCTCATGTCAAATTATCTGCCTGACCATATTAAGGTAGGGGATGAATTGAAAGTAATGGAACCGATGGGGCATTTTACCACTGATTATAACAGCTCAAACCAGCGACATTTGATTATGTTTGCCGGGGGCAGTGGTATTACTCCGTTTATGTCGCATATTAAATCCGTATTGAAACATGAGCCGAAGAGTATCATCAGCCTGATTTATGCCAACAGAAATTATCACTCCATTATCTTCAAACAGCAACTGGAGGAAATACAGGCAAAGAACCAAGGCAGATTTCATGTCATCTACATTCTGGAAGAAGCTCCACTTACCTGGCAAGGCCCTTCGGGGTTGCTAAACCATGAAAGTCTGGAAGAAATGCTTCACCGAATCCCTGACTGGGGTTTAGAACAGACACAGTACCTGATGTGTGGCCCTGAAGGTATGATGCACAATATAGAGACGTATTTAAAGGACCGGAGCATCCCTGAGAGCAAGATTTACAAAGAAAGTTTTGTAGCTCCAACCATCGAGAAAGAACCTAAGAATCAACCACAGGATGCACTTTCCACCCGCGAAATTACTGTGATCTATGATGGCGAAGAATACAATTTTCCGGTAGAACCCTCTAACACCATACTCGAAACAGCCCTTGATTTAGATATCGATCTCCCTTATTCGTGTCAAAGCGGGCTCTGTACCGCATGTCGTGGTAAGTTGATTTCTGGTAAAGTAAAGTTGGACGAGGAAGAGGGTTTGTCAGATGCCGAAAGAGAGGAAGGATACATTCTGACCTGTGTCGGCCATCCGCTGACCGATGATGTCAAAATAGAGATTGGGTAACCAAACCAGTAACAGGGGTCCGGAACGCCTGTTACGGTTGATGGGGTAAGCAAAAGTTTTAAAAATTTACTCCTCTCAATTTCTCAAGTACTTCCGGACTATCCCACTCGACTGCACCGATTTGGTTCATTGC
The DNA here is from genome assembly GCA_021604845.1 of Cyclobacteriaceae bacterium. Classification (GTDB taxonomy): domain Bacteria; phylum Bacteroidota; class Bacteroidia; order Cytophagales; family Cyclobacteriaceae; genus SZUA-3. The sequence continues at coordinate 3,783 of BQJT01000282.1, forward strand.
AATAGTACCCTTTTCATCGATAATCAGTGTAGTGGGTAGTGATAAAATTCCAAGGTCTGGAAAAGGGGTCTCAACCCGGATAAAATTAAGATCGAACTCCTGTGTGGCTTTGAAGCGGTTAATTCGTCCGACTGTCTCATCCGAAGCCAGCAGAAATACGTAGTTGTCGTTTGCAAGCAGCTGTTGGGCACGCTGAATACTGGGCATTTCCAGGATACAGGGTTTACACCAGGTGGCCCAGAAGTTCAAAAAGATCTTTTTTCCGGAATAAGTCTTTAGGTTAATTGGGTTACTGTCCAGATCAAACAATTTGATATTGTCCACGAGGTTGGTTCCGGAGAATGGATCTTCGACAATGAACTGTTCTGTTTCGGTATCTGGGGCACTTTCAGAAATGGCTTGCTTTTCCTTACCACATCCCAGAAACAGCAACGTGACAGAAAATAAAAAGATAGTATGTTTCATAACCGTTGTAGATAGATGCTTGTTTAAACACAAATTTAACAAATCCTTATACAAATTGAACCACAATCGTTTTAATTGGACTATTCAATTATTTTCTCTACGCTGCCGCAATGCAGCATCTGGTCGCCGAAATATGGGTTGCGAATATCCTCAGAAAGACTTATCCAGCTGGCACCATCATTATCAAAAGCCATAGGACAATATTGAATGAATAAAGTTTGGCCGGTGCTGCCAGAATTAATTGTTTTGATCAAATGATCCGATATGATCTTAAAATGTACCCGTTGCTGATCAACATCTTCACCGGATGCAATACCGCTGGCAGCTTCGGTAATATTGGAATCGGCACCTTCTTTAGCCAGGATTTCAGCCAAAGAGCCAGCTGCTGCGCTGGCGGCAGCAACATCCGATAAAACCAGTGCGTTTTTCAACTGAATATAGGCAGTAACCACCGGCTGGTCTGTAGATTCAGCGATGGGTTCGTTGGCAGTTGCAGCTTCTGGTTGATTCCCGGTACATGAAGTAACGCAGCTGAAGCTGGCGATTGCGATAGTAAGTATGAAAGTTTTCATAATGTATAATCTAATTTAGTTAAGTTTTTCTTTACGACTAATGCATTCAGGCATTTCGCTTCCCATATACGGATTGCGGACTTCCTCTGAATCACTTAGCCAGTAAGCGCCGTGGGAGCCGAGCGCCATTGGGCAAAACATTCTGTATCCGCCTGTTTTAACCTGAAATTTAGCCAGGGATAAATAAAGTTGGTCACTCAATGCCGGCAGGATCAATCTTGCAGTCTCTACATCCTCAGCCTTAAGTATGGATTCAGAAGTGCTGGTGAGTACTTGTGCATGGCCCATCCATATTTCATGCTCTTTTTCGGCCAGCAAATGCATATCAGCCTGGCCAATTATGGTCAGCAGATTCCCTGCCTGTCTTTTTGTTTCTCCAATATTTGAATTGGCCATGGCGATGGTCAGCTGAACATAGGCGTTAAATATCTCTCTAATCTGACCCCTGAAATCATCAGGGGCTTCTAACAAATCATTGTCAGGTTCGTTGCTTACTCCCACAAGATCATAGTGTTGATG
>BQJT01000283.1 GCA_021604845.1 Cyclobacteriaceae bacterium
GTATAAGGTGCCGTCCCGCCGCTAAATTCAATACTAGCTTCACCATCATTTCCGCCGGAAGTTGATACAGGAGTTTCCTCAGAACAAGTAATATCCAATGCATCTGGTTGGGTTATTTCAATACTAATCGTGTCTACACAACTTTGCCCGTCTGTTAAAGTAACGGAATAGACGCCAGCGGCTAGCCCCGTGTGGTCGGCCTGGCCATCCATCATATCTACATTCCAGTTGATATTAAAGGGTAACACACCATTATTGATGACTAAGTCAATGGTACCGTCTGCTGAACCAAAGCAGGAGAGGTTAGTGCCCGAAATCTCCAAATTAAGTGGGCAATCTGGTTCCGTTATAGTAAAGTTACACTCAGCCGTACAGTTGTTTCCATCAGTGAGAAGGATCATGTAATCTCCAGCTGGTAAATTGGCAAATTGATAGGTGCCAGGGGCGTTTTGTGTAAAACTGGTGTTGACCGGCCCGGTTAAATCAAAGGTGTAAGACGGTGTGCCACCAAGAAGTTCTATTTCTACAATGCCGTCATTCCCTCCCTGGATACTTACCGGACTGAGTTCACTGCAAGCGATTTCGAGAAGTGCTGGCTCCTCAAGGGTAATACTGATGCTATCCCTACAACCAAGACCATCCATAACAGTTACGGTGTAAGTACCCCCTGACAAGTCATTGCCTTCCTCCATTCCGTCTAAGGTTGAATCACTCCATCTTATATCAAAAGGCATGCTTCCGCCGTTTATATTAAGTTCGATACTCCCGTCATTTCGGCCATTACAACTGATATCTTCCCCGTCGATTTCGAGAAAGAAGTCACAAATTGGAGCGGTGATTGTAAACATGCAAGAAAGCGTACACATATTAGTGTCGGTCAACATAAGGTTATAATTTCCTGGGGCTAGATTGGCTATGGTAATCGTTCCTGCTGCAAGTTCTGTTTGGTTGCCACTCATTGGACCTGTCCATTCTAAGGTATAGGGCGAAGTTCCTCCGCTAAAGGTTATAGTTGCTTCACCATCATCAGCGCCAGCCATACTGACTGGATTGAGTTGGTCGCAAAGCAAATCCAAAACTTCAGGTTCGGTAATGATAAAGGAAAACTCTTCTGTACAATTGGCATTATCCATAATAGTGACGGTGTACTCCCCTGGTGCCAGGCCACCTACCGTGTCCATACCGTCCAAAGCATCATCCTCCCAATCAAAGTCGTAGGGAGGGTCCGTTCCATTGATGGTTAAGCTGATACCACCGTCATCTTCACCGAAGCAGGTGACATGCTGGATAGTGTCAATTATAGCAAAAGAACAGTTGGTCTCCGTAATGTTGAAAGTATTAGTGCCTTCACAAAAGTTAGCATCAGATACGATAATGTCATAGGTTCCTGCTGGTAGGTCACTAATGATAATGGTTCCTCCAGTTTGTTCTATTGTGTTACCAATGACTGGGCCTAACCAAAATATATTGTATGGCCCTGTTCCACCAGTGAAGGTAATTTCTGCTTGCCCATCACTACCCCCAAAACTGGCAGCGTTGAATTGCTGGGCATCAACTTCTACTCCAGGAGGAAGACTTAAGGTAATAGACGTAGTAGCCACACAACCAGTAGTATCACTAACGGTAACGGTGTAAGTGCCAGCCTCCACCCCAAATAAATCCTCCATCCCATCATAGATATCCTCATTCCAATCGATCGTTAATGGCCCTTGGCCTCCCATAATCGACAGGTCTATAAAGCCAAAGTTTACAGGATCACAAGGCGGGTTTTGACCAAAAATATCAAGGAATATGCCACAAGGCGGTTCGTTCATGAAAAAAGAACAAGTCCCCATGCAGTTGTTTGCATCTACTAAAGTCACAATATAGTTACCAGCAGTAAGGTTTGTTAATGCTAAATTGCCAGGATCATTTTCTACCTGGCTGCCGCTCACAGGACCATTCCAACTTATGGTGAAAGGCCCCGTTCCTCCCATATAGGAAATAGAGGCTGTGCCATCTGAACCGCCGGGAGTAGTTACTGTTGAAGTTACCGAACAAGTGATCAAAATATTACCGGGTTGATTAACCGGGATCGATAAATTGTCGGAGCATCCATCTGCATCAGTAACTTGCACGAAGTATAAACCAGAGGTAAGATTTGATAAATCTTCCATCCCGTCATAAATATCGTCGTCCCAATCAATAGTAAACGGCGTTGTGCCAGTAATAGTAAGATCGATCGAACCGTCACTATCACCAGGGCAAGTGATGTCATTAGTGGTAAAAGTGACATCAAGATTACAGTCTGCATTATTGATGGTAAATTCACATTCAATAGTACAACCAACATCATCAGTTATAGTTAAGATATAATCGCCTGCCCCCAAATTGTTAATGACATAAACGCCTACTGTATTTTCAGTCTGGCTACCAGAGCTTGGGCCCGACCAGGCAATGGTATAGGGGTTCATTCCTCCACTGAAAGCAATTTCTGCTTGGCCATCGCTTAGACCATTAGCAGAAACGGGGTTTAATTCATCACAACTCAGATTAAGTGGAATACCTTGACCAACAAAAATGGATAAACTATCAACACAATCGTTAGCATCGGTTACCGTAACGGTATAGGTGCCTGAAACCAGGTTTGATGGGTCTTCCTGTCCATCCAAAGTGTTATCATCCCAGTCAAAATCATAAGGTGCCGTACCATTATTTACAGTCAAATCGATCATGCCACTTCCTGCTTCACCACATGGGCCCACCTGCGTTGTCGCTTCCAAATCGAGGGCACAAGCAAAAGGCGATAGTGTTATCTCACACATGGTTTGACAACCTTCATCATCAGTGAGGGTTATGGTATAGCTCCCAGCGGTAAGACCTGTAATGGAAATCATTCCAGGGAAGTTTTCAGTTTGCATTCCACTTACTGGTCCCACCCATTCAATGGTATAAGGTGCAGTTCCACCGTTGAACACCAGACCGATTTCCCCTTCGTTGCCATTTTCCGTAAGGATAGGACTTAATTCAGAACAATTTAGGAACAATTCAGTAGGTTCATCGAGCACGACGGAGGCAGTTTCTATACAGCCATTCATATCCGATACGGTTACCTCGTAAGTGCCTGGGGGAAGATTGGAAGGGTCTTCCATTCCGTCAAGGACATCTCGATTCCAATCAAAAGTGAAGGGGCCATTACCGTTTATATCCAATTCAATAGCTCCATCATCAAAGGTACTACAGGATATTTCCATTGCAATGGAAATGGTCACTTCGGGCGGGGAGGTTACAGAAAGGTTTACTGCAACAGGAACAGATTCGCAAACACCATTATCGGTGCTGGCAAAAATGGTGGCGGTTCCGCTATTAAAATTGGTGGGGTTATTTATCGGAATATTGCCTAGTGCATCGGCATACCAATTAACGCTGACTCCAGTACCACCATTTACAACCGGATTAACTTGGGTAAGGTCAAAAATGCTCAGGCCAGTACCATCGTCACAATCAGAAAGACTGGCTGAATTAGCTGTTGGTGCGGGTGTAATAATTAGGTCTACTGGGACTGGATTCGATGCACAGGTTCCGTTTGACACAGAAGCATAAACAGTATTTGGACCTGAAGGAAAAATATTTGGATTGGGGACAGGGAATTGCCCTTGGTCATCCAAAAACCAACTGACCTGGGTTGCGGTCCCTCCATTGACAATCAAATCGGCTTGTCTTAAGTCAAAATTAGCTTGGTTGCCACCTTCATCACATTCATTCATTTGGGTTGAAAAAGCGGCTGGCGCAGGGAGTACGGTTAAGCTAACCGACACCACATCACTTTCACAGCTGCCATTGGAAAAACTAGCAAAAACAGTAGCGTCGCTTGATGGGAAATTGGTCGTATTCGCAATAGGGACATTGCCACCGGCATCGAAATACCAGCTTACCGGATTACCAGAGCCTCCATTAACAGTAAGATCAGCATCCGTCAGGTTAAAAAAAGCGACACCTCCAGCTTCATCACATTCATTTAGCGTGGCCGAGTTGGCCGTTGGTGCAGGAATGATCCCCAAGGTCACCTCAGCTGTAGCCGATTCACAAGCTCCACTTATGACCGTTGCGTATACGATTGTCGATCCACTCACAAAAGTATTTGGATTGTTAATGGCCGAATTTGCACCACCATCAAAGTACCAATTGACTTGATTGCCAGTGTTCCCGTTAACGGTTTGATTGAGCGAAGTAAGGTCAAAAGTAGCCAGGTTCCCCCCTTCATCACAAAGGCTCAGGGAAGCAGGATTTGCAAAATTACCAGCTTCAACGGTTAAAACAACCGCCGTGGGTGCAGAGGAACAGCCCCCTGCAGTAACAATTGCAAAAACGGTAGTAGACCCTGATACATAAGCATCAGGAGGAATAATTGGGTTATTCAAGGCTGGGTCCAGAAACCAACTTACTGGCGCAGCAGTACCTCCGTTGACAATAATATCAAGACTAGTTAAGTCAAAAGTGCCCTGGCCAGCTCCTTCATCACAAGCACTCAGGGAAGTGGCTGTTGCCATTGGATTTTCCTGAACATTTAACTGAACAGGTACCGTCTGTCCTTCACAATTGCCATCAAAAACAGATGCAAAAACCGTCGTTGTGGTGGTGAAAAAGCCAGATGGATTCCCAATGAGGCTAGTGCCTGCTGCATCCAAATACCAGTTTACTGCATTACCGGAGCCTCCGTTTACTATATCGTTTTCATCTGTGAGGTTAAAAGTTGCAGCCAATCCTCCTTCATCACATTCCATAATTGAAGTAGGAACAGCAGAAGGCAAAGGATTTATTATTAAATCGATCAAGGCGGGGCCTCCGGGGCATCCGTTACTACCAGTGACAAAGCCGTACACTGTGGCCGTAATTGAGTTATAAGTTGAAGGATTATTGATAGGGATAGTAGCATTTATGTCTTCAAAAAAATTGACTGTGCTGGGCTGCCCTCCAGTAATCGCGTTGATGGCACTGGTTAAATCAAAAGTGGCAATATTACCTCCCTCATCACAGGCGGATAAGGTTTGGTCATTGGCATTTGGTATTTGATCTACCGTTAGAGTCACGGCCACCGGGGCGGATTCACAATTGCCGTTTATTACGGTGGTAAAAACGGTAGTAGAGCTAGTAAAATAAGTGGTGGGCGAACCAATAAGCATAGTCGCCGCTGCATCGCTATACCAATTTACAGGCTGTCCTGAATTGTTATTGACCGTATTATTGACGGAAGTTAAATCAAAAGTGGCTTGCGTACCACTTATGACACATTCTTGTATGGCAGCGGGGCTAGCTACCGGAACCGGGCTAACAGTAAGCG
>BQJT01000284.1 GCA_021604845.1 Cyclobacteriaceae bacterium
CTAAACTTGAAAACTCTATTGGGTTTAAATCAAAGTTTCGACTTTTGTCCAACTGAAGGGTATAAGAGCTCGCTGTATTTATCTTGGCTGCCACTAGGTTGAAAGCAGATGGCAAATCCTTTTCCAAATGAACTGGTTTAATGACAAACGAGGAGCTAAAGCCTGTAAAAACAATACTGTAGGGGCCGTAATTACCCGTTTGAAAGGAATTAAATGCTTTAACCCGTATGTAATATGTTTTATTCTCCTCTAACGGAACAATACTTGGATTACCGAAGTAATCATATGCAAAATATTCAGCATCTAAATCGAATCCCCTTATCAACCTTCCGTCTTTCCAAAACTTGTTACTATTCTGTTCATCAATAACATTTATGAAACCGGGGTCATCACTTATTTGGAATGTATAACCTGATGATCCTTTCACTGGTTCTACCCATACCTTAAAACCGGTCCTATTAAGCACAGTTAAATTTCTTGGGCCCCAGACCTGAGTAAGGTGCAGGGGGGATGTAAATGTTACAACTTTTCTTGGGTCTATTTCGTTTGTCCACCTTCCAACTCTACCATTTCTTGCTACTACTCTTACTCGAGCATAATATTGAGTACCAGAATTTAAGTTATCCCAATTAACATCAACTAAATTGGTACGATTGGACAATGTTATTGAATGGCCTGTCTGATCAAAATTAGGACTTGTGTTAAACTCCCACTCATATCTCCTTACGCCTGGCGTATTCAGAGCCTCAAAACTGTTACTAGTTTGTTGAAGGAAGCTACCATTTATGATGTTTGTCACATAGGTAAATAATGGTTCGATTCGGATTGTTAATGAATCCAGTCTATATGGCCCGTATCCTGTAAATCTATCCCATGCACGCGTTCTTATATAATATTTTTCTCCAAAAGTAAGACGTCTTACCCTAAGGAATCTCCTTGGTGAGGCTATACTACTTTGGTAGTCAAAGTTTCCTTGTTGTGGATCAAATGAGATACTTCTGCTGATTTCTATATCATATCTGACTCCGTTGCCATTCAAAGAAGATACAACTATTCTAAAATTATTTGGAAGGTCAATTTGTTCAATGCCATCAGATGGATATATAAACATTGGACTGGTCTGGGCAATCAGACACAAGTTTGAAAGAAAAACACATGCAGCTAATAGTAGAAATAATCTTAATTCTTCCCAATTCATAGTTTGCTAAAATAACAAGCTGAAAAGTCACAAAATGACTTATTGCATTAGCGGTTATACCTATGTATGAAATTTGATTAAATTATCTGTCTTTCAAAAGTTGTAGTAACTCACCAAGCGGTCCATCCACCGTCTACCACCAGATTTGCCCCGGTCATGTACTTAGAACCAGGTGACATTAAGTAGACGATAGCTCCCTGATAATCTTCAGGTTCGGCCATTCTACCAAGTGGTGTCAATCGACAGTAGTTTTCAATGAATCCTGGTGACTGTTGGTTATACACTCCTCCAGGTGATAATACATTGGCCCGAATGTTATCACTAGCATAATGCGTAGCAATGTAACGAGTTAAATTGATTATCCCTGCCTTAGTGGCTGCGTATGAAACCGGAGAGTTTATCCCGGTTTCACCGTAGATTGATTTATTGGGACTGACATTTCCATAGGTGGAGGATACATTGACAATAACACCCTCCTTGTTTTCCCTGAAATAAGGAACAGACTCCCGACACATCAAAAATGTCCCCTTTAGATTTACATCGCTTACGGCATCCCAGGCTTCCATCGGATATGATTCCAAGGGTGCAAAAAAGTTCGAGGTCGTATCGAGTCTTCGTGAATTTCCTTTGTAGTGAAAACTATTGACTAATCCGTAAATTGAACCATACTGATGCCTTACTTTCTCAAATAGATGTTTGACACTTAGTTCGTCAGTCACGTCTAATTTGAACAGTGTAATGTTGTTCGATTTATTTAAAATCTGGAGTTTCTCTGAGGCGAGTTCTAAGTCAAGGTCTGCTAATATAACTTGAGCCCCAGCATCAGTCAGAATTTCACAAAAGGAAAAACCAATCTGACCGGCTCCCCCTGCAACAATTATAACTTTTCCTTCCAGATTAAACAGTCTGCTTACCATCTTCATGTTTAGGAATTATTAATGGCAATATTTACCACTCTATTTCTTTTATGAGAATCATGCATCAATAACATAACCTCCGCATTTGATATTGCCAGATTTGCGTCAAGTGGATGTTCTATTCGATTATTCGCTATTAAACGAAAGAAATGTTCCAGTTGATCAACATACATTTGGTTAATATCAAACGTTTGAGGGAGTTGAACCCGTCGTACTGGTTGATTATGTTGTTTAAACTCTAGAAATTGGTCTTCCCAGTTCCACGCTAGCCTACCCTCAGTACCTAATACTTTAATTATCCGACTATAGTCCTTTTGTAGATAGTCCAAGTGGAGGGAAACCTGCAGATCAGGGTAGTCAAGGACGGCTTCCGCCTGCTCTTCAACTTCAATTTCCAGGATATTGAAATTAGACTTCCGGCACATCAAATTTTGTGGCACCCCGAAAAAATACAAGATGAGATCCAGTTCATGCGTTATTGTGTTTACAACTCCTCCTCCTAACTCTGATCTAGCTGCATAACCAATCTTGTAATCCTCATTAGGATGCCAATATGGCAAATAACTTCCGAACTCAAACCTGGCATAATAGATCTTTCCAATAAGACCCTGATTTAAAATCCGCTTCATTTCCTGTATCAGGGGATGATAACGTAGCATGAAGCCAATAAAGAACACCTTTCTATATTTTGAGAGCAAACGTTTGGCTGTATTCAAAGCATGCCTACTATCAACAAGTGGTTTTTCCATGAAGATATGGGCTCCGGAAGCCACTGCTAATTTTAACCCTTGGTTGTGTAACGACGTGGGAGTACAAACAAAAACCACATCCGGAATCTTGCCCGGTTCATTAGGATACTCGGTAACCACATCTACTTGCTGTTCAGAAGCAAATTCCAGATCATTTTCACGTTTCAAACAGACGATATCACGATAACCCAAATTGTGAAGATTCCTTATGTGCCTCTTACCAATGGAACCACCGCCAATTACCAGATTCCTCATTTTTTAATGATATAGCTAGGATTCTCTGCATATGGAAAAGTGTGGATATCTATGTGCTGACGCTTAAAGTATTCGTCCACGGCTGCAGTTTCGCCACTGTGAATGCCATAATCATCCAGAACCAAGATTCCTCCTGGAACCAACCTAGGAAACAAATATTCAAGGACGGTTAAAGAAGGTTGATAGATATCAGTATCAAGATTTATTAAAGCAATCTGAAGATGGGGATTATCCTGGACAAAATTTGGGATGGTGTGGTTAATATCTCCCTTTATTAACTGAATCTTATCATCCAAATTTTTTCGCTTTAATACCTCCCAAAGCTGATCTTCACCGATGCTTTTGGATCCAGCTGCTTTAAGGAAATTATCCAACACCATCAAATCATCCTTGTCTTTTCCCTTCGGGAATTCCCCAAAGATGTCAAACCCAATAACCTCCCTATTGCCCTTTTCTAGCAAATTAACAAACGAAGCAAATCGAATAAAAGAAGCCCCTTTGAAGATACCGCATTCCACTATTGCTCCCGGAAGGTGTTTGACCTTTTTATATAGTTCATAATGGATGATAAATTTGCCAATCCTGGATGGATGAGAGGTTAAATAAAAGTTATTTTCAAATTCAAAAGCTTGTGAATATTTAGGAATCGGGATCATGTTGATATTATTGAAATTGTTCGATTTTAAGTGTCACATCGGCTGGAATAGTGTCCACTGCCTTCTTGCCAAGTATCAAGTCTTTCTCCTTCCATCTTAACCCGTCACCGGGACTTTTAAGGGTTAACATAGATTCGCTTAATTCAACTCCTTTTTCTATGGTTACCTTACTGGTAAGGCTCCTGGCCAATTTGATCTTAGCAGACTTAGTAACAGGATTAACTACCTTAACACCATCGCCTTTTGCTTTTTCAGAAGTTCTGATGTAGTTAACTAATCTTCTTAGACCTTCTTCTTCCAGCGAACCGGCGTGATCAGATCCTTTCATCGCTCTGGCCAATGTAATGTGTTTTTCTACAATGACTGCACCCATAACAGCAGCTGCTACCGACGTAATTACTCCGGGAGTATGATCTGACAAACCAACAAGACAATTGAACCTTTTTCTCATCGTTTCCATAGCCCTCAGGTTCACGTTTTCAATAGATGCTGGATATTCAGAGGTACATTGCATTATAATGATTTTTCCCAAATCCCCACCCAATGCCTCTACTGCATCTTCAATATCCTCCATGGAAGCCATGCCTGTAGAGATAATTACCTTTTTGCCTGTTTCTCCGAGCCTTTCAAGCAAAGGTAAATTTGTAAGATCGCGGGAAGCGACTTTGTAAAAGGGAGAACCCACACGCTCCATAATTTCAACAGATGGAATGTCGCAAGGCGTACAGAAATAAATTAAATCATGTGCTAAAGCGTATTCCTTCAACTCCTGATGTTGTTCTTCAGATAGCTCTAAGAATTCACGGTGAGCACCGTAGGTTTCACCAAATGAATTCTTATTAATGTAGGGTCGATTATAGGCTTCTTTGGTTAATTCGGAAGCAATGTTTCTCTTTTGAAACTTTACAGCATCTGCTCCACACCGAGCTGCCATCTCGATCAACTGTCGTGCAATTTTTATATCACCGTTGTGGTTTTGCCCTATCTCCGCAACAATATAAGCCGGGTATCCTGGGCCCAATGGGTAACCTGCGAGATCGAGGATTGGTCGAGCATTCTTAACTCGTTTTGAGCCAGCTTTTTGATCAAGCCAGTTATATACTATGTCTAAATCAATTGGCTCTCCCATCTCATCGAGTAAACTTTCAATCCTTTCCAAATCTTCTTGAGTGTCTATAGTCAGATAACGGTCAAGGTCCTGACGCAGACCACAAAAGTTTGAGTTCAATTTGTTCAATTGAAAACGATCCGGATGCTTTCTTAAAAAAGGAGTAACATGTTCCTTATCAAATGTACTGGTTACACATCTAAACGCCTCTCTTAAGCTAACTACCTTAATAAACTCAGGCACTACATGAGAAAGTCCGTCTATGTATGTATAATCTGCTCCGGATTCGATATGAGAATCAAAGGCTGCCTGAGATGCAAAATTATGGTAGAAGGGGTTATCCGCTGTAAATCTCACAACACAATCTGATTCGCCTAAATCACTCGCGGCTTCATAATATCGCTCCAGCACATTCAATGGTGATCCC
>BQJT01000285.1 GCA_021604845.1 Cyclobacteriaceae bacterium
AAAACCGCGATAGATACCAGAAACATTTTTCCATTTTGGATCAGGTATTGCCTTATTAGCAAGGTCATACTTTGTAATGAGGAGGGTCTTAAATTATTCATGGTTTAAGTATCTGCGTTCCACTAGTGACTGCATTAAATAATAGTTCCATATCAATAACCGAAGGCTCTTCGGGCAATGCGCTGATCACATTAAACCCTCCTGGAATAGCTTCACTGTAGATCACTGCTAATCCATCGAGTGATTTTCGTTTAGAAAACCTCAGTTGTGAGGAAACCTCACTGAGGTCTTTATTTAGTATTATGTTACCCTGATCCAGAATAATCATTGAATCAATCAGGTTTTCGATATCTTTTACCTGGTGTGTAGATATTATCACCAATTGGTCGTTGTCCAGGGACCCGGCTACCATACTCCGAAAAATACTTTTGCTGGGGATGTCCAGGCCGTTGGTAGGCTCATCCAATAGCAATAGTTTACATTTAGTGGCAAGCGCAAACGTAATTAGGAACTTCTTCTTTTGACCAAAAGATATTTGATTCAGGAAAGTACCTGAAGGTAATTCGCACTCCTTTAGCAATTGTCTCATCAGGCTTTGATCAAAGGTGGGATAAAAACCACTGTTGGCTTCGATATATTGATCAATGGTCACTGCGGGCAGGTGAAATTCTTCCGGTATAAAAAACAGCTGCCCCAGGAAAACCGGCCGCCGTAGCTTAGGCTGATGATCAAGTACTTGCACCTGGCCTGACTTTGGGAACAATAGCCCACAGATTATCTTTAGTAAGGTAGTCTTGCCACTGCCGTTCTTTCCCAATAAGCCAACTATCTTGCCAGGGCTAAGGTCCAGGTTTAAATCTTTAAACAACTCTTCCTTTTTCCGGTAGTGATAACAAAGGTTTTGAAGTTTGATCATGACTTGTGTTCTATTGTACTATTTATCTAGTACAGTAAAGGTAAGTAAAATTTTAAGAAACGCAAATCTTCCCGGTGGCAGGCTCAATCCCGTATGGCTAACAGCACGAATTTTATGCAAACAGGCTCAGGATCGCAGTCAATTTGGAAATCTTACCATTTCATATAGCACAACAACCGTGGTCGTTGAAAATTTAGCGGTTATAAATACCTACTGATGATTAAAAGAATGCATTCGGATTAGTAATTGCGGTTTATTCAGATGTATTTTTACGTTAAATTTCGCTAACACCTCATGTTAATCCAATTAGTTATGCTCAGCTCCGCTAGAATTTTCGCCGTCATTACTTTAATATTAATTGTGGGCAGTGCCCCCTGGTCCTATGCCCAGGACCGCCCATCGGGTAAGTCATTTGCCACACGTTCTGAGGTACTGGCAAGAAACGGGATGGTAGCAACCAATCATCCGTTGGCTACTCAAATTGGCATTGAAATCCTTAAGAAAGGCGGGTCTGCAGTGGATGCCGCGATTGCCGCAAATGCTTTTTTAGGACTGGCAGATCCCGGGATGAATGGTATTGGCGGGGACCTATTTGCCATTGTTTGGGATGCTAATGATAAAAAGCTTTATGGGTTGAACGCCAGCGGTAAATCTGCTATGGGCATGACGATAGATCATCTGAAAGCCGCAAAAGCTGAAGGGCAATCAATTTTAACCGGCCCATTGTCAGTAACTACTCCGGGTTGCGTAGATGGTTGGGCTGAACTCCATGATCGTTTTGGAAAATTAGAGTTCGCGCAGTTGCTAGCCCCAACCATTCAATATGCAAAGGAGGGGGTGCCCATCACCCAGGAACCTGCTACCTGGTTTAAAGGTATGGAGGCATCTGTCCAATCGGAGAACAACCCAACCTTCAAACAGCTCTATTTAACTAATGGCAAATTCCCCAGAAAGGGTGAAATATTTAAAAACCCAGACCTTGCCAACACTTTGCAAATCATTTCAGACAAAGGGCGCGATGGTTTTTACAAGGGTGAGGTTGCAGAGCGCATTACCCGGCACATTCAAAAAGGGGGTGGATATTTATCCAAAAAAGACCTGGCAAACCATTCGTCAAAGTGGGTGGAGCCGGTGTCGGTAAATTATCGGGGTTATGATGTTTGGGAGATACCACCAAACGGTCAGGGAATTTCTGCCTTACAGATCCTCCAGATACTGGAAGGATTCGACATGGCATCCATGGGATTTGGTTCTGCGGAACATATACATCACTTTGTGGAAGCGAAAAAACTGGCTTATGAGGATTTGGCAAAATATTATGGCGACCCGGACTTCGGAGCAGTTCCGGTAACAGAATTGTTATCAGATAGCTATGCTGCCAGGCGTAGAGCGCTTATAGACAGTGAAAAAGTGGGAGAATATCATCCTGGATTGACCTCAGGAGATCACACCATTTACTTGACTACAGCTGATAGCCAGGGGAATATGGTCTCTTTCATTCAAAGTATATCCTATTTTTTTGGTTCGATGGAGGTACCTGAAGGACTGGGCTTTACCCTTCAAAACAGGGGGGGCAGCGGCTTTGTGCTTGATGAAGGCCATATCAGTGTTTATGAGCCCGGGAAACGGCCTTTTCATACCATCATTCCGGCCTTTATTACTAAGGATGGGAACCCTTTAGTCAGTTTTGGAGTTATGGGCGGCGATATGCAACCTCAGGGACATGTTCAGATTGTACTGAACCTGATTGATTTCGGCATGAATTTACAGGAAGCGGGAGACGCTCCCAGAATCCGCCACAGCGGCTCTTCGCTTCAAGGTGGGCACCAAACAGGAGCCGGGACTACTTATTTGGAATCCGGTTTTGCATACGATACTATTAGCAAACTGATGGACAAAGGTCACTCAATCGGAATGACCAAGGGAATTTATGGTGGCTACCAGGCAATTATGTTACGGAATGACGTTTATTATGGAGCATCCGAATCACGGAAAGATGGGCATGCTTCAGGCTACTGATTACACCCTATTCTGTAGCTGATCTCTTGTGCTGATGCCCCCCTTTTTTAGAAAATGACCAAATCAATTGAATTCCAAAATACTGATTAATAAAATGATTCGCTGGCTTCTGTGGATAGTCACAGGGGTTCTTGCGGTATTATTCTTGTTGATCCTGGCGATTCACCTGCCACCGGCTCAAAAACTGCTGACAGAAAAAGTATCCAATTACCTATCTAATACTACCGGGGCAGTGATAACAATTGAGCGTATTCATCTTTCTTTCTGGGATGGAGTGGCAATTAAAAGGATCAAAGTAAGTGATCAAAATGGCACCAATCTGCTGCTTTCAGATAAGCTAGTAGTAATGCCTGATCTATTCAGCCTGCTTTCCCGGGATATTGTTATAGAATATCTTGGTTTAGAAAACACCTCGGCCACCCTGGCAGAAACAGAGCAGGGTTTAAATATTCAGTTCATCTTTGATGCTTTTGATTCCGAAACATCTGACCCGGTAACTACTGAGCAAAGCAGCTTTTCACTGCTGATTCGAATAATACATTTTGATAATATTAATCTTGAATACCAATCGATCCCTGGCGGCGCTCAAATTGACTTCAATCTGGATCAGTTGGAAGCCGGGTCATTCAACTTTAGCACCGCGACCGATCTAATTTCCCTGAATCAAATGAAAGTCGATGGCGTTACGGTGGACTTGTTATCCACCCAATACGCTGAACCCTCCGATTCTCTGTTGCTCCCCCCCTTGGATTTTGGTACTGGCTTTGACATCAATATCAACCAAATAGAAATCGAAAAAGGCAATGTTTCTTACCATTTTGGCCAGAAAGAACCTGCTCCCCATTTCGATCCCGAACATATTGACCTGGTCAACACCCAATTAAACATAGAGGACATCCTGATATCTGATGACAGCCTGGGATTCAATTTAAATAACTTCACCACCGATTTTGGCGGCTTCAATCTGACCCGCCTGTCCGG
Source organism: Cyclobacteriaceae bacterium (assembly GCA_021604845.1). Lineage (GTDB taxonomy): Bacteria > Bacteroidota > Bacteroidia > Cytophagales > Cyclobacteriaceae > SZUA-3. The sequence goes on from BQJT01000285.1 coordinate 3,917, forward strand.
TAAGCTGGCAGTAGGATTGAATCAATCTGAAATTGCCAATTTGCAGTTTGTTTCAGACAGCTCTACGGTTGATCTTGATCTAATTGCCCGTTATCATTCATGGGTCAACTTACTGGACGAAATTGATCAAACCAAGGTAAACACCACCTTGGAAGCCAATCTTTATCACCAGGATTTTGCCTACTTCATTGATGATTCCATTGCCGGGTATACCAGGTTGTGGCCTGATACCAAACTAATATTTTCAGGTGAGCTGTCACAAGAATTAATCTCCATGCAAGAATTGTCCGTCACCGCCGGAAATAGCAAATTTTCTACTACCGGGAACATCCTAAATCCCGGGGAACCTGAGGTTGTTTCCTGGGAAAAAATTAATGCCCGACTTCAAATCTCCGAAGAATTTAATCAGCTGCTGGTACCTTTAACCACTCCCCTGAAAACACCTCAAGAGATGGTTATAAATCTGGTTAGTTCAGGAAGTCAACAGGATTTTGATTTTACCACAGCACTCATCTCCCCTGCCGGCGGCTTGCAGGCGGAAGGTAACGCCAGCTATCATCAACAGGGATTTGGTATGACTAATTTAATTATCAAAGGGAAAACCGTAGACCTGGCAGGTTTATTAAACCAGCCGGCCCTGGGTACCCTGGATTTTTCCATGACCCTTAACGGTGAGGTAGGAGAACGCAGTGATATTCGTGTGGATGGCTTAATCAGTCAGGTGATGGTTAATCAGTCCTCTGTTGATAACATTACGGTTCAAGGTCACTACCGGGAAGATTCAACCAGTTTTCAAGTTACCGTTGATGATCCCCGCTATATGGCGCGTCTAACCGGCAATATGCGGCAACGAAAGGATTATATTGAGCTATACTCCCACCTGACTACCAACCAATTTAATATTGGCAGCCTGATAGGGCTGGACACCAGCCTGGTAGTTTCGTCCAACATATCATCTACTGTAAAAAAAGCTGCAGATGTAATTGAAACTTCGATCAATGGTTCAGGCCTGTCATTTCTTAGTCAGGAGATCGAATATTACATTGATACCTTGTCCATGGCAGCGGTGATCTCCGACAGTCTCAGCGAATTTCACGTATACTCTGATAATCTTCGGGGTTTCCTGGAAGCCAATTTCGATGTTCAACAAGCTCCTGAAATTTTAAAGAATTTCACTACCGACGCTAGCTCCTCCACAGCACCGGTTGCCGCAGCCAGGAGTAATCGAAGCCTTAATTTTGAACTGGCGGTAACTTCTGACAAACCGATCCGATTGCTTAGTAATAGTATCAAAAAGGCCTCAGAATTATCAGTATCGGGAAAATTCCAGGAGCAAAATCAGTCTTTCCAGC
>BQJT01000286.1 GCA_021604845.1 Cyclobacteriaceae bacterium
TACCCAAAGAAGGCGCAGAACATGCCGGCGATTAATGAGAATTGAATAAGCCCTGATTTATTACTTTGCCTAGATTTACGTGCGAATGCACTGGAAATATTGGCGCGATAGTTGTTACTTTTATCTCCAGAGAGTTCTTGCTTGATTCTGGCAGTTCGACGGGCGATATCCTCTTTAATTGGGTCGTAGTATCGAGGTTCAAAATGGAATCGCTTATGAGTTGGCGTCCGGAAGAGGGATGGAAACTTCATACGGTGTAGTAAATTTATCTAAATTTATTAATACTTTTACTTAATTACGAAAATAGTATCTATCTAATATTCAGCCTGGAGACCCCTGTTTGTATGACTTCAATGAAGGCATTTATACTGGTATTTTTGCTCTTGTTGGTTAACGATTTAACTGCACAAGAGGTTCATTCCATTAAGCAGGAAGAACGGTGGGTAGACAGTGTTTATCGCAGTTTGAGTGAAGAAGAGCGGTTGGGACAGCTATTTATGGTTGCGGCATATTCCAACAAAGGCTCCTCCTATCAACAGGATCTTGGCAAATTAGTTAAAAGATATAATATCGGAGGTTTGCTGTTCATGCAGGGTGGTCCGGTAAGACAGGCCAGACTTACCAATCTTTACCAGGCGATGGCAAAAACTCCCATGCTAATCGCAATGGATGCGGAGTGGGGCCTGGGCATGAGGCTGGACAGCACCATTAGTTATCCTCGGCAAATGACCCTGGGCGCTATTAGTGATGACCATCAGATTTTTCTTATGGGCGCTGAAATTGGCCGGCAGTTAAACCGATTAGGGGTGCATATAAATTTTGCCCCGGTAATTGACGTCAACAGTAACCCGGCCAACCCGGTTATAGGCACCAGATCCTTTGGTGAAGATCTGGACAATGTCGCTGCAAAGGGTATCGCCTACATGAAAGGGCTGGAATCACAGGGTGTAATGGCCAATGCCAAGCATTTCCCGGGTCATGGTGATACCAGTGCAGATTCACACTATACTTTACCCATAATTGCGCATTCACGCACCCGGCTGGAACAAGTTGAACTTTATCCTTTTAAGAAGCTAATCGATGCAGGCCTCCGCAGTACCATGATTGCGCATCTGTATATCCCGGCCCTGGACTCTACTGTCAACCTGCCTTCCACATTATCGCAACCTGTGGTAACCGGCTTGCTAAAAGAACAGCTGGGTTTTAGTGGGTTGGTCTTTACCGATGCTCTTAATATGAAAGGGGTTACAAAATATTACGAACCCGGAGTTTTGGAGTTGATGGCGTTGCAAGCTGGCAACGATGTACTGCTGTTCCCGGAGAATGTTCCCCTTGCTATCCAGGCGCTTCAACAGGCGATAAAGGACAAGCAACTTAAAAAATCGCTGGTGGAATCCAGAGTCCGGAAAATTTTAACCACAAAGTATCGTTCGGGGCTTAACAATTATCAGCCGGTAAACCTGGACAACCTGCACTTTTATCTAAACAGACCTGAAGCTCAATTATTGAAACAAAATCTGTTTGAAAAATCCATTACAGTAGTTAATAACAGGGACAAGATAATTCCTACAAAGGTGCTGGACACTACTTACTTCGCCAGCTTAATCATAGGAAGCACCGACCACAATACTTTCCAGAAGAAACTATCAAAATACGCCTCATTCAATCATTTTACCATTTCGAACCGTGAGCGCAATAAGGCTAAGTACCAAACACTGCTGGGTAAACTGGAAAACTTCAATCAGGTAGTGATAGGCCTGCATACGTTCACCAAGGGAAGGAGCAGCCAATACGGGCTGACCAACATGGATATTGAATTCCTCAGGGAGCTTCAGAAAAGAACTAAAATCATTGTAGTTGCATTTGGCAACCCTTACAGTATGGAATACCTGCAGGACATTGATAACCTAATTTGTGCTTACCAGGATCAAACGCTCACCCAGGAATTGGTGCCTCAGATAATTTTTGGAGCGTTACCAGCGAGCGGACGGTTGCCAGTTAGCGCGGGTGCAATTCCTGCCGGAACTGGAGAAACAACCGAAGCGCTGGGCAGGTTAGGGTATTCGATCCCTGAAGATGCCGGCATGGATTCTAAAGTTCTAGGGCGTATAGACAGAATTGTTAATGAGGCAATTTCTGAAAAGGCCACCCCTGGCTGTCAGGTACTGGTAGCCCGGAACGGAAAAGTGGTTTTTGAAAAATCCTATGGTTATTTTTCTTATGATAGCATAAACGCAGTAACCGAGGAAACGCTGTACGACATTGCTTCAATAACCAAAGTGGTAGCAACCCTGCAAGCTATCATGTTCTTGAAGGAGCAAGGAGCTATCGACCTGAATAAGAAAGTATCCTTTTACCTGCCTGAGCTCAATGAAAGCAATAAAAACAATATCTACGTTAAGGATCTGCTGACCCACCAGGCAGGACTTTTGCCATTTATTCCGTTTTGGAGGAGAACGGTGGATGAAGTTGGATTAAACCCAACCATTTACAGCGCTTACCCGGAGCAGAATTTTCAGATGCAGGTGGCATTGGGAATGTACAGCATCCGTTCGCTTCAGGACTCTCTTTGGCAATGGACGGTGGACAGCCGGCTCCGGCCGAACCGCTACCGGAGAGGAAGCCATTATACTTACAAGTATAGTGATATGGGATTTTATATTCTTAAGAAACTGGCTGAATCACATTTAAATCAGCCAATCGAACAATTCCTGGAGCAAAACTTTTACCACCCCCTGGGGCTGTCGACCATGACCTATCTGCCTTTGTGTAAATTTCCTATAAACAGGATTGCTCCCACGGAAGAAGATAACTATTTTCGCAATACCCTTATTTGTGGTACCGTTCACGATCAGGGTGCCGCAATGTTCGGCGGTATAGCAGGGCACGCTGGTATTTTTAGCAATGCAACTGATCTGGCTATTATGGCACAGATGAATCTGCAGGATGGATATTACGGGGGTACCCGTTATCTGCAGCAAGGGACTTTATCTGAATTTACCGGGCAACAATCCCCACAGAACAGAAGAGGCCTTGGTTGGGATAAACCAGAGCGCAACGGGAAGATCAACCCCACTTCAAGGTATGCCAGCCCGGCCACATTTGGACACACGGGATTCACTGGTACAGCCGTCTGGGTAGATCCGGAATTTGACCTGGTCTATGTTTTTCTTTCCAACAGAATTCATCCTAAAGCAAATAATACTAAACTTATTAAAAGCAACATACGTACAAGAATTCAGGATGCAATTTATGATTCCATGTGGAGTTATAGAAAAGGCAACAGTAGCTGAGTATGAGGATAGGCATAGTATGTTACCCAACATTTGGGGGAAGTGGTGTAGTAGCCACAGAATTAGGGATCGCGTTAGCCAAAAAAGGGCACAAAGTCCATTTTATTACTTACTCCCAACCGACCAGGTTGGACTTCTTTAACGAAAACCTCTATTACCACGAGGTTGACATCAGGACTTATCCGCTTTTTGAGTACCCACCCTATGAACTGGCGCTGGCCAGTACTTTAGTGAATGTTATTCAATACGAGAATCTGGATCTTCTACACGTCCATTATGCTATACCGCATGCCTCAGCGGCCTACATGGCAAAACAAATTCTTAAAACCTCCGACAGAGAAATACCCGTCATTACCACTTTACACGGTACAGACATTACCCTGGTAGGCAAGGACGCCTCTTACGAACCCGTGGTTACCTTTAGTATAAATGCTTCGGATGGTATAACCGCAGTTTCCAGGGATCTAAGAGAAGATACTTTTAAACATTTCAAAGTAACTAAGGATATCGAGGTCATACCTAACTTTATCGACCTGGAGCGATTTAAAAAACAGAAGAAGGACCACTTTAAAACTGCAATCTGTCCGGATGGAGAAAAGCTAATTGTACATACTTCGAATTTCCGTAAAGTTAAAAGGGTGGAAGACGTAGTGAAGATTTTTAGTAATATCAGACAGCATATTAAGGCCAAACTGTTACTGGTTGGTGACGGCCCGGAAAGAAGTCATATAGAATCCCTGAGTCGTGACCTGGACATATGTGACGATGTTCGATTCCTGGGTAAACTGGAAGCTGTTGAAGAAGTGCTGTCTGTAGCTGATCTGTTCGTGATGCCTTCTGAAAAAGAAAGTTTTGGGCTCGCTGCCCTGGAGGCAATGGCCTGCGAAGTACCTGTAATATCCAGTAATACCGGTGGGCTACCTGAACTAATGATAAACGGCAAAACCGGATTTATGAGTGATGTTGGTAATGTTGAAGAAATGTCCGCAAACGCGCTTTTGGTACTCTCTGACGAAAACCTGCCTAAGTTTAAGTTACAGGCATTACAGCGTGCTAAGGAGTTTGATGTTGAAAACATTTTACCCCTGTACGAGGACTACTATAACGAGATTGTTGAGATAAGTCAAAGAACAATCGTCCGATAGATGATAAAAATTATACATAATTTTTGTGGTTAAACCCGGTAAACCACTAAATTTGGTGTTCAATTCTCAATTTACGGTATGAGTACATCCGCAAAAACCATTAAACCGCAGAATAAAGGAACAAAGGTTTTTTTCAACAATCCCATTCTTGAGCGACTAACCCGTACCAATACCGCTGTTCCAGTTGGTATATTTATTTCATTTTCTGCTTTCCTGATGGTGTGGGGATTTATGTATTCGCAGTACAATGCATTAACACAGATCGGGGCATTTACCATTGGCCTGTTGCTGTTCACGCTGATAGAATACCTGGTTCATCGCTACGTATTCCACATGATTACTAACACCAAACTAAGGGAAAAAATCCAATATGCCTTTCATGGAGTACACCACGAATTTCCCAAGGACACCAGCAGACTGGCCATGCCTCCGGTAGTGAGCGTAGTAATTGTAACTATTTTGTTTTTTAGCCTTAGGATGGCGATGGGTGATCACATTTTCGGATTCCTACCCGGGTTTGTAACAGGTTATTCACTGTACCTAATTGTACATTATGTAGTCCATGCTTACCAACCACCGAAGAATTTTCTTCGAATACTCTGGGTCAATCACGGCATACATCATTATAAGGATCACGAACGGGCCTTCGGTGTGTCATCTCCGTTATGGGACTATATTTTTATGACTACCCCAAAAAAATCGAAAAGTCACTCAAAGTGACTTCTAGTTTAATTTGTGACCAACGTGACTGTATACGAGACTCGTCTTACGATTTAACGTCCTTAGCCTCGACAGCCTTTTCAACAGGCACTTTAGAATAAGTTGG